>CAZJTG010000017.1:16943-28038 GCA_964548865.1 uncultured Solibacteraceae bacterium
GCTGGCGGCCGCAGAGAGTGACCTCCTGCCTCTTCAGGGCAAGGGCGAGATTGCGCGCCTTGTGGCTGCGGTCCTGTTCCATGCGCTCGGCAAGGGCGCAAGCGACGTGCACTTGCAGCCGCTTCCGACCGGCACGCTGGTCCGCATCCGCGTCGACGGCGTGCTCCATGACGTACGCGAGATTCCAACCGAAATCGCAGTCGCCGTGACCAGCCGCATTAAGGTGATGGGCCGCATGGACATTGCCGAACGCCGAGCTCCCCAGGACGGCCGCGCCACGGTGACCATCGGTGACCGCCCTGCCGACCTGCGCATCTCAACGGTGCCCACGAGCCACGGCGAACGCGTCGTAGTGCGACTCTTGGATCGCGAGCGCCAGCCGTGCAGCTTCGAGGCGCTCGGAATGCCGGAGCACGTGGCCACGCCCTACATCGATCGGGCCAGCCGGACGAATGGCATTCTTCTGGTCACCGGACCCACCGGCAGCGGCAAGACCACCACGCTCTACGCAACCCTCGGCCGTGTCGGCGCTGCGCGCGTCAACGTGATGACGATCGAGGACCCGATTGAATACGAGCTTTCCCTCACAGGCGTCCGTGCAAGCCAATCGCAGGTCAATGCCAAGAAGGGTGTCACGTTCGCAACGGGCTTGCGACACATCCTCCGCCAGGATCCTGATGTTGTGATGGTCGGCGAGATTCGCGATGCCGAAACGGCGCGCATGGCGATTCAAGCGAGCCTTACTGGCCACCTCGTGCTCTCGACGCTCCACACCAACGACGCCCCGAGCGCTGTCACGCGGTTGGTTGACCTTGGGGTCGAGCCGTATCTGGTGGCTTCGTCCTTGAGCGCAGTGCTCGCACAGCGGCTGGTCCGTCTCACCCATGCCGCATGCGCGGGTGCTGGCTGCGACACCTGCCTTTCTTCGGGACTCCTTGGTCGCAGCGGTGTCTATGAGCTGCTGGTTGTCGATGATGAGATGCGCGCGCTCATCGGCCAAGGTGTACGCACGAAAGATTTGCGCGATGCTGCACGGCGCGGCGGCATGAGGACGCTGATCGAGGAAGGCGAGCGAGTTGTTCACGAGGGAATCTCAACGCGCGCCGAAGTGGACCGCGTCCTCTTGGGGGCCATTTAAAACCATGTGGCGCTACGAGGCGATTGATCTGCGCATCCCTGGCCAGCCGGTGCGCCGCGTCGGCGAGATTGCGGGGGCGACCGCTGCGGACGCACGGGCTGCACTGCGGTCCGTGGGTCTCCAGGTGCTTGAGATTCGTCCTGATCGAAACTCCAAAAGCATGGCGCAGTCCAAGCAAGCGATCGCTGGCACGCCACGGGGTCACCCTGCGCTTGAGAGTCTTCTTCGCGGGCGCCGAGTGCAGGAACGCGCTGATGCGTTTGATGCGCTTGCGACACTGCTTGACTCTGGAGTGCCACTTGTCGAGGCGGTGGAAACCCTTGCGGCGACCCACGAGGGACACTCGCGCCCATTGCGACGGGTGCTGCTTCTGGTGCGCGAGGAGCTGCGCGCGGGCAAGTCTCTCTCCGAGGCGCTCAAACCGCATGCCGGCTGGTTCGACCCGTCCGAGGTCGCCATGGTCGAAGCCGCACAGCTCGCCGGCACGCTGGCACCGACGCTTACGGAGATTGCATCGCGGCAGGCACGGAGCGCGGCGGTGGCGCAGAAGCTCACGAGTGCACTTGCGTACCCGGCTATCGTCTCGGTCGTTGGTGTGGCTGTCGCGCTCTTCCTTGCAACGCGAACGTTGCCGCAGCTCACGGCCATCCTCACGAGTGCAAGTCTGGACACACCGCCGCTCACCGCTGCGCTCATGGCGATCGGTGGGGTCTTCATGAGATGGTGGCCAGCGATCCTGCTGGCGATGGCGGGCGCGTGCCTGACGATCGTGTTCTTCGGTCCGCGGTTGATGCGACTGGCAAGCCCAACATCGCGGCGACGCATCGACCTTCTGGTTCCCCTGGCCATTCGCCGAATGAGCGTCGCCCGAGTGCTCTTGCGCGTGGCAGACCTACTGCGCGCAGGAGTGCCACTGGTGGAAGCATTGCGCACCGTGGGTCCGGGCTGCTCGGGCGTGTCAGCGGGGCTCGGCACCGTCGTGATGGGTGCAGCCCAGCGCCTTGAGGAAGGCGAGGACCTCTCGAGTGCACTCGCAGGGCCGCGGGCTGAGGCGTGGTTCGATGCCGAGAGTCGGAGACTCATTGTGGTTGGAGAGGCCGGTGGCGACCTTGCGCCCATCCTCGAACGACTCGGGGAGCGGTACGAACGGCAGACCGCACGCTTGGTCGATCGACTCACGGCACTCCTTGAGCCCGCCGCGGTCATCGTGCTCGCCATTCTTGTGGGCACCGTGGTGATGGCCGCGGTGCTCCCCCTTCTCAAGCTCCAGGAGATCCTCTGATGAAGATCCGCGTCCGCCGATCGGCCATGCGACTCGCCATGACCCTGGTCGAGATCCTTGCGGTTGTGGTCATCCTCTCCCTGATCGCTGGCACGCTGCTCATGGGGTTCTCCGGGATGTTCGGCCGAGCCAAGCAGGAGATCGCAAAGACTGGAGCCGCGCTCATCGCAGGCAAAGTCGAGGCATTCCGCATCGAGCGCAGCGCGTATCCCGCAGCCGACGTGGGCCTGAGTGCGCTCACGTCACCTGCGGCCACGCCGTCAAACTCGTTCTACGTTTCCTCCGACAAGCTGCTTGACCCATGGGGACGCCAATTCTTGTACCTGACACCCGGGCCCGGCGACGAGCCGTTCGAAGTTGTGTCACTCGGCGCCGACGGCAAGGCGGGCGGCCAAGGCGAGGACGCGGACATCACCACGGCGCACCTCCGGACCACGGAGGGCGCCACCCAGTGAACCTGGTACGCACATCAACCGCTCGCGCACTCACATTGATTGAGTTGCTTGCATCGCTTGCGATCATCGCCGCTATCGTTGTGGTGCTGTCGGTGTCGGTGCGCGGGTCCGTGAACGCGGCCGAATGGCATAGGGCGATCGGCGATGTGCGGCACTTGGACACCATGGCGCGGATCCGCGCCCGTACTGACGGACCCATGCTCATTGCGCTTGGTAGCCAAGGGAGCGCGATCCATGCGACACGGCAGTCGGATGGCTCGGCATTGATCAGTGTGGAGATGCCGGAATCGATCACGCTCAGCGTACTCACGGTAGACCAGGCTCAATCCCTGATGGTCGATGGCAGTGGACGAAGCGTCGACGCCACATACCTGCTCACGGGATCCTCACGAGCCGTCCGCCTTGCCGTCAACGGGCTGACTGGACAGCACGCCGCCAGGATCGAGGCGTCGCCGTGACTGCCGCCCGTGCGTTCTCGCTGATCGAGGCGCTTGCGGCGACGGCCCTGCTTGCGATTGTCGCGGCAGCATGTCTGCCGATTCTCAGCGCCGCCTCGCGCATGACCGATGATCCGGCGCGCACCATCGACCCGGGCTCGCTTGGGGAACTGGCCGACCGGATCGCCGCCAGTCCTGTCTCGTTTGGCGTCGTGGAGAACCATGTCGCCTACACGATTGAATGGCCCGAGGACCTGGCGCACGATGCGCCACAGGTGAACGCCATCGTCTATACGAACGCCGCCCTTGAACCGCCCCGTGCTGACGGCGGGCAAGCCGCTCCGGAGGAACGATGGCTCTCCCTCACGTGTGGTGCGCGCGCGTCGGTGCGGTGGCTCCCGCCGCCGGAGAGTTCACGACGCACTTCTCGTTCGCCGCGATACGGAACGCGACGGAGACCGCGCAGCGCGGTCTCTGTTCGGAGAGGGCTCACCCTGGTGGAAACACTCGTGGCACTCGCCGTCACGGCCCTCCTTGCAGTCACCGTGGTGAGTTGGACGGTTGGATCTACGCAGACCGCGGCGAAGCTCGAACGTGCAGCGCGCGCTGGTACCTCAACAGAAAGCGTTCTTCGCCTGCTGAGTCACGAACTTGCATGCGGCGACTTCGAACTGCCTCGGCGCGGAAGTTCACCTGACGGCCCACGCAGCGAGCGCGTTCGTATCGAGGGCAGCTCCCTGATCATTCAAGGAAGGCGACCGGACCGCCTCGGCGATGCCGTCCGCCGCTACATGCTCGATTCGCGGGCACGAGTGCTGATTGCGATTGATGAGCCTGCGGACTCCGCGCGAACTGGGTCGGCCAATCCGGTGAGGCATCAGGTCGCAGAGGGCGTCAAGGAATTCACCGTACGTGAAGAGGGAACGCGCAACGGTCGCAAGCCGCACGTGCTTGTGGTGACGGTTGGTCTTGACGAAGGCAATTCGGTCACGAGGAGGCTCGCCATTCCATGAGACGATCTGCACTCCGACGCGGCGCGGCGCTGCTGCTGGTCCTGGCGGCACTGGTACTTGGCATGAGTGCTGCGGTCGTGGCGGCGCGGGTGGCCACCGACTCAACACTGCTGCGGAACCTGGATCTGGGTGAATCGATCGCCGACGATGCGGGCCGGGCCGTCAACGCACGCATTGAAGATTGGCTGTGCCAAGACAGCGGCAATGCCGTCGCCCCCGTCGATGCCACCGAGCCTGCCGTGCCGGTCATGACGTGCCGCATTGCCACTGGCGACACCGAGGTAGCCATCCGAATCACGGCCTACGACCAGCACGGAATGGTGCCGTGGACGTCCGCATTCAAGGACGACGCCATCGCGCGCAGTGCCCTCCCCGACGATGTCCGCGACGCCATTGGCCGAAGCAAGGTGCCCAAAGGCGTGCCGCCTGGGATTGATTTGGCATCGTCAAGCGCTGACCACGCACACTTCCCAAGGCACCCGGACATGCCGGTCGTGGAGTTCGGCCCCGTGAAGAGGTTTGCAAACTCACGCACCAACGACGACGGAGATCAACATGCTGACTCGCTCGCGACCCTGGTGGCCACCCATCTCGAAGGACCCGCGCGGATCAATGTGAACACCGCACCGATGCCGCTGATCGAAGCCGCCGAACGACTCACGCAGCGCTCCGTCTCAGGCGCGGTGCGGGCAGCGCGCACCGAGGGGCGCCGCGCGTCCATTCCTGCGGGTGCCACAGGCACCAGGGCCGACACTGGCGCGCAGTTCGTCGGTAGTTCAGACACTTGGTCCTTCAGGATCGACATTGATGTCGGCCCGGTGTGCCGCTCGTGGTGGGCCACCTACAAGGACACCGGCGAAGGCTGGGCATGCGTGCAGCGCCTGAGGATCGAGTCATGAGTGCCGATCGCGCAAAGGCATGGCGCCGAAGGACGGTCGTCGCTGGCACCGCTGGCGCGCTCGTGTGCGTCGCAAGCGCTGCATGGAGCGTGAACGCATCGCGCGCAGTGCAGCCCATGCTTCCGGAGCCAAGTGCCATCGCGCCACACGAGGACCAACCCGCGTCATCGCCGGAGCCGCTTGACATGGAGGGATTCGCGAAGTTGCTTTCAGTTCCCCCACCGCCTGTTGCGGTCGCCGTCGATCTGAAGGCCGTGGTGGAGGGCGCCCGTTTCTCATTGCTTGGCATCAGCGACGGACCCGATGGTCTCGTTGCCGCCGTTCACGACCGCTCCGACGACCGCGTGCACTTCGTGCGCGAGGGCGACCAGCTCGGCAAGGCGACCGTGAAGCGCGTGGCGCCCCGAGAAGTTGAGATCGCGGGCGCTCCGGAAGCATACGGAGACCAGCGCATCCAGCTCCAAAAGCCAAAGGCGCCGGGCGCAACGCCCATCGGAGGCGGAGCATGACGCCGGATCCCTCAATCAAGATCAGCACCGTCCGCGTACAGGATCTGTACTGGGCGCTGCTTGACCCGGTGCCGCTGGGCAAGAAGACGATCCGTCTCGAGGAGCGCGGATTCCTGTTCGAGTCGGAACTGCCGGTGGCCATCGAGGAGGTGCAGTGCGCGTATGCACCGCTGAACGATGGTCGCGTACTTGCGTGCGGCATCGAGCGCGAACGTCTGGACAACGAGACCAAGGCGCTGTCGCTGACTCCCGAGGCGCTGCCCGAGTGGCTGTCCGAGGATGTGCGGGTGCAGGTCGAGCCAGCATCGCTTGAGCTTCTGCACGGCGAGTTTGAACCGCGTGCATGCAGGCGTGCACGGAGGATGTTTGCGCTCACGGTCGCAGCATCGGTTGCTGTCGCTGCGCTCATCCTGACTGCCGGCGTGCTTGGGCGTGCACGTGCGCTCGACCATGCGACCGCACTGGCAGATGCGCGTCGCGAGGAACTGGTGCGCGCCGCGCTAGCAGGATCACCCAAGCGACCGGGATTGCCCGACGACCTCCGGCTGCTTTCCGAGTTGCGCGAACTGCGCGGCACCCGATCGACCGGCGCACCCAGAGTTGATGACGTGAGCCCCGTGCTTGCGGCCACGCTTGCCGCATGGCCAGACGGCGTCGCCGCACAGGTCGACAGCATGTCCGTGTCGAAAGCCAAGATCACGCTGCGCGGACAGGCGATCACGCCTACGGACCTGCAGAGCATCGTCGATGGGCTTGAGCAGATCCCTGGGTGGCGCGCCGCGCAGCCTGTGTTCCGCACCGCCAAGGACGGGCTCGCGTTCACCGCTGAAGCCGCGACCGATCCCAAGGTCGAGGAGAAGGGAGCCGCGCCGTGAAGATTCGCGCTCCATTCCTGATCGCTATCGCCGTGTGCATGCTGGCCCTTGCTGCGATGTCGGCCATGAAGTGGCTTGACTCACGCGAGGATGCACTTGCGGAATCCGAAGCACGCGTGGCCGAAGCATCGCGCACGGTCGGCGAAGTGCTGACGCTTCGCAGCCAGCGCGAAAGGGCAAGCCTTCGTGCACGGCCGCAGCAGGACCTGGCCTCGCGGCTCCACGACACGCTCGCTGCGAGTGGTGCGGGCACGGGCCTGCTCTCAGAGGTTGCAGCGCATACAGGTGGCACCACCCCCACCGCCGGTGCCGACGGCCGCTACTCGCTTCAGCAGATGCGCGTGTCGCTCAAGAGCGCGAAGTTGATCGACCTCGGCAAGTTCCTCGATCGATGGCGATCCACACAGCCTCTTTGGACCGTGACATCAGTCGACCTGAGCCGCGCCACGCCGAGTGCGCCAACTGCGCCGGGGGCGAGGAAGCCGCCATCCGACGAACGCTTCAACGCCACGATTGTGCTGACCTCTTCGTACGTGTCCGCCAAGAGAACAGGGAACCCAAGGCCATGAACCGAATTGCATCCATTCTCGTCTGCACCGTGTGCTTCGCGGGTGCGTGCACGTCAATCCCGCGCGGCACCGGCCCCTACCAGTCGTCGGGCGAGGGATCCCGCGACACCGTACGTGCTGCGGCGCTCACAAAGGAAGCCGAGCCGCTGATGGCCAAGGATCCAGAGAAGGCGGAGGCGCTGCTGCGGCAGGCCCTCACTGCCGACCTGTACCACGGACCCGCGCACAACAACCTTGGCGTCCTCCTGCTGAAGCAGGACAAGCTCTACGACGCCGCCGGAGAATTCGAATGGGCGCGCAAGGTGATGCCCGGTCACCCGGATCCGCGGTTCAACTTGGCACTGACTCTGGAGCACGGTGGTCGCACGAACGAGGCGATCGCGATGTACGACACGGCCCTGTCCGTCTATCCGGGCCACCTGCAGACCACGCAGGCGCTGGCGCGACTTCAGCTGAAGTCGGGCCATCCCGACGGGCGCACCAACGAGCTGCTCAGGGAGATCGCCATGCGCGGCGAGACCGAGCAGTGGCGCGAGTGGGCGAAGAAGCAGATGACCAGCCGAGGAGCGCGGTAGCCAGTAGCCTGCGGCCTGAGCGATGCCACACGACCTGAACGAGCGACTTCTCGAGCGGCACAGGGTACTTGCTGATCGATCTGGTCTTAACTATCCCGGGTGGACTCACTTCGCCTCGTATCTCGAGTCCACGTTTCTTCGGTAAGACCCAGCAGAGTCCATTCTCCAGTTGAGAGACCGGGCCGTCACCCCGCGGCATCAGAACTCGATCCAATCTGAAATCCGCACTCAGGGCATCTCGCTCCATCGGTCAGCGGATACCGGCATCGGGGGCACTCCCCACGACGGGGCCTCTTCCTCGCGATAGAAAACCCAAGCCATGACAGCGCCGCCGGTACCACCGCCACGACCCACAGTGGCGCGTCAACGTTGTGAGCGTTGCCGCCCTGATAGCCATACGCGGGCCACTCAGCAATCTTGTTCCACCCGGGTTCTTCGATGCCGAACGCGATGAACGTGAAACCGGTTCCGAACCACCTGCCCCACCGAAACGAGATTCCGCCGCCGTAGACACTTAGGCCGACTTGGGGACATCCCTTCGTAAGGGGAACCATTACGGTGATGAACGCCCACCTGCCCGCAATCATCAGTCCGATGAGCACCGCCGCGATCGCCGCCATGGGCCAGCGGAGCCGGGCAAGGACGCGTCTAAACACGCGCACCATTCCTAGGGCGCCTTCTTCGGCTGAACCGTGAGAGGCGAAGGCAGCCGATGAGGGGCTCCGGGCTTTCCAACAATGCCTGCAAGGGGGACGGTGTACTCGCCAGTCCAGTACTTGCTGCGGCACCACCGGCTTTCCGAAGGCGGCTTCACTCCGCGCACCCTGACGCTGTAGCTGCCTAGGTTGCGGCCCCAGCCGATTTCCTTCCTAACTTCCGCGGAAGGAAACCTCGGAACATCGAGGTCTGGACTGTAATACGCGGCCTCGTCCGGATCGGGCACATGCAATCCGCACACTGGCTGATTGTCCTTCAGAAGAGTCACTTCCAAGCACACGACCGTTTCGGTAAGCGGGCCCGTCAGTGGACGGTGCCACTCTGCATCGATGGATGCAAACTCGCTAGGCTCTGCGTAGGCCGCGCACCAGACATTGACTTCCTTCTTCACTGCCTCCGTGATCCGGGGATCGTCCGTGGGCACAAACGGCGCGGGCTCTATCAGTTTGACGGGTACGGTGATTCGCCCCGTCCACTTCGTCTTCCAGTGGCTGTCATCAAGGGCCAGCGTGACGAGGAATTCCACCTTGTCCGTTCCTGCCGGAAGGTCGCCCACCAATTGGTACGTGTCCTCTCGGTTCGTTGGCTTCAGTTCCCGATTCATCCCAAATACACGCGGAGCCGCTAGCACGGTGAGGCCCCCAGGAATCTGGGGAACTGCACTGCCTTTGGTCCAGTTAAGCCAGCGCGGAATCTGAAAACTGACGTAGAAGGGCTTCCCGCGAGTCCACGTTGGAGATGAGCGAATGATCGCGCACTTCTCCAAGGCGCTTCCAAGAAGTTCTAGGTTCACCCTACCGTCCTGCACGAGATCGCGCATTTCAATCGTCGCCCAGTCTTCTCCCATACTGTGCATATCAGCGTGCCACTCCCGCTCCGCACCGGCCGGACGCAGCCGCGCAATCAACTTCATCATCTCGGCCTTAAACGTTGCCTCGCTCTCAGACTTCTGGCGTTTCACAGTTGAATCTTGCCGTGCGCTTTGGGGCGGAGTTGCAGGCACGCTCCCCATTGGAGTCGCGGCTGCTAGCCCAAAGTAAGCAAGTGCAAGGAGTCCGCACGCCGCCCTCGAAGCCGCGACTTGTGTCTTGCTGCGCAACATCGACCGCACCCAGCACTTGGCGAAGGAACCATCGAACAGGCCCGCCCTGTTACTTTCTTCTGCGCTTCTTTTCATCGTCGGCATCGTGGCACTCCTTGCAATTGTTCTTCACATACTCCTTCACCGATTTGAGATTGAGGTCGACGACCCGCTGGCACTCCGCCACAGCGGTTGCACTCCTGCCGTTGCCTTCGCAGAGACGGCGCTTGTACTCGAGGCAATCGCGCTGCTTGCCATAGATGGCACAATGTCTGCGTACTCCGTTCAGGCGCCGCTCTTCGTTGAAGCCAGGATCCTGTTCCTCGATCCATCCGTCGGATTTCCCAACACATACAAGATCTCCGACGTTTCCGTTGCCGACATGCATGAACTCGTGATTCAACATGCATTGATCCACCAACAGGGATCCACGCATGAATCCGATCTCCTCTTCGGCGGCGTCCGCTAAGGTCGTAGCCGTGGTATTGCGTTTGGGACCGTTGAGGTGCGCTGGCTGGAAGAAGCACACGGCGGGCTTGCCGTTGCAACAAGTCGCATACGCAGCGTAGTTCTTCCAACTATCATTAGGTTGCTTATCAATGTTCATCTTGAGCTGCCCGCAGCACTTCTCCAACGATGGATCGACCTTGAAGTTCCGCTTGAATTCCGGATCATCACTGTACACAGGGGCACTGTTCGGAGACTTCCAGTTACTGGGAGTAGGCACAAATGAGGGCGGTGGAGCATCACCCAAGGCAATGGGGCCACATCCCATAGTGCACATAAGTCCAGATGGATCTTGCAGGAGTACGGTGTTTCCGCCAACATACTCATACAGATTGGGCCCATCGGGGTAGCCAATTGGATCGCGCTGCACCCAACGCCCGAGAGTCGGCTCGTACGTGCGGTTCCTGACCATGCAAGACTCGCGCAATGTAAAGTTCGCCGACGGACTTGGGTCATTGCTGGCGACCACCGCGTCGTGGACGTAGCCGTCGAACCCGATCGAGTTGTCCACGAGGCTCAGGACTCCCGTGGGCAGCGCATTGCCCCATGAGCCCAGCAGCGCCCCCATGTCCGCGCCGTCCACGATGCCGTCGCGGTTGAGATCCGCGAGCGAGGAGTAGTCCGCGGGATCTGGGGGGTCGGTGTCGCCCATCTCGGCGTTGTAATGGCTGAGCAGGATCCCGAGGTCTGCGCCGTCCACGGCTCCGTCTCCATTGAGATCCGCTCCGCGGTGGTTCCGAGGACGCCCGTAGGGATCGTACGTCACGCGCTCGATCACCGAGCCTCCCGACATCAACGCCACGGTTGAGAACATCGCGTCGGTGATGTGGTAGAAGGTGCTCTCGTAGTCACCGTTGCCGTCGGAGCCGTCTAGGTCGCGGCGCATGAGCACCGGATCGTCGATGTAGCGCATGCCCCAGATCCGCTGGATCCGCCGATCCACCGGCGAGCCGGTTACCGTGTGGTCCTCGGAAATCCGCTCTTTGGAGCTCCCCAGCGCCGGTGGACACGCTCATCATATTAGCCAGCTCTCCTTGC
>CAZJTG010000018.1:0-26294 GCA_964548865.1 uncultured Solibacteraceae bacterium
CTAGGGTCAGACCGGGGTCAGACCGGGGTCAGACCTCGCCCGGTCAAGCACCGGGCCAGACCGGGCACCGATCCGACGGCTGATTACCAGTGATCGACCCAGCCGGCACGCTCGAGTTCCCTCAACCGTGCGGCGGCGTCCTGGCGCGCGGCGTCTTCGGAAGGATAGGTCCTCTGGATGAGCAACCGGTCATTTCTGGAGTATTCCAACGCAATTCCTTCAGACTTCGGGCACAGAACTGCATCGATGTGATCGTGCCGTCGACGCGCCCGCCACAATCGAATCATTCGACGACCTGTCTCCAGAACAGCGCCGGCCCCCGTTGCTACGTGTCCTGACCTGGACCGGAGTTGGACCGAAGCGATGTCTGACCCCAGTCTGACCCCAGTCTGACCCCGGTCTGACCCCGGCCTGGGACCCGACCCCGATTACGATAGCGGCATGCGCGCTATTGCCACAATGACCATCACGGCGGCTCTGCTGCTCGGTACCACGGGCTCGGCGGATCAGAATCCCAAACTCGAGCAAATCACGTCGCTCGTGCAGCAGAAGATGGCGGAGTACGGGATCCCGGGCGTCGCCCTCGGAATCTACAAGGGTGGCCAGCTCTTCGTGCGCGGGTTCGGCATCACCAACGTCGACAATCCGCAGGGCGTCACGCCGGACACGATTTTCGCGCTGGCGTCGATCTCGAAGACGGTGACGACCACGGCGATGATGCGGCTCGCCGAGCAGGGCAAGGTCGATCTCAACGCGCCCGTAAAGAAATACCTGCCGGACTTCCGCGTCCAGGACGAGGGCACGACCAACAGCGTCGCCCTCTGGCACCTGCTGACACATACGCCGGGCTGGGAAGGCCAGCTGACCGCGGCCGATCGCGGCCCGCTCACGCTCGCAAGCTTCCTCGATCAAATCAAAGACCTGCCGAAGCTCGCCGAGCCCGGCGAGGTCTGGAGCTATAACAACGCCGGATTCAACGTCGCGGGCCGCGTCATCGAAGCCGTCACCGGCAAGTCGATCCACGAGGCCTTCCGGACCGAAGTCTTCGCGCCGATCGGCCTCACGCGCGCGTTCACGCAGATAGAGGCCCTCGTCACCTACCCGTTCTCCGTCGCGCACAGCGGCGCGCCCGGGCAGGTCTCGGTGAGCCGGCCGCTGTCGCGCTCGGTCTCGGTTGCCGCCGGGGGCGTCTCGATGAGCCTCAACGATCTGATGACCTATGCAAAATTCCATCTCGGCAACGGCACGAACAGCGACGGCAAACCCGTGCTCTCGCAGAAGTCACTCGAGCAGATGCGTACGCCCCGCCTCAGGAAGAACAACGTCGCCGATGAGATGGGCCTCGGCTGGCACCTCCGGCGTGTCAGTGGCGTGATGACCGCCGCGCATGGCGGGACGCTCGGTCATACGCTCCTTGTCGAACTCGTGCCGGAACGCGACTTCGCCCTGGCCATCCTGACCAATCACGCGCAGGGATGGCGACTCATCCAGGATGTCGAACGCGCGGCCCTTCGCGTGCTGGAAGAGATGCCCCTGGATCCCGCCCAGCCGATCGGTCACCGCGGCGTGAACGAGACGATGCCCGACGTGCCGATCATGACCAGGCAGCCGGATCCCGCGCCGTACCTCGGCACGTATCGCCGGCCGCCATCAGGCCAGAACGTCGTTCGCGTGCAGGACGGACAGTTGATGGTCGACAACAGCGCCGTGGCGTTCTACGCGCCAGACCTTGCCGTCGTCACCACCGGGAACAGCAAGGGCAATCCCGTCGAGTTCATTCGTGACAAGACCGGCGCCGTGCGATGGGTGCGCGTGGTGGGCCGAGTGGCGCGCAGGGATTAGCCGGGCCTACGCTCGCCGGGTCACGCGGAACCGCAGGTACAACGGCGGTAGCAGAAACAGGTTCAGTATCGTCGACGTCACGAGCCCGCCGAGAATCACGACCGCAAGAGGGTGCTCGATCTCCTGACCGGCGCGGTCGCCGCCGAACGCGATCGGCAGCAGCGCCAGGCCGGTCGCCAGTGCGGTCATGAGGATGGGCGCCAGGCGCTCGAGCGCTCCGCGAACGACAAGATCTCGGCCGAACGGTACGCCCTCTTCATGCTCGAGATGCCTGAAATGACTCACCATCATGATGCCGTTGCGCGCGGCAATGCCGATCACCGTCACGAGTCCCACGAGCGATCCCAGTGAGAGCACACCCGTAGACAGAAACGCCGCAGCGATCGCGCCGACGAGCGCGAACGGCAACGTGATGAATACCAGCAGCGACAGGCGCGCGTCCCCAAAGTCCACCAGCAGCAGCAGGAAAATCGCGACGAACGTCAGGATGGACATCAACGTCAGCCGTCGCGACGATTCCTGCCGCGCCTGGTATTCGCCGAGCACTTCAGCGTGGTACCCCGCGCCGAGCGAGAGCGCCTTCAATTTTGCCTCGATGTCGCGCGCCACCGATCCCAGATCGCGGCCGCGCACATTGCAGGTCACGTCGATTTTTCTCGAGCCGCCCTCGCGCGTCACTTCGCTCAGCGCCGGCGCCACGGTCACGCGCGCCACCGCCCCCAGCGGCACGTCCGCGCCACCAGGAGCCGGAATCCTCAGCGCGCGAATCGCTTCCGGACTCGCACGAAGTTCAGGAACACCGCGAACGACGACTCCGAACACACGCTGCTGGTCGTAGAACTCCCCCACCCTCGTCCCGTGCACCAGCGTCGTGACCGCGCGGCGGATATCTCCGGGCGCCAGGCCATACGGCGCCGCCAGATCCGGTTGAAACTGCACTTCTACCTGCGGTACGAGCACCTGCGACTGCAGCTGAATATCCGTGGCGCCCTCGATGCCGTCCAGCGCCTTCTTCACCGTCGCTGCATGCGACTGCAGGTGTTCGATGTCCGGGCCGAAGATGCGGACGACCACCGTCGCACTCGCGCCCGTCAGCACTTCCTTGATGCGCTCGCGAAGATATGTCAGCAGGTCGCGCTTGAGGCCGGGGTAGCCATCCACGACAGCCTGAACCTTCGCCACCGTCGCGTCGTAGTCCACCGACTCATCCAGGCTGATCCAGAGTTCCGTGAAGTTCGGCCCGACGACTTCATCAGCGACCTCGGCACGCCCGATGTGCGATCCGAAATTGCGCACCCCCGGGATGGCCATCAGCTCAACGCTCGCCCGCTGCGTGATTCGCGTGCTGGCCTCGACCGACGCGCCGGGCTTCTCGACCCAGTGCATGAGGAAGTCGCGCTCGCGGAAGTTGGGCAGCAGTTCCTCGCCCAGGTACGGCACCGCGGCCATCGTCCCGACGAGCAACGTCGCAAGTACCGCGCCCGCCATGGCCGGCCGGTCGATGAATCCCATCAGCGATCGGGCGTAGCCGCGCTTGAGGGCGGATACGAGGGCGGGCTCGGTCGCCCGCGCGCTTCGATGCGTGAGCAGGAGCATCGCCATCGCGGGAGTGACGGTCAGCGCCACAACGAGCGACGCCAGAATCGCGAACACGTAGGACGTCGCCAGCGGCTTGAAGAACGCGCCCGACAGTCCCTCGAGTGTGAAGACCGGAAAGAACACCGCAATGACGATCAGCGTGCCGTAGAGCACCGCACTCCGGACCTCGACCGCCGCCTCCAGCACGACCGGCATCGCCGGCCTCGGAGACCCCGACTCCCGATTCAAGCGCAGGCGGCGGACGATGTTCTCGACACCGATGATGGCGTCGTCCACGACTTCGCCCAGCGCGATGACGAGTCCGGCGAGAACCATCGTGTCGAACGTCCCGCCCTGGTACCGAAGCAGCCAGGCCGCGCCAAGCAGGGACAGCGGGATCGCCACGCTGCTGATGAGCGCCGTGCGCCAATCCGCCAGGAACGCGATCAGCACGATGACGACGAGCACGCATCCAAGGATGAGCGCTCGGTTGAGATTCGCCAGCGAAGTCTCGATGAAGGTCGCCGGCCTGAAGATCGTCGGGTCGACGGCGATGTCGCCAAGGGCGGGCTTCAGGCCCTCGAGCGCGGCATCGACGCCGCGCGTGACCTCGAGCGTGTTCGCGCCCAGCTGCTTCTCGACAATGAGCAGGAGACCGGGGACATTGTTGATGATCGCGTCGCCGATGGGCGGCGGAAAGCCCTCCATCACCGTCGCAACGTCGCCGAGCCTGATCGGCGCGCCGGCACCGGGTCTGACGACGATACGCTCCAGGTCGCGGACCGACGAAACACCGCCGCGGTGGGCGATAGCGAAGCGCTGGTTCGGAGTGTCGATGAAGCCGCCGGTCTCCGTGGAGACGCCGTTCGTCGCCGCGGCAACGACATCGTCAAGCGTGACGGCCCGCGCGCGCAGCCGATCGGGATCGACCAGCACCTGCAGCTGCCTGTCGCGCTGCCCCCAGATCGCGACGTTCGCGACACCGGGCACGGCCATCAGCCGCGGACGAATCGTCCACAGCGCCACCGTGCTCATGTCCATCTGCGACATCGACTTCGACGTGAGGCCGATCTTCAACGCGCGGCTGAGCGACGACAGCGGTGACAACAGGACCGGCGCACGAGCGACGCCTGGCAGGCCCCCGCTCGCGCGCGCCAGCCGCTCCTGCACCAGCTGCCTCGCCTGCATCAGGTCGGAACCCGGCGACAGGATCAGCACCACGGACGAAAGGCCGAGCACCGATTTCGACCGAATCGTCGCGACGCTCGGAACGCCGGTCAGCGCGCTCTCGATCGGCACGCTCACGAACGACTCGACCTCGAGCGCCGACAGACCGGGCGCCTCGGTCTGGATCTCGATCAAGGGCGGCGCGAACTCCGGAAAGACATCGAACGGAACGGTCCGGACGACGCGGGCGGCCGCGGCGGCGGCAATCACCGTCAGCGCACAGACGACGATCGCGTGGCGAAGCGAGAGCGAGACGAGCCAGCGCAGCATGGTCTACTTGCTCACGTAGAATTCCGTGCCGTACAGCTCGGCCGCGCCGACGGTGACGATCGTCATGCCCTCGGCGAGGCCGCGCATGACGACAACCCCGCGGCCCGCGGGGCCACCAAGCTCGACGCGCTGTCTCGCGAAGCGATTCCTGCCGCGGTCCTCATACACCCACGTCCCGCCGTTGATGTCATAGACGACGGCTCCGCGCGGGATCACTATGCCGCGGCTTGTTGCCTTGAGGGGCAGCTGTACCGACAAGCGCTCACCCGGGCGGGTCGCACCGAGACCGGAACCCGAGACCTCGAAGAACAAGTCGACGCTGGCGGCCGAGGAGTTGGCTGCGGGCGGACCGGTCACGCGCCGGACCTCCCGCCACGGGCCGCTGACTTCCTGGCCGAGCCGCGCGGCCACGACCGGCCGAGACGCGTCGATCTCGGGCAGGTCGCCGGCAAACACCGGCACACGAAGCCAGAGGGAGGACGTCTGCGCCACTTCGGCGACGGGCGCGCCGGCAGCGACGACCTGGCCGGCTGCGGCGTGGATCGCGACGACCTGGCCGTCGAACGGCGCGGTCAGGGACAACTCCCCACGCGCACCAACCGCCGCGCGGCCCACCGACTCGTTTCGCTTCCTTGCGGCTTCGACGGCCGCGGCGGCCACGGCACGATCGGCGCGGGCGTCCTCGACCAGCCGGACGCTTGCCGATCCATCCTTCAGCAGCAGCTCGAGGCGCTGCACGCGCTGCGTCGTCTGCGTCAGCCGCGCGTCGGCTTCGCCCAGCACGCGCTCCGCCTCGGCCCGCGCGTCGCGCTCCGGCTGCTGCAGCGGCAGGAGCTCGAAGATCACGTCCCCACGCGCGACGGGCCCGACGTCTGCCATCCGCCTGGGCGCGAGCGTGCCGGCCACCGGAGCCGTCACGATCACGGACCGTCCGGGCGGCACCATCAGTTCGCCACCGACCGTGCGTGTGAGGCGCACCGGTTCGGCCGTTACCTTCTCGGTGGCGATCGCCAGGTGCTTCCGAGCCTCGTCCGACAGCGCGACGATCGAGAGGTCACCTTCCGCCCTCGGATTCTCGACCTTCGCGGCCGCGGCAGGCAGTGCGGCGGACGAGGGCGAACTTCGGCCACAACCGGCGGCTATGACGATGATCGGAATTGTTGCAACGTAAGTCCAGCGTTTCATTTGGCCTCGCAGCGGTTGCCAAGAGCCTGTTCGAGCCGCACTCTCGCACGATTCACGCCGAACTCCGCATCGGCGCGTGCGGCATCGGTGTCGAGCAATCGCTGGCGGGCGGTGAGGAGGTCCAGCAGCGAAATCTCCCCGGCCTCATGCAGTCGCTCCGCCTGGCGACGCGCTGTCGCGAGCGATTCCGTGACGTCGGCGCCGAGCAGGCGTGCGAGTGATTCGGCCTCGACGACGCCTACGCGCGCGGCACTGACCTCGGCCGCCACCGTCGCGCGTATCGCCAGATAATTGCGGCTCGCCTGTTCGATCTCTGCAACCGCGCGCGCTCGCCTGCCCTGGTTCTGCGACAGGATCGGCAGCTCGATCGCGATGCCAGGGCCCATCTCGAAGCCCTCGCTGCCCTTCGCATTGGCGTCGAGTGACGCGGTGAACGACACAATGCGAGCGCGCTCGAGACCCGCGCGTGCGCCGGCCGCTTCGATCCGCAACTCCGCCGCGCGGACGTCCGGCCGTGAGGCCAGCGCCGCCTTGAGGAGATCCGGCTGCGGCGCACACGCGCCCGAGGCGATCGGAGGCGCCGTCAGCTTCAACGGCGCGCCGTCCTGGGGCAGACCGAGCAGGCTCCGAAGCCGGATGTAGGCAAGATCACGCGCAGCCACGCGAGAGACACGCACGGATTCGAGCCGGAGCGCATCCGTCTTCGAAAGCGCCGCCTCGAACTCGCTGATGTCTCCCGCACGCAGCCGACCCTGCGCCAGCTCTGCGGCGCGGTTGCCGATGTCAGCTTGCTCTCCGGCAAGAGTCGCGCGCCGGTCCGCGACGAGGGCTTCGAGAAACGCCAGTCGTACGTCGGCGACGAGATTCACGCCGCTCGACACGAGCTCGGAGGCGACCGCCTCCGCGTTGAGTTTCGCGTCCGCGATCCGTTTCGGCCGCTGCCACAGCGCATCGATCGACCACGTGGCTGTGAACTCCAGTTGCTTCGGGCCCCGGGGAAACAGCAACGACAGGATCGGGTTCTTCAGCAGGCCCGCCTCAATGAGATCCGCACGTGCCAGGCCGAGCGACGCGAGTGCGGCGTGGAATCGCGCGTTGTTCCAGAGCGCGATCGCCGCGGCCTCGTCCTGCGCCAGGCCGTCCTCGAGCGAGGTTCCCGGAGGCGCTGACCACTCGTGTCGCACCCCGGCGAGGTTTCCGGCGAAGACGCCGGTCCGCGTCGAGATCGCCGGGCCCGTCTCCGGCACGTCGGGCACGCGATGCGCGGCGCAGGCCGAGATCAGCATCATGACCGCCGCGAGCACAAGACGCCGGGGCATCCTGGGCTGAGTGTACGTCAGTTGTTTTCGCCTGTTGCTTTGGACGGACGAGAAACGACTCCCGGAATCGTTTTGGAACAGGGATAATTGACGCATGCTCGCACGGCTCGAGGGATGGGTTGAATCGTGGAATCGCGTGAAAGGAATGCCCGAGGACAAACTCCAGGATTACCTGATGAAGAAATGCCGCAACGGCTTCCAGATGGCCAAGAAGCCGTCGCGCGCCCAGCGTGACGCGTGGGTCACCATCCTCGCCGAGGCCGACACCAGCAAGGACCACCTGAGCCCGCTGGCGATGCGGATGGTCGACGCCGTGCGACGACGCCTTGCGGACGAGGGGTACGACTTTGAACTCAATCTCGATGAAACCGGCGGTGTGGCGTATGCCGAAGTACATTTCCGAACGCTGACGAAGAAAGACGCCGCCAGCTGACCCGTACAATGTTTCTGGCATGAACACCGTGACCCTCGGGACGCTGCTGCCCGCACTCGCCTTCGTCCTGCTGGCGGGATCCACTCAGAACACTCCCGACGCGCGCGTGCAGCGCGTGCTGGCCGACGCACGCTTCGGCGCGGCGATGGCGGCCATCGATCGCGATCACGACCGTCTCGTCGCCGAGATCATCAGGCTGACCGAGATTCCGGCGCCGCCGTTCATGGAGGACAAGCGCGGCGCGGCGTACCTGGAGATGCTGCGCGCGCACAAGCTCTCCGACGTCGAGCGTGACGAGATCGGCAACGTCATGGGCATCCGGCGCGGCACGAACGCCGCCGGCGGACCGCTCCTCGCCATCGTCGCGCATCTCGACACCGTCTTCCCCGAGGGCACCGACGTCACCGTGAAACGGAGTGGCACGCGCCTGACGGCGCCCGGCGTCGGTGACAACACCCTGTCCCTTGCCGTGCTGCTGGCCATGATGCGAGCCATGGACGAGGCCGGCCTCAGGACCGCGTCGGACATCCTGTTTGTCGGCAACGTCGGCGAGGAGGGACTGGGCGATCTCCGTGGCGTGAAGCACCTGCTTCAGAAGGGCAAGTACCGCGACCGCATCAAGCAGGTCATCGCCGTGGACGGATCGGGCGAAGGCGACAGCATCGTGAACGGCGGTGTGGGCAGCAAGCGGTACCGTGTCACGTTCAAGGGCCCCGGCGGCCACAGCTACGGCGCCTTCGGCCTGGTGAATCCGGCATTCGCCATGGGCGCCGCGATGCAGAAGCTGTCGCAGATCGCGGTGCCGGCCACGCCCAAGACCACGTTCAACGTCGGCGTCGTCGGCGGAGGCACATCGGTGAACTCGATCCCGTTCGAGACGTTCATGGAAGTGGACATGCGGTCGGAATCGCCGGTCGAACTCGAGAAGCTCGAGACGGCGTTCCTCATGATCGTGCGCCAGTCGGTGGACGACGAAAACAAGGCGCGCGCGATGCGCGAAGGCAGGCTCGCCGCCGACGTGAAGCTCGTGGGCGATCGGCCGTCAGGTCAGACGCCGGCGACCACGCCGCTCGTGCAGATGGCGGTCGCGGCCGCGCGCGCGCAGGGCCTGACGCCGGCGCTCGGGTTCAGCAGCACCGACGCGAACGTGCCCATTGGCATGGGGATTCCAGCGATCCGCCTCAACGCCGGCGGCCGCGGCGATCGGGCGCACGCGCTCGAGGAATGGATTGACGTCGAGAAGGCGTCGAGCCTCAAGGGGATCCGGGTGCTTTTCGCCACGATGATCGCCGCCGCAGACATCAGGTAACCCGTCGTCACCCGTCGTCACCTGACGATCTCCTCCACCGATCTCAACGCCAGGGCCACGAACGTGAGGGTGCTGTTCGTGCATCCGCCGGTCGGAAGCGTCGGCGCACCGACCACGAACAGATTGTCGTGATCGTGCGTGCGGCCGTAGCTGTCGACGACGCTGCTGGCCGGATCGGCGCCCATGCGGCAGCCGCCCGCCGGATGGTCCTGGTAATTGAGCGCGCTCATCTGTCCGGCGCGTCCGTCGTTGGCCTTGGCCAGGCGCGCGAACAACGCCTGAAAATGATCGCGCGTCGCCGCCGCCCGCGCCTGCGTCGCCGCGTCCGTCCGGTGCTGAATCACCGGCATCGGATCGCCGAACCGGTTCCTGGTCGCGGGATCCAGCGAGAGCCGGCTGTCTTTGTCCGGGTGCACGTCGAAGTACCCGCGCACGCGCGCGGTTCCGCGCGTCGTCCTGGTGCGCCAGTCGGCCAGGAGCGCGTCGCCCAGCAGGAGCCTTCCTGCCGCGTCGCGCAGCTGCGGCCCTCGCCCGCCGGCGTTCTCCCACACACGCAGGTCGTGCCGCAGGTACGGCTGACCCGGCGTGTTGCGGAAGAACTCGCGCGAGATCAGGCTGTGCTGCTCGTTCATGCCTGGAAAGATCTTCAGATCGAGATCGATCGTCGTCTGATAGGCCAGATGGCCGGTCATGTACCGGCCGACGTGATCGGACGAATTCGCGAGCCCGTTCGGGAACCGGCTATTGGCGCTCGCGAGCAGCAGATGCGGACTCCAGCAGTAGCCGGACGTGAGGATGAACGTGCGGGCGCGATACTCGACCGCCGCTCCGGACTCGTCCGCGCGATTGCCGCGGGCGACGCCGATGCGCGCACCAGCGTCCGCGAGATCCAGGCGCCGAATCAACGTCTCATCGTGAAGCTGGAAGTTCTTCTGCGAGAGCAGTCTCTTGAACGTCCAGTCCGGTGAGTACCTGGCTCCAGTGGGACAAATCTCGCACGTGTTGCACCGCCGGCAACGTCCCCGGCCGTCGTACCCCTCGACCGTGTTCTTCGCCTGCGGCGTCGTCCAGAACCGAATACCACTCTTCTCCGCCCACGCCTTGAGCTGGATCAGATTCCAGGTCATGGGCATGGCCTTCATCGGATACGGCTCGCTGCGCCAGTCTTCCGGCAAGGGACTCGGCTCGCCCGACACCCCGAGGCGGCGTTCCGCTTCGCAGTAGTACCGCTCGAGTTCCTTCCACTCGATCGGCCAGTCCACCGCCAGCCCGTAGAGGGACTTCAGCCGGGTGTCTTCCTCGGAAAATCGGTTGCACACGCCGCCCCAGTGCAGCGCCG
The DNA here is from genome assembly GCA_964548865.1 of uncultured Solibacteraceae bacterium. Classification (GTDB taxonomy): domain Bacteria; phylum Acidobacteriota; class Vicinamibacteria; order Vicinamibacterales; family SCN-69-37; genus DASUGC01. The sequence goes on from CAZJTG010000018.1 coordinate 10,503, forward strand.
ATCCGCCCACCGCCATCGTCCGCGAAATGACTCCGCGCGCGGACTGATCGGCAACGAAGTCGCCCGGCCACTGGTTCTCGCCGTAGTCGAGCGTTCGCTGCCGGTACTCCATGCGGTTCTCGAAGTCGAAGAGGCGCTTTCCCGCTTCAACAACGGTGACCGACCAGGAAGGACGGCGCTCGGCGAGTTTCTGGGCGATGAGCGCGGCGGTGATGCCGCCACCGATGATGACGACGTCGGACTCGTGGACCATCTTCATGCGGGGGGACTACGTCCCCGCCGCCCCTCCCTGACGCGCACTCTCGCGGGGACCCCTGATTCCCCGCTCTATTCGCGCGGGGCACTCGCTGCACGTTCGTGCCGATGTCATTGTCTTGTCCGCGGCTGACTCGCGGAGTCATCGAGCGTCCGGCATCTGTCTCGTCCGATCTCGGCGCGGTAGCAGAGATCCCACGCGGCCGCACTGTTGAAGTAGCTGCCCATGAAATCGGCAATGAGGTTCGCGCCGGTAGGCTGGGCTGGCAGGCGGTTGACGGGCTGCGGCTCGTTCAGCAGCGCCTGGACGATCTCGCGTCGAACCGCGATCGGCAGCGACGCGAAGGTGCCGCCGCCGCGCTCGCGCGCGGCCCTGTCAATCGATTCGAACTGCGGCGGATACCGCGAGATCGGCGACGGCCCCGAGCGTTGGCGCAGCGTTGACGCGCCGTAGCCGTGCCCCATGTCGGCGCCCTCGCGGTAGTTCACGAACCACGCGACGAACCGATCGACCACGCGCTTTCTGTCCTGCGCCGACAGCGCGGACGGCAGCACGGCGTCAGCCAGGCCCGAGAGCGTCTCGATTTCTGCGGTGCTGAACGGCGGCGCCTGCAGCATGCGCGCAAGCGCGCGGACGGGCCGCACGGCAAACAGCGATGCAGCGATCTGAAGGAGCGTCCGGCGAAGCATGGGGACGGGGCGGATTATACGGGTACGACGGGTACGTCGTGCACGTCAGGTGCGCGTCGAGAATTCGGCCTCAAAGCCGCCGCCCGCGGGCTGCCTGAGGTCCAGCTGCATGCCGAAGCGATCGGCGATTTCCCGCGCGAGGGCGAGGCCCAGGCCACGGCCGCCGGGGCGGCGCGTGCGGGATTCGTCGCCACGGAACCGCCTGTTGGCGGTGAGCCCCTCGAACTCCTCGTCGCTGACGCCCGGCCCCGAATCCGCGACGAGCAGGCGGTAGCGCCGGCCGTGGTCGTACGGCGTGAGCTCGATCCGCACGGTCCCGCCTGGCCGGTTGTAGACGATGGCGTTGTCAAGCACGTTGGCGATCGCCTGCTCCATGAGCTGCGCGTCGGCCTGCACGATGGTCTCCGCGCACTTTGCGACATCGATCGCCACGCCACAGGCGGCGGCAAGCGGCCCCCGGTCCGCCGCGAGCGACCTGACGAGGCCCGCGAGATCGACGCGGCCGCGAGGCGTGGCGTCCGTCACGCTTCGCAGCCGGTTCACGGCTGCCTGATTCTTCAGCGCCATCGCCAGTCGATGAGCTTCTTTGGCGGCATGGCGAAGCCCCGCATCGTCACGGCCGGCCGCGAGGCCCGCGAGCTGCCCTTCAAGCGAGGCCAGCGGCCGCGCGACGTCCTCGGTGATGCCTTCGACGTATCGGCGGAGCGCGTCCTCGCGATCCCGGATGCCGGTGGCCTTCTTCTTGATGTCGGCGGCCGAGTCGTTGAAGACCGCGGCGAGCGAACCGATCTCGTCGCTGCCGCTGACGCCGACCATCGCGGCGTAGTCCTCTTTCGTCGAGTCCTTCGCTTCCTTTGACAGTCGCCTCATGCGCGCGTAGGTCGGCGCGGCGCCCAGCCAGGCCGCGAGCGCCGAGAGCAGGTAGACAGCCGCGAACAGCGCCGCGCTCGTGCCGGCGCGATCCTGCGGATCGAGCTGCCGGAACAGGAGCACGGCACACGGACCGGGCGTCCATCGCGTGAGCACGGCGGCTTCGACGCCGGATCCGAGGGCGTTGCGGTACGTGCCGCTCGCGACGCGCTCGGGTGGCGACGCGCGCATTCGGCGCATCAACGCCTCCGTGAATCTCGGCCCGGCCACGCTGGTGGGCGTGAATTGCTCGTCGTACGCGAAGTACTCGAACGGCAGGGGATCGGCGCTCGGCCTGGGCAGCCGCACGTCCGCATCCGGTTGAAGGTACTCCTCGGGACGGGGCCGTCCGGTGCGCGCGCCCGCCAGGAACCAGCGCGGATCGTTGACGCACGCGTCCCGCATGACGTCGTTCACGTACGCCTCGGCCGCGGTTTCGAGGAGCCGCGCGCGGTCGCGGCGATCAATCCAATTGACGGCGAGAAGGACGACGATGGCGACCGGCAGCGCGAGCAGAGAACTGGTCAGAAGGTTGCGGCGGGCGAGTGTCATGCCGTGCGTCCAGATACGCCCGGGACCGTACGAATGTTACCCGTCATGAACTGTTCCCTCCGCTTCGCGTTTCTCGGCGCGGCGCTGTTCGTGACGACGGCCTGTGGAACCACGGCGGCGCCAGTGCCAGCCACATCTGCACCCTCACGCGTCAATCACGCGCCACAGATACCAGCTCGCGACCGATCGGTACGGACGCCAGGGCTCGGCAAGCCTGATCATCGTCCTGGGCTTCGGCCGGCGCTTCATGCCGAAGAGCGCCTGCATGCCCTTCACGATGCCCAGGTCGTCCACCGGCAGGATATCCGGCCGATTCAGGCGGAACATCAGGAACATCTCGGCGGACCACCGTCCCAGTCCTTTCACGGCGGTGATTTTCGCGATGACGTCCTCATCCGTGTGGCCGTCGAGGGACGCGAAGTCGAGACGGCCGTCGGCCACGTGGTCGGCCAGGTCGTAGAGGTACCCGATCTTCGGCCGGCTCACGCCGGCCGCGCGAAGCGCCGTCGCGTCGAGGGCGCGCACCGTGGCTGGCGTCAGGCCGCCATGCGCCTCGGCAAGCGTCCTGACGCGGCCGAAAATAGTGTCGGCGGCCTTCGTGGACAGTTGCTGCGACATGATGACGCGCACGAGTCCGGCGAACGGATCGTACGTGCGGCCGTCCGGCAGCCCGCATCGGCCGACGCGCCTGATGACCTCGGCGAGCTTCGGGTCGCGCCGCATCAGGATTCGCCGCGCGCGCCTGAATTCGCCGTCGGTCATCGTGGGCGGCTGCCTGCTACGCGACGGCATCGAGTCTCCGCAGCACGCGCTCGCGACCGACGATCGCCAGCACCTCGAAGAGTCCAGGGCTCGACGCCTGACCCGTGACCGCGACGCGCGTGGCGTGAATCAGTACGCCGGCCTTGATGCCTCGCTCGTCGGCGAGCGCGCGAAGCGCGGCCTCAAGCGTCGCCGGGTCGAACGGCGAAACGTCCGAGAGACGCGCGCGCCATGCCTGGAGATGTGGTTTCAGATCCGGCAGAGACAGGTGCTTCGCCGCCGCGGCCTCGTCCCGCGGGAAATCTTCGCACACGAACGGCCGCAGTTGCGCCACGATGTCGGGCAGCCGCTTCGACCGCGGCTTCAGAAGCTCGATCGCCGCAAGCGTCTTCGAGCGATCGACGAACGCGTCCTCGAGGAGCCCTGCGGCCGCGAGGTCCGACCCGAGCCGCGCGAACAGCTCTTCGGCCGACAGCCGCATGATGTACTGCTGGTTGAACCAGTCCAGTTTCTCGGGGTTAAAGACGGCGTTGCCGCCGCTGATGCGATCGAGCGAGAACGCCGCGATCAGTTCGTCGCGCGACATGAGCTCGCGGTCATCGCCCGGCGCCCAGCCCAAAAGCGCGAGAAAGTTGACCATCGCGTCGGGCAGATATCCCAGGCGCTCGTACTCGCCGACGGACGTGGCGCCGTGGCGCTTGCTCAGGCGCTTCTTGTCGGGACCAAGGATGAGCGGTACATGCGCGAACTCGGGCACCGCCGCGTTCATCGCGCGGTACAGCAGCACCTGTTTTGGCGTGTTGGAGATGTGGTCGTCTCCACGGACCACGTGCGTGATCTGCATCTCGACGTCGTCAACGACCACCGACAGGTGATACGTCGGCAATCCGTCGGATCGGAGGATGACGAAGTCCTCGATGTGCGCGTTGTCGAAGTTGATGTCCCCGTGCACCAGGTCGTGAAACGACGTGGTGCCCTCGGGCACATTGCACCGTACCGCCGACGACAGGCCCGCGGCGTCCCGAGCCGAGCGATCGGCGTCACTGAGGTTGCGACAGGCGCGGTCGTACGTCCACGCGCCACCGGCTGCCTGGGCGGCATCACGCTTCGCCTTAAGATCCTCGGGCCGGCAATAGCAACGATACGCGTGCCCGGATGCGACAAGCGCGGCCGCGGCCTCGCGGTATTTGTCGAGCCGCTCCGTCTGAAAGTACGGCGCATGCGGTCCGCCGACGCCTGGGCCCTCGTCCCAGGTCAGGCCGAGCCACTGCATGCTCGCCAGGATCCCCGTGACCATGTCCATCGACGAACGCTCGACGTCTGTGTCTTCGATGCGAAGGACGAACGTGCCGCCGTGCCGGCGGCAGTAGAGCCAGTTGAAGAGCGCGGTGCGCGCGCCACCCACGTGCAGGTAACCGGTGGGCGACGGCGCGAACCTCAGGCGGACGGGCATCCAAGGGATCTTACAAGGGCAAAGGGCAGAGGGGGGAGGTTGGAGACTGTCCAATGTGCCGGGGCCAGAGGACTGGAGAGTCTCCGAGTACGTGTTCAAACTCTACCCGCGACTAGCGGCGGCCGGGGGTGCGCACAAGCACGTTGCCCATCAACTGCTCCGGGCAGCGACTTCGATCGGCGCGCTCATCGAGGAAGCGGCCGTCGCCAACAGCCGGCGCGACATGGCGGCAAAGTACGCCATCGGCCTCCGAGAAGCGCGAGAGTCAAGCTACTGGAGCCGCCTCTGCGCCACTGATCCCAAATGGACCAGCGAACTCCTTCGACCTTTCACCTTTCATCCCTCCCTTTGCCCTCTGCCCTCTGCCCTTTGCCCTTGTAAGATCCCCCCGTGTACCTCGGCCTCGACGCGAGCACGCAAAGCCTCACGGCAACGTTGATAGACGCAGGCGCCCGTAAGGTCGTCGCCGAAATCTCACTGAACTACGCGGCCGAACTCCCGCAATACTGGACAGATCACGGCGTCATCCGGGACAACGATCCAAAGGTCGTGGCCGCGCCGCCGTTGATGTGGATCGAGGCGCTCGATCTGATGATGGCGCGCCTGGTTGCGGAGCATCGCGAACCCATGTCGCGGCTCCAGGCGGTGTCCGGATCGGCGCAGCAGCACGGCAGCGTGTACTTGAACGCCCGCTGGCCGGGCGCGCTCGCGGCTACGCGTTCGGATCGGCCGCTCGCCCAACAGCTTGCGGGAATCTTTGCGCGGAAGCTTGCGCCCGTCTGGATGGATTCGAGCACCACGCGCGAGTGCGAGGAGATCGAAGCCGGCGTCGGTGGCGCGCGCGCGCTCGCTCGGAACACGGGGTCGCGTGCTTTCGAGCGGTTCACGGGACCGCAGATTCGGGCGTTCGCCAGGCACGACCCGGCCGGGTTTGCCGAGACCTCCCGCATCCATCTTGTCTCGTCGTTCCATGCGTCGCTCCTCGCGGGCGCGGATGCCGCGATCGATGTCGGCGACGGCTCCGGCATGAACCTGATGAGCCTGGCCACTCGAGATTGGTGGCCGGCGGCGGTTCACGCCACTGCCGCGGATCTTTCGTGGCGGCTCCCCCCCGTCCGGCCTTCCTGGACGATTGCCGGCCGGCTCGCCGCGTACTGGCGCGATCGCTACGGTTTGCCTGCCGCCCGCGTTGTTGCCTGGTCCGGCGACAACCCATGCAGCCTGGTCGGCACCGGGCTCGTGCGCGAGGGCCAGCTCGGCATCTCGCTCGGTACGAGCGACACCGTGTGCGGCATGATGCGCGAACCGCGGATTCACGACGCCGGCATCGGCTACGTGTCCGCCTCCCCCACCGGCGAATACATGGGGACGACGGTCTTCAAGAACGGATCGCTCGCGCGCGAGCGGATCCGCGACATGTTCGGGATGAACTGGGCGGCGTTCTCGGCGGCGCTCCGATCGACGCCTCCCGGCAACAACGGCGCGATGATGCTCCCCTGGTTCGATCCGGAGATCACGCCGCACGTGCTGACGCCGGGTCTCCGCCGCGTCTCGTTGCGCGAAGACGACGCGCCCGGCAACGTGCGCGCCGTCATCGAGGCGCAGATGATGGCGATGGCGAATCACACGCGCTGGATGGGCGGCGACACGTCGGTCGTGTACGCGATGGGCGGCGCCTCTGGCAATCGCGACGTGCTGCAGGTGATGGCGGACGTCTTCGGCGCCGAAGTGGTCCGCTCCCACGCCGGCAACGCGGCCGCGCTCGGCGCCGCGCTCCGTGCCTGGCACGCTGATCGCCAGGCCTCAGGCACCGCGATCGACTGGGAAGACGTAGTGGCCGGATTCACCGATCCCGATCCTGCATGGCGAGTCCACCCACGCGCCGATGCGACGGCCGTGTACGCGGATCTGAGACAGCGCTACGCCGAGGCAGAGACGGATGCTCTTAAGGGCGTTTGAACCATGAAGATCATGAAGGACATGAAGACTGAAGCATGACCTGGTGGCCCGGCAGGGCCGGGCCGATCGGACGGACAGGTCATGCCTTCATGCGCTTCATGGCTTCATGGTTAAAACCGAATCACCGCACACCCAGCAGCAAATCGATCACCAGCTGATCGAGCCGCTCGTACGGCAGCGGCCGCGAGGCCAGCTTGGCGCGATCGAATTGGTGCGAGCGCAGCCGGCCGAGCGCTTCCGGTGAGTAGGGCGCGAGCAGTGATTCCGCCCCGGCGTCACCGGCGCGAATCTCCGCCAGCAGCGCCTGAATCTCGCGATCCTCACGAAAGCGGCGCGCCCTGTCCTTGAGAATCAGGTACGTCCGCATGCAGCCGCGGGCGAAGTCCCACACGCCCTCGGCGCTCTCCGTCCGGTACGCGTGGGCGTCGAAGTGCCTCGGGCCGTCGTAGCCGGACTCTTCGAGCAGCTTCACCACAAAGAACAGCGTCTTGATCGATTCGGATCCGAACCGCAGATCCTGATCGAACCGCCCGAACTTCTGGTCGTTGAGATCGATGTGGAACAGCTTTCCGGCCTCGATGGCCTGCGCGACGACGTGCAGGAAGTTGAGGCCGGCCATGTTCTCGTGCGCCACTTCAGGATTGACGCCGACCATGTCGGGATGGTCCAGCGTTTCGATGAACGCCAGATAGCTTGCGGTGGTCGGAAAATAGATGTCGCCGCGCGGCTCGTTCGGCTTGGCCTCGAGGGCGAACCGCATGCCGTAGTTCCGATCGCGCACGTAGTCGCAGCAGAAGTTCATCGCGTGGCGGAAACGCTTGATGGCCTCCACCGGGTCCTTCGCCGCGTCCACCTCGGCGCCCTCGCGGCCGCCCCAGAACACGTACGTCTTCGCACCGAGCTCGGCGCCGAGATCGATGGCCGACAGCGTCTTCTGCAGCGCGTACGCACGGACCGCGGGGTCGTTGGCGGTAAACGCGCCGTCGCGGAACGCGGGGTCGGTGAAGAGATTGGTGGTGGCCATGGGGACGACGAGGCCGGCATCACGGAGCGCGGCCTTGAAGTCGCGGACGATGCGGTCGCGATCGGCGGCCGTCGCGTCGATCGGCACGAGGTCGTTGTCGTGGAGATTGACGCCATAGGCGCCGATCTCGGCGAGCCTGCGGACGGACGTGGCTGGATCGAGGACCGGTCTCGTCGCCAGGCCGAATGGATCAGCTCCCCGATGGCCGACGGTCCAGAGACCGAAGGTGAACCGATCGGCGGGTGATGGCTGGAACGCTGGTCCTGCTGTGCCCATGGTCGGCCCCGATCATAGGCGATCGGAAACTACCGGCCGGCGTTCGCGGCCGGGATGGGCGCGGCAAGAAACGCGCGGTCGGCGGGCGTGGACACGCCCACGTGCTGCACGACGATGGTGCCGGCCTCGGTCTTGTCGAAGACCAGGCGAATCGCCGCGACCTGACGCGGATCGAACGACGGCGACGCGGCGGCGAAGTCCGCCACGGGCATCACGAACGTCTGCGGAATCAGCTCGTAGATGTTCGTGAACCTGGCCGCGTCTCGCCCTGCACGACGATAGATTCGTGAGTCGAGCGGCTTGCGGGCGATGCCGAACCGGCTGAGCGGAAGCCGTGCGGTATTCCCGGCGGTGTCGACGAGCTCCACCGTCAGGTCCACGGGCGTTTCGTCGGGTTCCTCCTTGGGCTTCGGAGGTTCCTTGGGCGTGGGCGGCGGCTTTGGCGCGGGCTTGGCGCCCGGCTTCTTCTTCTCCTCGGCCGCTTTCTCGTCTTCTTCCTTCTTTGGATCTCGGGGCGGGGTGCGGGGGCCCGGCTTCGTGCTCGTGGCCGCGAGCGAGAGATACACGACACTGCGGTCGCCGACTCCCCACTCGGCCCGGAGCGTCTGGGGGACGGACACCGAGTACGTCGCGGGTGGAGCGGGCTTACCTTTCACTTGCCACGACCACACGGGCTTCCCGCCGTTGGCCTTCTTCGCCTCGTCCTTGTCCGCATCGGTCACTGCCATGCGGTTGTTCCAGCCGATCCACACCGCGTTGTGATTCTGGGTGTCGGTGCCGCGGCCGCGGAACGGCACGGCGTTCTCGTGCCACGTGGACAGGTGCTCCGAAGTAATCGTCACGCCCTGGGCGGATCCGGTCGTGAGATCCACGTCGCCGTCGAACTCCGCGAGCGCGCGGTAGCCCGCTTCCTGGAACCTCGTCGTGTACATCGTCTTTGGCAACCACCCGCCGGCGGTACGGTGGTCGCGAAACATCGGCAGGTACTCTCGCCGGTTGTTCAGCGTGGCTTCAAGGAAGCCGGAGATGACGACTTTCGCGAACTGGCGCTGCGCCTCGGGATCGATCAGCGTACGGAGGTCGAGCGACCGTCCGCTGCGCGGCCCGTTGTCCTTGTTTCCCCACACCGAGTTCCATTGGCCGTGGTTCGCGCGGTACATGAAGATGACCGACTTGAACCAGGGCTGACCGTCGGTGAACCTGAGCCGCTCGTACTGGCGGAGCCCCTGCGCCGTGGACACGTCGCCGTCGTGCGAGCCGTGAATCAGGAGGTAGTTCACGTTCTCGAGCGGCGTGAACTGGCCGGTCGGCTTGTATTGGCCGTCTACCGGCGCAATCGCGACGACCGCTTTCACCGCGAAGTTGAACTTGAACTCCTGCTTGAAGTTGTCGGGGTAGTACTTGAGGCGATTGAACGCCGCCGCGGTCGCCGCGGCCTCGCCGCCGCGCGAATGGCCCATCAGCGCGATGCGGCTCATGTCCACCTTGCCGCGAAGCACGCTGTCCTCGGATTCGTTGAACTGCTTCCAGGCCTCGAGATGCTTCAGCAGCAGCCAGGCGCGGCCGTCGTTCTCGGCGCTGAGTCCATTGATGAAGTTCTGATCGACGGACGCACAGATGAATCCGCGCGACGCGAGCAGCTCGCCAAGGTACTCGTACCCGGGATCCGAGAACTCGCGCCAGTTGTGATTGCCGTGCACGATGAGGGCCAGCGGGAATGGGCCGGGGCCGTCGGGATACCAGACGCGTCCGTTGATCGGCGCCTTCTTCAGATCGAAGCCCCAGAAGTCCTTGCGCGTCTTCACCGCGGCGCCGGTGATGGACACGAACGGCGTGGCGTCAACCGTCTTGGTCTTGACGCTGACGCCGTCTTTGTACTCCGGACGTCGAATGTCCGTGCCGGCCCCGTAGAACAGCGTCTTGACTGCGTACGTTCCGCGGTCCGCCGGATTCGGCGCCGTGATGGTCTGCTGCGCCAGTACGGTCTTCGAATCGTCCGTCGCCAGCTTCAGCGCCTGCGAACAGCCGGCCGCAGCACCCAGAACAAGCAGGCACCCGCTAACCTGCAGAACCCGCGATCTCATCTCCATCGCACCGTCACTCCATTGGAAGCTCTGCCGCCTTCGAAGAATTGGACGCCGTATTCCACCGTGAGTCGATCGGCGGTAATGGTCGCGCCGAACGTGAACGGGCGCTCGGCGTCGGCCTCCGGGCGCCGCACGCCGGCGCGCAGGCTGACGAAGTAGCCCTCGATCCAGCTGTAGCCGACCTCGAGACCTGCGCCCGGCGCGGTCCAGTTGTCGCGCAACGTGAGCTGCGACACCAGAACGAGATCCAGGGGGCCGGCAATCCTGGACATCGACCATCCCATGAGCGCTTGCTTCGGCGCGGTGATGCCGGTGCCGTCACCGTTCGACGAGCCGCCGAGGTTCTGGAAGGAGAAGCCGCCTACGCCGCCCAGGATGTTCCTGGCGACGCCGAAGTCGGCCACGAACACGCCATGGTTGACGGTCGGAATCACCGAGAGCAACAAGGGATTGGGCTGCAGGACCGCGCGATCGGACGCGTACTTGCCGGCGGCTCCGAAGCGGAAGCCTTTCCAGGTGATGGCGCCGCCGACCGCGGCCAGCGTGCTCTGGCCCGCGGCCGTGCCGCCACCCTGCAACACGGACGGCGAATAGGGATGCGGCGTGCCCGGACTCACGCGGAAGTCGGCGAGCTGCACGCCCCAGCCGAGCGTCAGCGACCACTTCCCTGCCGCGTAGACCGAACCTAATCCGAAGGTGGTGCCTTTCGAGCCGTGGCGCGTGATGTTCACGTCCAGGCCTGTCCGCGAGCCGATGAGCTGGGCCGGGTTGTAAAACAGGACGTCCTGGTCGCGTCCCGCGACCCAGGCGTTCCCGAGCGCGGCGGTTCGGGGCGTCGCCGGCATGATGAGGAGCAGGGGCCCCGCGGGAGGCGCCTGCGCCAGGGCGGGCGCGGGCAGGAACGCACAAAGAGCAAGACCAGCGACGACCAGGCGCATCCAGGAACCTCCAGCAGACGCGGCCATTCTGCCCGATTCGCCGCGTTCGAGGATGTTAGACGAAGGATGAAGCCTTTGGGCAGCCGAGGCGTACCCTGCGGTAGGATCCGGGCGCTTCGACAGAATCCCGGAGGTTCCCATGCGACGAAGCGCGGCGTTTTGCCTGGCAGTGAGCGTTGCCCTCGTGTCGTACGGCACGCGCGGTCTCAGCGCGGACCGGAGTGCCGAAGACGTCGGGCGCATCGAGGCGGCCACGGCGGGGCTTGCGGTCAAGGGCGCCGAGGTGGCCGCGCCGACGCCGAACACGCCGGTCCAGTCCGGGGACGTCGTGCGCACCGGTCCCACGTCGTCCGGCCGGCTGGCCCTTTCGGGCGGCGGCTCCATCCTTCTTCAACCCAACACCGAGTTGCGCGTTGTGAAGCACGACCCTTCAGGCGGCGGCACGACCATCGACCTGGCGCGGGGACAGGTGCTGGCGCAGGCTCCCCCGGATGCGCGTGACGGCACCGAGTTCCGCATTGAAACGCCGACGGCCGTCGTGGCCACGACCGCCGGATCGGTCGTCGTGCGCACCGCGCCGGATCCCATCAGTCTCGGCATGATGACGCTGTCGCTCACGGTCGCGAACGGCGCCGCGCCGGTGGCCGACGCGCCGGTCACCGTGGTCGTGCAGGGTGTGGATGAAGCCCTTCCGGCCGGCAAAACGAATGCGGGCGGCGAGGCGGACGTCGTGCTCGACTACGTGAAGGGCGCGCATACCGATCTGCGGCTGGCGTATCCGCTCATCGACTGGGTGCGCTTCATCAGGCAGGATTTTCAGGCGGTCGTGCAGACCTGCGATGACGGCAGGCGGGAGATCTTCCTGACGGGAGAGAACGGCAGGCTTCCGGATGAGCCGAAGAAGTGCCGGCGGCAGAAGATGGGCGGCGCGTTCGTGTGGAACGGGCGCAAGCGCGTCGGCATCGATGCCGGCGCGCGGACGCTGCAGGCCACCGACATGAAGGTGGAGCCGGCGCCACGCACCGCCATCGGCACCACGGTCGCCACCGCATTCCATGGACTGGTATGGCTGGCTGGCCGATCGACGGGCACGGGCGTCACGTACCTCCTGCCGGGGCAGACGGCCGCGGCCGATGCCGGCGGGCGCGCGTCGTCGGCCGTCCGCTTCGATCACGCGCAGTTGCTTGTTGCGGCGGGACTGCGCATCGACCGCGAGCAGTGGATTCTCCCGGCGGTGCTGACCGACTTCACCGCCGCCGGAAAGCCATGCGAGCCGGTCTGGGTGCTGGACGGTCTCGTCGCGAAAACGCGCGCGCGGTTCGACATCGAGATCAACGGCACCGGGACGTCCACCGGCAACGCCTTCGCCGTGCACGCGACCAATGAGTGGGACTGCGCCGTCTACTTCATGGTGACCGACGGCACCATCCTGCACGCCAAGGGCACGGCCAGACGCGTCGTCAGGACCCTGTTCACCGGCGCCATCCCGGCGATCGGGAACTTCCAACGCATGATGACCGCCGGCATTTTCTGGCGAGTTCCTCCGGGAGCGAAGGACCAGGTGCATCTCATGCGTGCGTACTGCATGGAGCTCGAAAAGCTCGCCCCGCACGCCCGGACGGAGTATCAGGTCAGCGGTGAAGACGAGCAGCGCCTGTATGGCTGGCGCCGCCCGATTGTGGACAACGGTTTCTCGCTCGTCGCCATGAAGCGCCTGGTTTCCACCACGGGCCATACCGTGGATTCGCTGATTCAGTGGTCGCTCTGGACGCGGATAGAGGGACTCGACGAACGGAAGTTCGCCGAGGAATTCACCAAGCTCGTCCGCAAGAACTACGAGGCGCAGAAGAAGCGGTGGGACGATGCGGCAAAGAAGACCACGGCGGCGTCCGCCGCGGACATGTGGAAGCTAATCCAGGTCATCGCGCCGCAGCCAGCGAGGTAGGCAGGGATTCGCGAAGTTGGCGGTGAGGCAGGGATTCGAATTCTAATCGGCGGGTTTTTCTAAGTAGTTGATGGCGTGAGACTTCTGGCAACAAGTTCTTACGGATTAGACACTTACGAGCGTTCGACAGTCCGCTCGGCTGCTCCGGAGTCCGCTGGAATCCGCCCGGGGCGTGGCAACATCGTGGCAACGCCTGATTGCCAATCTTTGTCATAGCCTGTTATTCCTGCTACCTTGGTCGAGCGGCGAAAGCACAGGTCACCATGAACGTATCTTTGACGCCAGAACTCGAGAAGTTCGTTGACCGGAAGGTCGAGAGCGGGCTGTACAACAACGCCAGCGAAGTCGTCCGGGAGGGTCTCCGGTTGTTGAAGGAACACGACGAGATTCGCCTGAAGTGGCGCGACCAGATCGAACGCGGCTGGCACCAAGCGCAGCGCGGCGAGCTGGTTGATGGGAATGAGGTGTTCGACCGCCTCGACAAGCGCCTCACGGCCCGACGCACGCGCAGCAAATGAACGGTCGCTTCCGCTTCACGCCGGAAGCCGAGGCCCAGCTCGCTGAGATCATCGACTACATCGCCGCAGACAGCGAGGATGCCGCCCGGCGAGTGCTGAACGGCATTCACGAGGCCCTCGACAAACTCGCCGAGATGCCGGCGATGGGCCATGCGCGTGAGGACCTGACCGAGCGGCCCCTCAAGTTCTGGGGTGTCTACTCGTATTTGATCGTGTACGACCCAGCCAGTTCGCCGTTGTCGGTCATTGCGATACTGCGGGGTGCTCGTGACGTGGAGCAGATCCTTAAGAACGGCTGATTCCTTCGGCTGTTTCCAACTCCGTCGCGGTGATCAGCGTATCTGCTTCGCCCGAATCCTCAGCGAAAACATCCGGCCAGCCAACGTACCTGACGCACTATCAACCTGAGGCAGCGCGACTTCGATGATCTCGTCCGGCTTCACCCGGACAGTCGATCTAAACCAGCGGGCCGATTGATAGCCGCTCTTGCTGCCGGAATCGGCCCCCGCTCTGATTGTCTCGAGGTTGATCTCAATGCCCCCCTCCGCGAGGTCTGCGATCAGGCGTCCAAAGATGTCGAAGCGCTCCGCGCCACCTGGGATGCTGTCGAAGTAGAACGGCATCGCTCGATACGGAAGGCCGCGCACGGACTGCAGCTGGCTATCTTCCTTGCCATTCGGGAGGCGCTCGACCAGCCACACGTCAGCGGAAACCAGCCGACGGTCAAAAAAGGGAAATTCCGCAGAGATGCGAAGGGACGCCGTCCTGGTCGCGCACGGTGCCGCGCTCGGTGTCTCCGCTGTCGACGGTACAGGCACACTGTCGAGCGGCCTCGTTTCCCCTGGCTTAAGAGTCAACTCGATGTCTTGACCCGCCGGCTTCAGGCCCGCACCTTTGTCGAGGGCCCGGACCCACCGCAGCCGGAACGTCACCACGTGGTCGACGATCCGTGTCGGCGTGATCTCGATTCGCCATCCGGCGGTCGCGTGGTCGGGAAACTCCCGGGGCACAGAGCTGACGGAAAAGGCACCGCAGCCGGACATCCAGAACACACTCGTGACCTGTTTGCCGATGCTTACCGGGCCGGTGCTACGCGAGACGCCGGCCTCCTTTTCCGCGCCATTCGCGGTGAGTTGGTAGCCAGCAATCCTGATCTCTATGTCATCAACGGTCTGGGCGTTGGCAGTGCCCGCCGCCAACAGCAGGAGCAACAAAACGCGCGGCATCGTCTTCATCGACTACCTCCATCGGGGGTGAATGGGATGGCCTGCACGACACGGGTCGCGGGAGGGGCGTCGGTCGCGGGCGCTGGAGACCGTCGCTCACCAACAGAGTAGCCGCCGGCGACAGCAAGCAGGAGCGCCGCGGCCGTGGCAAGCACCTTCCACCTGGATCGTCTCGCCGGTGCTGGCACGTTCATCGACGACGCGGTCTCGCGCGGCTGGACGATCTGCCGCAGCGCGATTGCGTCGATCAGCAGGGCTCTGCCTGCGGGATCGGCTAGCGCATTCTCGAGATCCCGCGGATCGAACGGCTCATCGTCAAGAAAGGTCGAAATGACTTCGTATGCTGCACCGCTCATTGGTTTTCCTCGTGTCTTGTGCCCGATCGATTCGCGGCCGTCGTTCGAAACGATGCGATTGGCGCGGCGAGTTGCTCGCGCAACTGCAGTCGCGTGCGATGGATACGCGAGCGCACGGCATCTACCGACAGCTCGCAGGCCTCCGCGATTTCTGTGTAGCCAAGGCCGCCGACCTCCCGCATCAAGAAGACGTCGCGGTCTACGGCCGGTAGTCCCTGCAAGGCCTGATTGACGGCCGCAGTGACTTCTTGATCGGCCGGTCGCGGCAGGTCGTCCCTCAGGGTCGCCGGGTCAGGGCGCCGCGACCGACTCCGATGATGATCTAGTACGAGGTTCCTCGCGATCCGGAAGAGCCACGCACTGCCGTCGCCGTTCGTCGTCGCTGCACTTCTGCTGACGCGGAGGAAAACCTCTTGCATCAAGTCGCGGGCTGACTCACTACTGCCGACCGCCCCGCACAGGTACCTGAACACCCTTTGGTGGTACGCGGTGAAGAGCCGTTCGGGATCGGCCATGCCTCTCAATGTTCTAAGGACGCCAGGGCGGGCCCAAACTCTCAGACATTGTCGCGATCGGAGTTCTCCGTACCCTCAAGCCGGCGATCTTTCGCGCCAGGATGGTGCAGGGAATTGTCCCGAGACGCTCCTGAATCCCCAAGGATTTGGTCGATTCTGCAGGGAACAGCGTCCATCGCTGTTCAACGTGCTGCAGATTCAGGCCAATGAATTCTGAAGGCTAGGTTGGCCGACTCGTGGCAACATCGTGGCAACAGAACAGATTGCCGATCTACAAAGCATTTAGAATCAATAGCTTATTGGCGGTGAGGCAGGGATTCGAACCCT
>CAZJTG010000019.1:0-26138 GCA_964548865.1 uncultured Solibacteraceae bacterium
GGCCCCACCGGCCGGTGCGGCAGGCCATCAGCAACAGCTTCCGTGCCGTGCCCGAATTGCTCTCCTTCGTCAACAGCCTGTCCGCGTCGCTCATCCGGGCGAACGATCTGCCCGAGCGATTCACGTACTCGGATCGCGATCGCTTTCCGGCGCCGCCGGTCGCCGCGGGCGCGCTGCGCGACGGCGCGCCCGTCCTCGGCCTGGTGGCCGAACCGACGATGGCGCAGTGCGCGGCGGCGGTGGCGGCGGAAATCGATCGCCTAGTGGGGCACGCGCTCGTCCGGGATCGTCACGGTCCCACGCGGCCGGCCCGGCCGGACGACATCGCGATCCTCTTTCGCGTCCGGGCGGGACACCAGCTGTTCGAGTCCGCGCTCGAGGCCCGCAACATCCGCACGTACGTCTACAAGGGGCTGGGCTTCTTTGATGCCCCGGAAGTCCAAGACCTGCAAGCGCTTCTGCGCGTCCTCGCCCAGCCGGATTCCGACCTGCGCGCCGCCGAGTTCCTCCGGTCGCGATTCGTACGGATCTCGGATGTCGGGTTGACCAGGCTGGCGCCCCGGTTCTCGGAAGCGCTGCTCTCCGCGGAGACTGCGTCGCTTTCGTCACTCGACGAGGCGGACCGTCGCTTGATCGATCTCGCGCGCCGGGAACTCGCGCGGTGGGTCGCGCAGGCCGACCGGCTGCCGCCGTCGGAACTCGTGGACGCGGTGCTGGCCGACTCGTCGTATGCCGCCGAAATGCGCGGCCGGCGGCTCGATCAGGCTCGCGAGAACGTCAAGAAGGTGCGCAGCCTTATCCGGCGCGTCGAGAGCCGCGGGTATGCGACCATCGGCCGCATCGCCGAGTACTTCGAGACGCTTCGTGCCGGTGATGAATCGCACGCCATCCTCGAGGCGTCCGGCTGCGTGAATCTGATGACGATGCATGCGGCCAAGGGGTTGGAGTTTCCAATTGTCTTCCTCGTGAACCTCCAGGTGCCCGGCCGCGGCCGGAGCGGCGGGTTCAGGGTGATCGAACGCGGCCCCACCGGCGATCCCGAAGTCGCCTTCACGTCCACGGAGGCCACCGAGCTCGAGGACGAGCGCGATGCCGAGGAGCTCAGGCGGCTCATGTATGTGGGTGTCACGCGGGCCCGCGACCGCCTCTACTTCGCCGGACAGATTGATGGGCGAGGAGAACTCCGGCGGGCCGGACGCAGCCTTGCCGCGCTGCTGCCGTCGTCGCTCGCGGGGCTCTTCCGCGAGGCGGCCGCCGATCCGGAGAAGGCCACGGTCACCTGGACCGTGCCCGACGGGTCCTACACGTTGCCGGCCATCCCGAGGGACGGCTCCGTCGGCCGCGGCGCCGCCGCCCGAGGCCGGCGCCATCGATACGGCCGCACTTCAGCCCGACGGGCGCAGACCGGTTCCAGCGGCCGACGTCTCCCGGATCCCCCTCAAGGCCCGACGCGAGGATGCCGGGAGGCTCCTCCTGGTCGGGACCATCGTCCATCGGCTCTTCCAGCACCAGGTCAGCCCGTCGCTGGACCGGCCGGCGCTCGAACGGTGGCTCGAGTCCTGTGTTTCTCTCGAAGAGCGGCTGGATGCCGGTGACTGGGCCGGCGCTGCCGCCGAGGCGTTTGACCGTTATCGGCGGCTCAGCACGGCGCCGGACGTGTCGTCGCTCCTTGGCACGGGCCAGTGCCTGTTCGAGGTTCCTTTCTCGTGTGTTGTGGACGACCGGCCCGGCGAGGTGCTCCGCGGCGTCATCGACGCCGTGGTGGTGCCCCACAGCGGTCCGGTGACCGTGATCGAGTTCAAAACCGGTGCTCCCAGGCCCGAGCACGCGCACCAGGTCGCCCAATATCAGGCGGCAATTCGCGTCATTCTTGGCAAATCCGACGTCGGCGTGAAGATTCTCTACGCCTGAGGCCGTCCGAGGCGATACACTCAGGTCACGGGCGGATCGAGCCGTCCGACGGAGTTTACGAATTGTCACTTACGTGTCCGAACTGCGGAAACGCAGAGAATTTCCAGGTCAAGACCCTGCAGATGCACCTCCTGCGCGTCATTGACGGCCAGTTTCAGCCCCCATCCGAAGAAGGCCGGCCCGCCCTCGTCGAAGTCCTGTGTGACGAGTGCGACAGCACGGTCGATCTTGCCGAGCTCGACGAGGCTTCGCGTCGCGAACTCCACACGACGCTCGGCGCCCGGTAAGTGCTCCCGAGATCCCACGGCTTTCTGGACGGCGGTGCGCCCTCGGGTCCGGGGGCGGATCGGCGGCCGAGTGACCGTGGTCCGGCGGCGCGCTGGCACCCCGAACTGAATCCTGGCGCCCCGGCGGCGCCGGTCCTGCCCCGCGACCGCGCCGACGCGGCCGTGGATTTCGTTGACATGAGTGCGATAGTCGATCGCATCCATGCCTCCTTCTTTCATCCAGGACGCTGACGCCGCGTCGGCCCGGTCGACGCCGGCGTCGCTCGCGGTGCATCTCGATCTGCTTGCCCGGCTGCACCGCCTCGTGGGCAGCTTCGCCGTCCTGTGTGGGGTGTCGCTGGCCATTCTAGCCACCGGCACGAGTGTCGGCCTCCGAAGTCTCGCCAGCGCGGGGTCGGCCGGGCAGACCGGGGTCATGATTCTGGCGGTCTGTGCCGTCGTTGCGACGGCGGCCGGGCTGGCGATGATCGCCGCGGGCCGGGCCCTGGCCGGGCGCAGTGCTGCCGGGCGGCTGGGGGCGCTGATGCTGGCCGTGCCCACACTGGTCGTCGTGCCGTTCGGAACGGCGCTGAGCGTGTACGCTTTCTGGGTTCTGCTGAACGACGAGGCGCGGAGCGAGTTCGGCCGGCCGCCCCGGACGCCCGCGAGGCCCGTGTGACAGATCCAACCCGGCCGACGAGCGGACTGACACCGGAGTTTGCCGCCACGCTCGCGTACGTGGGCGGCGCCATCACCGGCATCGTCATGCTCGTCTACGAAAAGGAAGACCGGTTCGTCCGCTTCCACGCGATGCAGTCGACGATCACGTTCCTGCTGGTGCTCGCGGGCCAGCTGGCCTTGTCGGGACTGCCCGTGCTGGGCAGGGTGCTCTATGTCCCGTTTGTCCTGGGCGTGGCCGGACTCTGGGTGTTTCTGATGTATCAGGCCTTCCACCGGCGCCTGTACAAGCTGCCGTACATCGGGGATTTCGCTGAACAGCAGTTGCGATGAGAGACAATTGACGTCATGAGTACCGTTACCCGGGAGGCCGTCCTCGAGGCCCTCAAGGCCGTCAACGATCCGGACCTTCACAAGAACATCGTAGCGCTCGATTTCGTGAAGCGCGTGGAGATCAGTGCCGGCGCCGTCTCGTTTGCGATTGAACTCACGACGCCGGCCTGTCCGGTCAAAGACCTGCTCAAAGAGCAGGCGCGCGCGGCCGTGGCCGCGATTCCAGGCGTCACGTCGATCGACATCGAGATGACCGCGCAGGTGCGTGCCGTCGGGCGGCCCGAGCTCGGGCGCGCGCCTGTCGAGGGCGTCAAGAACATCATCGCCGTCGGCGCGGGGAAGGGCGGCGTCGGGAAGACGACACTCGCGGTGAACCTCGCGGTGGCGCTGGCCAGGCTCGGCAGCCGCGTGGCGCTCCTCGACGGCGACATGTACGGGCCGAATGTGCCCATCATGCTCGGACTCAAGACGAAGCTCGAGACCGATGGTAAGAAAATCGTGCCGGCAGAGCGCTACGGCCTGCAGGTGATCTCGATGGGCTTTCTCACCGAGGACGACGCGCCCGTGATCTGGCGCGGACCGATGCTCCACGGCGCGATTCAGCAGTTCTTCCGCGATGCGGCGTGGAGCGAGATCGACTACCTGCTGGTGGACATGCCGCCTGGCACGGGTGACGTGGCGCTCAGCCTGAGCCAGTCGGTCCCGGTGGCCGGCGCGGTAGTCGTGACGACGCCGCAGACGGTCTCGCTCGCCGATACCCGCCGCGCCGTGTCGATGTATCGTAAGCTCAATATCCCGACGCTCGGCTTGATCGAGAACATGAGTTACTTCGCCTGCCAGCGGTGCGGCGAGGAAGCGGATCTGTTCGGACGCGGCGGCGGCGAGGCGCTGGCGAAGGAACTCTCGGTCCCGTTCCTCGGCGACATCCCGCTCTACGCGCCGGTGCGAAAGGGCGGCGACTCCGGCGTGCCCATCGTGATCGGCGAGCCCGATTCCATTCCGGCGCGCGCCATCGTGGCCGCGGCGGCGCGAGTGGCGCAGCAGGTCTCCATCACCGCGCACGCCCGACGAGCGATTCCTCTCGTGCAGGTGTGAGAGTCGCGTTCGAGAAGCAGGTCCTGCCGAACGGCCTGCAGGTGATCGTCCACGAGGACCGCCGCGTGCCGCTGGTCGCGGTCAGCGTCTGGTATCACGTCGGTTCGAAGAACGAACGCCCGGGACGCACCGGGCTCGCGCATCTCTTCGAGCATTTGATGTTCGAGGGATCCGAGCATCAGCCCCAGAGTTACTTCGCGCCGCTGCAGGCGGCCGGGGCGTCGCTGAATGGATCGACGAGCACCGACCGCACCGACTACTGGGAAGTCGTGCCGACCGAGGCGCTGCGCCTCGCGCTCTGGATGGAAGCCGATCGGATGGGATGGCTCCTGCCGGCGGTAACCGCGGAGCGCTTCGAGGCCCAGCGCGGCGTCGTCCTGAACGAGCGGCGCCAGAGTTACGAGGGCCGCCCGTACGGCCTCGCGCAGTTTCGAATCGCCCGCGCGCTCTTTCCGGACGGCCATCCGTATTCGTGGCCGACCATCGGTGAGGTGGACGACCTCCACGCCGCAACGGTCGCCGACGCGCACGCGTTCTTCCGGCGCTTCTACCATCCAGGCAATGCCTCGGTCGTCATCGCGGGCGACGTCAGCGCCCCGGTCGCGTTCGACATGGTCGCCGAACTGTTCGGCGAAATCCCGGCCGGGCCGGCGGTCCCACCGGTCGTGGCAGATGATGTCGTGGCGCGGGACGAACGCCTTGTGATCGAGGACCGCGTCGATCTGGTTCGCATGTATTTCTCGTGGCCCTCGCCGCCGCTCTTCGCAGGCGGAGATGCGGATCTGGACCTTGCGGCGGACCTGCTGGCCACGGGCCGGACGTCGCGGCTGTACCGCCGGCTGGTGCACGATCGTCGCCTCGCGACCGAAGTGTCGGCAGCCCAGAGCTCGCGCGAGCTCTCCGGCCAGTTTCAGATCGTGGCGACCGTGGCGCCTGGTCGCGATCCGGAGGAAGTGCGCAAGGCCGTCGTCGATGAACTCGACAGGCTGCGCGAGGACGGTCCCGATGAGGCCGAGCTCGAACGCGGTCGCGCGCGCGCCGAGGCCGCGTTCGTCTATCGCCTGCAGTCGCTCGGTGGCTTCGGCGGCAAGGCCGACCAGCTCAACGCGTACAACGTCTTCCGCGGATACCCGGATGCCTTCGACGAAGATCTCGCGCGCTGTCTGGCCGCGACGCCCGAGACCGTGAGGGCGGCGGTCCGTGCGTTTGTCGATCCGCAGAGAATTGTCGAGCTCAAGGTTGTTCCCGCGGGCCGGGACCGCGGCCCCGAGCGATGAGCCGATTCAGCATCCCCGAGCCGGGCGCCCCGACGCCCGTGACGTTCCCGGCCGTGCATCGCCGCACGCTCGCGAACGGTCTGCGCGTGTGGGCCACGGAGCACGCGGCGGTGCCGGTCGTCACGGTGACGTGTCTGGTCGAGGCCGGCACGGCGACCGATCCGCCCGATCTGCCCGGGCTTGCGAGCCTGACGTCCGCGCTGCTGACGGAGGGTGCCGGCTTGTACGACGCCATTCAGCTGTCCGATGCGCTCGCCCGCATCGGTGCGCATCTTTCGACGGAGACCGGGATCGACACCGCGTCCCTGACCTTGACGACGCTCGCGCGGCATTTCGATCGCGCGCTCTCGATCATGCAGGACGTCGTTGAGCGGCCGCGCATGGCGGCCGCCGACTTCGAGCGTGTTCGCGAGCTTCGCATCGGCCGATTGAAGCAGGTCGCGCGCACGCCGTCGGCCGCGGCGGACCGCGCTCTTCTGGCGGCCATCTACGGGCAGCACCCGTACGGCCATGGTGCGCTCGGCACGACGCGGGCGGCCGAGCGCGTCACCCTCGACGATGTGCGCGCGAGCTGGGCGAGCGGCTGGCATCCGGGCACCGCGGCGATTCTCGTGGCCGGAGACATTTCTCCCGCGCGGGCGCTCGGTGCGTGCGAGTCCGCCTTCGGCGGCTGGACGGCGTCTGGCACGGCGGCACGAGCGGTGGCCGCACCAGCGTTCGAGCCGTCGCCCGCCATTCGTTTCGTGCAGTGGCCGGACGCGCCGCAGTCGGAGATCCGCGTCGGGCACGGTGGCCCCGGGCGGACGACCGCTGACTACCACTCGATCGTGGCGCTGAACGCGATGCTCGGCGGGCAGTTCACGAGCCGCGTCAACCGCAACCTGCGCGAGGAGCGCGCGATCACGTACGGCGCGCGGACGTCATTCGACATGCGCAGGGTCGGAGGCCTGTTCTCCTGCGACGCCGCCGTTCAGGCCGATGCGACCCCGGTGGCGCTGGCCGAAGTGCTGCGCGAGATGCGGCAGATTCAGCCCGATGGCGCCATCACGGCCGACGAACTCGGACGCGCTCAGGCCGCGCTCGCGCGTGGTTACGGCCGCCACTTCGAAACGGCGGCGCACCTCGTGCGTGCGATGGCGGAACTGGTGACCTACGGGCTGCCGGACGACTCGTTCGATCGATTCGTTCCCGCAATCGAGGCCCTGACACCGGACGGAGTCGCACGCACCGCCCGCGCCGCCCTGCATCCGGACGATGCCGTTCTGGTCGTCGTCGGGGACCGATCCCGCATCGGCGAAGGCCTGGAGTCCCTCGCTCGCCCCCTCGTCGAGGTTTCACCGGAATTCTGAGGGGTTCTGAGAGGGGTTCTGAGGGGTCAGACCGGGGTCAGACCAGGGTCAGACCAGGGTCAGGCCAGGGTCAGGCCTCGGTCTGACCCCAGTTTGACCCCAGTCTGACCCCAGTCTGACCCCCCAGTCTGACCCCAGTCTGGCCCCGCGGTGTTAACCCGGCGCGGGCGCCAGCGTTGTTACCGGCACGGTACTATCCACGCCATGAAGGCGGTGCGGTTTCATCGTCATGGCGGAACGGACGTGCTGGTGTACGAGGACGCGCCCGATCCGATCCTTCGTCCAGGCTGGGTCGTCGTCAAGGTGCGAGGCTGTGCGCTGAACTACCTCGATCTCTGGCAACGCCGGGGACTCGAGCGGGTCACGATTCCGATGCCGCACATCTCCGGCGCGGACATCGCGGGCGAGATCGCGGAGGTGGCCGCCGACGTTCCGGAATGGACCGCCGGTACGCGCGTGATGGTGCAGCCGGGCCTCGCTTGCGGGCGTTGTCGGGCGTGCCTCGGAGGGCGCGACAACTACTGTCCGCGCTACGACGTGCTCGGTTACCAGTCGGCGGGGGGCTACGCGGAATTCGTGGCCGTCCCGGCGCAGAACCTGATCGCGGTGCCGGATCACATCGGCGATGTCGAGGCCGCCGCGTTCCCGCTGGCGTTTCTGACGGCGTGGCACATGCTCCAGTCGCGCGCCAGGCTCGCCACGGGGGAGACCGTGCTCGTGCTGGCCGCCGGCAGCGGCGTTGGGCAGGCGGCCGTGCAGATCGCGAGGCTGATGCAGGCGCGCGTGATCGCGACCGCGGGCGGTGTCGCCAAGGCGGGGAAGGCTAGAGCACTCGGCGCCGACGAGGTGATCGACCATCACGCGGAGGACATCGTCGAGCGCGTGCGGAACCTCACGGCCGGCCGCGGCGTCGATATTGTCGTCGAACACGTCGGGGCCGCGACCTGGGACCGGAGTGTCAAGTGCCTGACGCGGGGCGGGCGAGTGGTGACGTGCGGCGCCACCACCGGGCATGCGACGACGCTCGACCTCCGCCACTTGTTCGCACGACAACTGTCCGTGCTGGGGTCGTACATGGGAAGCAAAGCGGAACTCCTGCAGGCGGCGGAACTGTTCTACCGTGGCCGGCTCGCCCCGGTGGTGGACTCGACGTTCCCGCTGGCGGACGCCGCGCTCGCCCAGCAGAAACTCGAGTCATCCGAACACTTTGGAAAGATCGTCTTAGTTCCGTAACACCGCCGGTGGGTTTCGGCGGCGGTGCTAGACTGGCGGGGGGCCATGAGTTTCGTCCGGTTCAGCGTGAGTCTCGTTGCCCTCATCGGATTGATGGCAGCGACGATCGCGGGCGCGACCATCTGGCTGCTCCTCACCGATCCCGTCCGCACCGCCGACGCGGCGAGTGACCTCGCCTCCGGTAACGTCAGCCCGTTCGTCGAGGCCATCGGCAGCGTCCTCTACGAGGCGATCCAGGGCTTAATCAAGTACCTTTAGAAAGCCCGGATCCCCGCTCGGGACCGCGCGCTCCGCACCCGGCTCTCCGCACCGCGCACTCCCAAATCACAACTGTCGCACCAGTTGATTGACGATGTAGTACCCATCGAGGTACTTGAACGGGGTCTTGCCTGTCGTGTAGTGCCCGCAGGGAAGTACCGACACGCTGTGCGGGACGCCGCGCCGATCGAACTCCTTGAGGAACGCGCGCGAGAGATCCGCCGGAAACGTCATGTCGTAGAGCGCGTAGATGAGAAGGACGCTCCGATCCCTGACGCGGTCAATGAACGGCCACGGGCTGATCGGCATCCAGTAGTCGCGAAGCGCCTCCAGCGTCACATGGCCGTCGAGACCCGCCCGCACATGCTCGGTGGACAGCCCCCGCCAGACGACGTCCGCAAAGTACGGCGAGATGTGGTTGAAGACGCCGGAGCGCACGCGCGGGTCGTGCGACATCGTGAGCATCGAGAGGCACGAGCCGAGGCTGGTGCCCATGATGCCGATCCGCGTGTAGCCCTGGTCCTCGAGCCAGTCGATCGCGCGGCGCGCGTCGAGCACGGCCTGTCGGTTGGCCGCGAGTGTCTGTCCGACGTTGGGGCTCACGATGTATTCGGCGCGTTCCATGCCGGCGGGCCGACGGTGCTCGTGGTACGGCAGCACCAGGCGAACCGCCGTGATGCCGAAGTACGCCAGGCCCCGGCAGAGACCGACGTGTCCACCCGGGTCGGCATTCCACTGCGGCAGTACGACAACGGCGCGGGTCGGCCGGCCCTTCTCCCGCGTGCGCGCGGGAAAGACGCGCAGACGCACGCGGTTGTTGCCGGCAACGGGGCTCGTGACCGCGCTCTCGAACTCGAGTTCGCTGCCGTTGAAATCAGCCGCAGGCAGGCGCGGCGCCGAGTAGAACGCGTCGGTGGCCGCCATCGCGTCGCGCGAATAGCGGGAGAGCGCCGCCGCCGGATCGGCCGTGTCGGCCGGAAGGCCGAGCCAGTCCAGGCCCCACTCGAACGGACGCGCGAAGCGATTCTGATCGACGGTCGCGAGCCGGCGTTCCCAGGCGTGGAACGCGCGGGTGATCACTCGTCGACGCCGGCCCTGGCGGCCAGATCTTCATACCGTCGTCCGGCCGGCGCGCCCGTCTCGACGGGCAGACCACTTTCGGCCCATCCCGGATCCACGGACCGTCCCATCGGGTCCTTCATGCCGCCGAACCCGCCCTTGACATTGGTGACGTCGGTGAACCCGAACGATTCGAGGATCGCCGCGGCGCGCATCGACCGGCCGCCGACCTGACAGCCGATCAGGAGCTTCGCGTCCGGCTGAAAGAGCGCTTTCATGACGTGCACAAAGTCCGGATTGGGACCGGTCTTGTCGACGAGCGGCACGTTCAGCGCGCCGTCGGCATGTCCGGCCTCGTATTCGGCGCGGGAGCGGACGTCCACGTACGTGCAGCCCTGCTGTTGAAGGGTATGGGCTTCGGTGACCGAAACGTGCTTAGGCATTGCCCATGATCTTCTCGCAGGCGGCGGCAATCGCCAACAGGCGTGCGGTCGCGCCGCGACGGCCGACCAACTGCAGTCCCGCGGGCAGCCCGGTCAGGCGCATCGGCAGCGAGATCGCCGGATGTCCGCTCATGTTGAACGGCTGCGTGTGCTTGAGCATGGCGGTGCGTACGGGCGTCCTGTCCCCGACGGCCGGGTCGATGGTCACTTCGTCAGCGCCCAGGAGCGGCGCGGTGATGGGCATGGAGGGCAGGACGAGGAAGTCGGCGCGGTCGAGCAGGGCATCGACGTCCGCGCGAAGCCGGCGGCAGAATTCCAGCGCATCGACGTACTTCACCGCGGGAATGGCGCGCCCGCTTTCGAAGCGCGCCCGCACGGTCGGCGTGTAGTCGGACGCGCGGGAGTCGAGATACCGCGCGTGCCACGCGGCGCCCTCGGGCAGGACGATGTTCACATAGGCCTCGAGAATGCCGGCGGTATTCGGGAGCACGGCGTCCGTGACGCTGGCGCCCGCCGACCGGAACGCCCGGAGCGAGTGCTCGAAGCCCGACCGGATCGCCGGCTCCACCGGCGTGTCGAAGTAGTCGGTCAGCCTGACGAGGCGGACGCCACGAAGGTCCGCCGCGTCGGCGCCGAGCGCCGGCCTCGCCGATCCGGCCAGCACGCTCCACAGCGTGGCCGCGTCCGCCACCGAACGCGTGAGGGGACCGGCGTGGTCGAACGACGTGCTGAGCGGAATCACGCCGGCGGTCGAGATTTCTCCGATGCCGGGCTTCAGTCCGACGACGCCGCAGACGGAAGCGGGGATCCGAATCGATCCGCCCGTGTCGGTGCCGATCGACGCTACGCCCATTCCGCAGGCAACGGCCGCGGCGGATCCGCCGCTGGAGCCACCAGGGGATCGCGCGGGGTCGGACGGGTGACGTACCGCGCCGAACGCCGACGCCTCGCTGGTCGTCCCCAGGGCGAACTCGTGGAGGTTGGTCTTGCCGAGAATCACCGCCCCGCCCTCCCGCAGCCGCGCGACCAGCGGCGCGTCGGCCTGGGCGATGTTCTCCGCGAGCACGCGCGAGGCGGCCGTCGTGGGCTCGCCGGCAATGTCGATCAGGTCCTTGATCGAGATCGGCATGCCGTGGAGCGGCCCGCGGTCGACGCCGCGTTCGAGGTCGCGATCGGCCCTGGCGGCCGCGGCGCGAGCGCCCTCGGCATCCACGCGAATGAACGCGTTGGTGGAGGGCTGGAATCGCGCGATCGCGGAGAGACTGGCCTCCACGAGATCGACGGATTTCAAGGCGCCGGATCGCAACTGCCGGGCGGCGTCGGTCAGGGTGAGCAGCACGCCGCTGATGATGCCACGAACTTTTCTCAGGTGTAGTATTCCAGCCATGAAAAAGCTGCTCCTGGCCACGCTGGTCGCCGTGTTCACGCTGGTCGTCACGCTGCCGGCCAGCCAGGCCGTCGTCCGGCGCTTCGGCTTCGACGATTTCTCGAAGGTCAGGCGCGTCGCCGAGCCGCAGTTCTCTCCAGACGGATCCGCGCTGGCCTACGTCGTGTCCACGCCCCACCTCGACCTGAACCGCCACATGGCGTCGCTCCACTGGATCGCGGTCTCCGGCGGCGATCCAAGCACGCTTGTGGACGGCGCGAAGTACGTCGGCGTGTCGTTTCCGCGCTGGTCGCCCGACGGCCGGCAGATCGCCTTCCTGTCGAGTGGCGTGCAGCCGGGCCAGGGCGGGGCGCAGATTTTCGTCGTCTCGAGTCGCGGCGGCGAGGCCCGTCAGTTGACGACCGCGCCCAGCGGCGTGCAGCAGTTCGCGTGGTCACCGGACGGCAGCACGATCGGATTCGCGACGGCCGATGTGCCGGAGAAGAAGCCCGGCTATCAGCGCTGGAACGACTCGTTCGAAGTCCAGATGAACTACCACCTCTTCATGACGGCACCCGTCCCGCCGACCCATGTCTGGACGGTCGCGGCCAACGGCGGCGCCGAGAGGCGCCTCACGTCGGGCGACTGGACGCTGCCGGTCACCCGACCGCCAGGCGCGCCGTCCTCCGTGATCACGTGGACACCCGACGGGTCGGCGATCGTCTTCGCGCGCACCGGCGGTGCGAACGTCCAGGGCGGCCTGCATGCCGTGACGGTCGCCGGCGGCGCAATCAGGCAGTTGAATCTGGGCGGCACGCATCCGGTCTTTTCGCCGAACGGCGATCAGATCGCGATGCTCAACAACGGCGCGACCGTGGCGCCCTCCGCGGGCGGCGCCGCGAAGAACCTGACGCAGTCCATCGATCGGGGTATCGCCCGCGCGCTCTGGATGCCGGACGGGCGGTCGCTCATCGTCGGCGGTAACGACACCGAGCGGGTGTCGCTCTGGCAGCAGCCGGTCGATGGCGGCGCGCCGACGAAACTCGACACGGGCGACGCCAGCCCCAATTCGTCGTTCTTCGTCGACATGGCGGTCAGCAGCACCGGTGCGATCGCGTTCAGTGGCACGGCGCCAACACGCCCCAGCGAGATCTACGTCAAGGCGGCACCGGACGCCCCGGTCAGGCGGCTGACAAGCGCCAATAGTGAGATCGCGTCGCTGCCGCTCGCCAAGTCGGAGGTCGTCAGTTACACGTTCGAGAAGTTCCAGCAGAACGGCATCGTGACGTATCCGCCGGACTTCGATCCGTCGAAGAAGTACCCGCTGGTTCTGCTGATTCATGGCGGACCGCGCGCGGCGTCGATGATGACGTTCAGCCCCGGCGCGCAATTGATGGCGGCCAAGGGCTGGGTCGTGTTCCAGCCGAACTATCGCGGCAGCGACAACCTGGGCCGCCAGTTCCAGACCGCCATCTCGAACGACGCCGGCGCCGGGCCGGGTCGCGATGTGATGGCCGGCATCGAGGCGCTGAAACAGCGCGGCTTCGTCGACGAGTCACGCATGGCCGTGTCGGGCTGGTCGTACGGCGGGTACATGACGACGTGGATGCTGGGCAACTATCCCACCATCTGGAAAGCCGCGGTGGCCGGCGCCGCCGTCACGGATCAGATCGATCAGCAGAACTTCAGCGATGGCGCGGGCGCCCGGGGCAGCAACTCGCCGTGGGTGAATGCCGAACGCATGGCGGCCGTGCGCGAGCAGTCGCCCATCACGTACGCGGGCCGGATCAAGGCACCGACGCTGATCCTCGCCATGACCGGAGACTACCGCGTCCCGATCACGCAGTCCTACAAGCTCTTCCACGCGCTCCGCGATGCGGGCGTCACGACGCAGTTCATCGCGTACCCGATCAACCTGCACAATGCCGCCGATCCCGTGCGCCAGCGCGACGTGCAGGAGCGGTGGATCGGGTGGCTCGAGAAATACCTGAACGGAGACAGATAGAGGCAGGTGATGTCCGTCGTTGCCGCCGTCATGCCCGCGCCGCGGGCGCGCGTAGAGATTCGAGAATTCGCAGAGCCGGAGCTTCCAGCAGGCGGCGCCCTGCTCAGGACCGCGTTTTCGGAAGTGTGCGGCACGGACGTGCATCTCTGGCACGGCCGCCTCGGCGGCGTGCCGTATCCGATCATTCCGGGCCACGTCACCACCGGCACCCTCGACAAAGTGCGGGGCGTCCTCCGCGACATCAGGGGGGGCGGCCTTCGCGAGGGCGATCGGGTCGCGTTCTTCGACGTGCACCGCACGTGCGGTCGGTGCCTCGCGTGTACGGTGCACCGCACGCCCACGCGATGCCCGGCCCGGCGGGTCTACGGCATCACCGATTCGGCCGCGGAAGGCCTGTATGGAGGCTGGTCGCAGAAGGTCTATCTCGAGCCGGGCGTCATCGTGGCGAAGCTGCCCGACACCGTGACCTTCGAGGCCTACATCGGCGGCGGCTGCGGACTGCTGACCTCGGTGCACATCATTGAGCGGTCACGGATTGCGATGGGCGACACCGTCGTCATTCAGGGCGCTGGCGCCGTCGGGATGAGCGCGGCGGCGCTCGCGCGCAGGGCGGGCGCCGGGCAGGTGATTGTGATCGGGGCGCCTGCGGACCGGCTCGAGTTATCGCGAGCCATGGGCGCGGATCAGGTCATCGACATCGATCGGGCGCCGGCGGAGGAACGCCTCCAACGCGTGATGGATCTCACCGGCGGTCTGGGCGCTGATGTCGTGATCGAGGCGGCAGGATCGCCCCGGGCGTTCGAGGAAGGCGTGCGCATGGCCCGCAACGGCGGGGCGTACGTCATCGCCGGGCATTACACGAACACCGGCGACAGTACGATCAACGCGCACGAGCACATCAATCGCAAGCACCTCGACATCCGCGGCTGCTGGGGCAGCGAGGCCGGACATTTCCTGCGGGCGCTCGGTGCGCTCGAGCGGTACGGCCACGAAGTCCCGTGGGCGCGAATCGGCGCGGCGACCTATGGGTTGGGCCAGCTGAACGACGCACTCCAAACGGCAGAGGCGCTGAGGATTCCCAAAGCGCTCGTCGATCCCTGGCGGTGATGGTGTCCGGGCGTACGGAAACGGGAGCGAGGCTCGGTCGCCGGGTGCGGCGCGCCGCGCTGCCCGGCGCGGGGTTCGCCGTGATGGTGGTCGCGTCGATGCTGGCGCTTCACGCCCAGGCCGGTGTGTCCGTCGTCGAACTGAAGGCCGTGGCGAATCGCTCCATCAGCGTCCGCATCAACGCGCCCGCCGCGAAGGAAGTCAGGGTCTTCGTGGATACGATGCCGGCGTCCGCCGCCCTGCCACTCGAGCGCGCCGCCGACGGCATCTGGAGCGGCGTGATCGGCCCGTTTGCGCCGGACGTCTACATGGCATCGTGCCTGATCGACGGCCGGCAGGTGGTGGCCGGTTACGCACACGTCACGGGTCCGGTGCCCGAGGCATGGGATTTCCGCAAGGTCCCGCACGGGGCCGTCACGCAGCGGTGGTACGACTCGCGGTCGCTCGGCGTGCCGCGTAGTGTGTACATCTACACGCCGCCGGACTACGACCGCGGGAGCGCCACCTATCCGGTTCTGTATCTGCTCCACGGGAGCGGCGGCATCGAGGCCTCGTGGGTCATGGACGGCCTCGCAAACGTGATTCTGGACAATCTCATCGCCGACCGGAAAGCGACGCCCATGATCGTCGTCATGCCGTTCGGGCACCCAGAGGCGAGCGTCCGGATCGGCAACCACCCGACGTTCGCCCGCCGCGACCTGGGCGAGTTCTCACGCGATCTCATCGACGACGTGATTCCGATGGTCGAGCGGCTCTATCGGGTGAAACGCGATGCCGACGCGCGCGCGATCGCCGGGCTCTCGATGGGGGGTAATCAGGCGCGCCAGATTGGGCTGGCGCGGCTGGATCTGTTCGGCCATGTCGCGACCTTCAGCGGCTCGATGGGCGTGGTCGGCGGCGCCGTCGGCGCGGATGCGATTCGCCAGACGTTTGCGGCCAATTTCGATGCCCCGGAGGAGACCAACGCCAGGCTGAGGTTGTTCTGGGCGAGCGTCGGTACGGACGAGACGAACCTCCAGGCCAGCCACCAGCTGCTCACGAAACTGCTCGACAATCACCGAATCCGCCACACCTTCACGACGTACCCGGGCGGGCACACCTGGCACGTGTGGCGACGGAGCCTGCGGGACGTGCTGCCGCTTCTGTTCCGGTAGGGCAGCGCGCGGGGCGCCGCCGGGGTCCAGCGGGCGCGACGGAATTGATTGAATCCTGCGGCTGACGGGCGCACAATGCGCCGGTGCTTCCACCCCTGGCCGGCCCGCGGATGCCCGCGCTCATTCCATCGCGCACGGGAGGACGATTGTGAACACCAGAGCAATTTCGGCGGTTCTGGCGAGCCTGACGCTCCTCGCCGGCCCGTTCCATCTCGACGCCACGCAGGGCGTCACGAAATACGTGCGGTACTCGGCGGGCGGGACGGCTACGTACGGCATCCTCGACGGCGATACCGTCCGCGAGCTGAAAGGCGATCTGTTCGCCACGCCGACCCCGACCGGCCGCACGGCGAGACTCGCCGACGTGAAACTCCTCCCGCCGGTGGATCCGAAGAAGGTGATCGCCGTCGGGCTCAACTACAAGACGCACCTCGGGGAGCGACCGCCGGCTCAGTACCCGGGACTGTTCGCCAAGTATCCCAGCTCGATCATCGCGCACGGCGAGAACATCGTGATTCCTCCAGACGCGAAGAACGTGCACTACGAGGGAGAGCTCGTGGTGGTCATCGGCCGGCGGGCGAAGCATGTGTCGGTGGCCGACGCAAAGTCCTACGTGTTCGGCGTGACGATCGGCAACGACGTGAGCGAACGCGACTGGCAGAAGCAGGACCTGCAGTGGTTCCGCGCGAAGGCCTCCGACACCTTCGGTCCGATGGGGCCGTCGATCGTGACGGGCCTGAATTATGACGACCTCCTGCTCCAGACGCGTCTCAATGGCGAGGTCGTGCAGTCGCAGCGCACCAAGGATCTGATTTTCGATGTCGCGACCGTGGTGAGCTATCTGAGCCGCTACGTCACCCTGGAACCCGGTGACGTGATTTTCACGGGGACGCCGGGCACGACGCGTTCCTTCAAGGCGGGCGACACGATCGAAGTGGAGATCGAAGGCATCGGCACGCTCCGAAACCGCGCGGTGATGGGAGGCCGGCCGTGATGGGTCGCCGGGTCGTGGCTGCCGCCGGCCTGCTGGCGATAGCGGCCGGGGCGTCCGTGCCCGCGGTCGCGCAGCTGCCACTGACGTCGTTGAAGTCCACCGGACAGAGCGTGTCGCCCGCCTACGAGGGGTGGTACCGGAATCCTGACGGCACGTACACGATGTCGTTCGGGTACTACAACCGCAACACCGCCGAGGTCGTGGAGATTCCCGTCGGCAAGAACAACTTCGTGACGCCCGGCGCGCCGAACCAGGGGCAGCCGACGGAATTTCATCCGCGCCGCCACTGGGGCGTCTTCGGCGTGCGCGTGCCGGCCGACTTCGGCACGAAAGAGGTCGTCTGGACGCTCTCGTTCCGGGACGCCACCTACGCGATTCCGGGCACGCTCCATCAGAACTGGCAGATCGACGCGCTCGAAGGCGAGGCCGGGTCCGGCAATACGCCGCCGGTGCTCCGATTCGCCGACACCGGACCCGAAGGCCGCGGGCCGATGGGCATTACCGGCGGGCCCGTAACGGGAGCGGCCGGTCAGCCGATCACGCTGACCGTCTGGGGACGGGACGACGGGAAGGGCGCGACGAGCGTGGCCAGCGCGGGCCGCGGGACGCCCGTACCGACGACCATTGCGTGGTTCAAGCATCAGGGGCCGGGGAAGGTCACGTTCGATCCCGCCACGGGTCGCATTGCGGCGGCCGGTGGCCAGCTGACGACGCGCGCCGTCTTCAGCACGCCCGGCGATTACGTCGTGCGTGCGCGCGCGAATGATTCATCGGTCGCCGGCGCGGGGCATGCCCAGTGCTGCTGGACGAACGGATTCCTGAAGGTGTCGATCAAGTGAAGGAGAGGCCATGAGCGCGTCGAGGTTCCGCCTGCTTGTCGGTGCATGCCTGGTTGCCGGCGGTGTCGTCGGTGTCGTCGGCCTCGCCGGTGTGGTGGCCGGGGCGCCGCAGGCCGGCGTGACCTTCTCAAAGGACGTGGCGCCCATCTTCCAGGCGAAGTGCCAGGTCTGCCATCAGCCGAACTCGATCGCCCCGATGCCGCTCGTGAACTTCGCCGACGCCAGGAAGTACGCGAGCGCGATCAAGACCAAGGTCGCCGCGCGGGTGATGCCGCCCTGGCATGTGGACAAGAACATCGGCGTGCGCGGTTTCAAGAACGACCGCAGCCTGAGCGACGATCAAATCAGGACGATCGTGTCGTGGGTGGATGGCGGCGCGCCGGAAGGCAATCCACGGGATCTGCCGCCGCCAGTGTCGTTCCCGGATCCCACCGGCTGGCAGTTCGCGAAGGAACTCGGACCGCCGGATCTCGTGATCAAGTCGCCGCCGTACACGCTTGCGGCGCGCACGCAGGACAAGTGGTTCCGCCCTGTCACCGACACCGGCCTCACGGAAGCCCGATGGGTGCGGGCGATTGAGATCAAGCCGTCGTTCCCCGACGGCCGCCGGATCGTGCATCATGTGCTCACCACGCTCGACCAGGGCGAGCAGGGGGTCACGGGGCTCGCGCATACCGCGCACGAGGTGCAGACCGGCCCCGGCCTCTTCATGGAGTGGGCCGTCGGCAAGGTCGGAGAGATCTTCAACCCCGACGCGGGAAAGCTGATGCTGCCTGGCGCGAAGATCCGCTGGGAGATTCACATGTTCGCGGTCGGCGAGGAGATCAGGAACAACCAGGTCGAGCTCGGCGTGTACTTCTATCCCAAGGGGTTCGTCCCGAAGAACCGGACCGTCCTGCGCATGTTCGACGTCACCCGGGGTACGGACCTTGACATTCCGCCGAACGAAGTCGCGATGACGCAGAACTTCTTTGTCATCCAGGCGCCGGCGCGCATGGAGAACTTCCAGCCGCACATGCACATGCGCGGCAAGGCCATGACCATGGAGGCCGTGTATCCCGACGGCCGGAAGGAAGTCATCAGCGCCGTCAACCGGTTCCAATGGAACTGGCACGTCAACTACATCTATGCGGACGACGTTGCGCCGCTCCTGCCCAAGGGCACCGTGCTCGTCTTCACCGCCTGGCACGACAACACCGAGAACAACCCGAACAACCCCGATCCCCGCCAGTGGGTGGGGTGGGGCGACCGGACGGTGGACGAAATGGCGCACGCGTGGGTCGACCTGACGTACCTCGAGCAGGCGGACTTCGACAGGCTGGTCGCCGCCAGGAAAGCGCGCAAGTGACGCCTCCGATCTGCGGGCCGATGTGAGGGGGCCGCTTCGCTCCACGCGCATCATCGCGACCGTCGGTCCGGCGAGCCGGGCGCCCGAGCGCATTCGCGCGCTGATCGCCGCGGGTACGGATGCGTTCCGGCTCAACTTTTCGCACGGCACGTCCGCCGGACACGCGGAAGCGTGCGCGGAGATCCGGCGGGCGGCCGGTGAAACCAGCCGATCCCTCGCGGTGATGCAGGACCTCGGCGGTCCGAAGATCCGCATCGGCGCCCTCGCGCAGCCCGTCGATCTTGTCGCCGGCGAGCGGTTTACGATCGAGTTCAGCCCCGACAACCAGGCGCCCGCCTCTCCCGGCCGGGCCACGTCCACGTTTGCCGCGCTGTTCAGGTCGGTGGGACCAGGCGTCCGGCTACTCGTGGACGAGGGCCGGATGGAACTCGAGGTGGAGAGCGCGACCGTCGACCGGATCGAGGCGACGGTCATCACCGGCGGCCGGCTCGACTCGCACAAGGGCATCAACGTGCCAGGGGTCGATCTGCAAGTGTCCGGGATGACGCCGAAGGACGAGGCCGACCTTCGGGCGGGGATTGCGATGGGCGTCGATCTGGTCGCGATCAGTTTCGTCCAGTCGGCGGCCGACGTCACGCGCGTGCGACAAGCGGCGGTCGCCGCCGGCGCGCCGGATCTGCCGCTCATCGCCAAAATCGAAAAACCTCAGGCGGTGGATCGGATCGAGGAGATTCTCGACGTGGCCGACGGCATCATGGTGGCGCGAGGCGACCTGGGCATCGAGATGCCGCTCGAGGTGATCCCGTCTGTCCAGAAACGCCTCGTTTTGGCGAGCCGCGACCGCGGCATTCCCGTCGTGCTGGCGACACAGGTCCTCGAGTCGATGCGCGCATCGCCGAGACCCACGCGGGCGGAAGTGACCGACGCCGCACACGCCGTGGATGAGGGTGTCGACGCGGTGATGCTGGCGGGTGAAACCGCGATCGGAAGCTATCCCGTCGAGAGCGTCGCCACGCTCGATCGCATCCTGCGCGAAGCCGAGCGGGCGCCCGCGCGGCGTGCGGCGCAGGCACGCATGGCATCAGGCCCCGACGCGGAGGGGGCCGATCCTCTTCGTCTCTTTGCCACGCCGGCGCCGCATGCCCGCGCGCTCTGCGAAGCGGCGGTGGCGCTCGCGTCTCGCGCCGGCGCGGCGGCGATCGTGGCCCTCACCGAGGCCGGCCGGACCGCCCGGGTGCTGGCCGCGCTCCGTCCGCCGGCGCGGATTCTCGCGGCCTCATCGTCGCCCGCGGTCGCCGCCCGACTGAACGTGGTCTGGGGTGTCACGTCGTTCGTCGCGCCGCCGGATCCCGCCGACGTGCGGCGCGTGCTCGTCGAGCGCGGCCTCGTCGCGCGGGGCGCCGTCGTCGTGTTCGTGTCGATCGGACCGGCGCTCGGGCGGACGGACGCCAACTTCGTGCACGTGGAAGCGATCTGATGCCGCCGAGCCTGGCTCGGCCGGCGACACGTCCAACGGTCCTTCAGGGCCGCCTGTGCTGCTTGGCTTCGGTCTCAGCGTAGCGCTTGAGGGCGGTCAGCGAAATCTGCCAGCCGCGCGAGATGACGGCGTAGTAGCGACGCCAGCGAGGAGAATCCTCGTAGCCGTCCTGCCGGACGTCGAGGCGGCAGCCCGCCCGATCCTTGGTGCAATCGACCTGCAGGGCCATCGGTCCGATGGGATCGCCCTCCGGCGGAATGTACCAGGCGTCGGCGACGAGGAAGCCCTGACCTGGACGGACGTCCACCACTGTGCCGTGAAACACACCGCCGAGCGGACCGAGCAGATCGTCCGTGTACGGCGTGCGCGGCCATTCGACCGCGAAGACGCCGAAGGGGACCGGCGTCGTCACGGACCGGACGGTCTGCCACCACGCGCGCAACGCATCGGGATTGAAAAAGCAGCTGAAGACCAGCTGCGGATCGGCCTCGATCGTCAGATGCTGCTCGAAGCGTCCGCGGAGGTCCGCGTCTGTCTGTCGCATGGCTGGCTAGTAGAGCAGAAACGCTTTGCGGATCTCAGCGAAGGCCGCCACGCCGGGGACCCACGCGGCGGCGAGCGATGCCGCCGACGCCCCGCGTGCGAGACCGTCGCGCAGGCCGGCCGATCCGTACAGGATGTCAATCGGCGGCGTCGTGTGCTCGTATTCGTACGGCGGATCGCGCCACGCGAACGCGGAAGGATTCGCGGCACGGAATGCCGCTGTCACCGCGACGCCGGTCTCGACCGCGCGAAACGTCGAGCGATCGGTCACGTGAATCTGGCATCCCCCGCACGACATGCCGGCGTGCTTGTGGAAAGTGGGTTCGAACGCCGCCGGTCGAAAGTGCACGCCCGGAAGGCCGAGCTCGTTCAGTTGACCGCTGATTCTTTCCGCAACGGCCCATGGCGCGCCCACCAGCTCGAACGGTCTCGCCGTCCCGCGGCCCTCGGAGATGTTCGTCCCCTCGAGCAGGACGGTGCCCGGGTACACCACCGCGGAATCGACCGTCGGGATGTTGGGTGACGGCAACACCCACGGCAGACCCGTCGTTTCCCAGTATTGGTGGCGCGACCAGTTCTGCATCCGCACGACCTCGAGCTTGGCGCCGAGGCCGAATTGATCGTTGAAGAGCCGGGCCAGCTCGCCGATCGTCATGCCGTGCCGCATCGGGATTGGGAACTGGCCGACGAACGATTCATAACCCGGCATGAGCATCGGGCCTTCGACCGCGTCGCCTCCGATGGGATTCGGCCGATCGCACACGATGACGGGCAGCCCGTGTCTGCGGGCGGCCGCCAGGCAGTTGGCCATCGTGTAGATGTACGTATAGATGCGCGTGCCCACGTCCTGCAGGTCGATGACGAGCGCGTCCAGGCCCGCGAGCATCTCCGTCGTCGGCTCGCGCGTCTCGCTATAGAGGGAGTAGACAGGGACGTTCCGCCGCGCATCGCGCGCGTGCGGCGATTCGATCATGTTTTCCTGCAGATCGGAATTGAACCCGTGCTGCGGGCCGAAGATGGCGCCCACGCGCACTCCGGCGGCAGCGGCGCGATCCACCACGTGGCAGAACCGGCCGTCGATCGACGCGGGGTTGCAGACCAGGCCGATCGTCCGCCCGGCGAGGAGCTGGCGATCGAAAAGGACGTCGGTGCCGAGAACGACAGACACGATCTACGGAAGGCTGTGGATGACGCGCTCGACCAGCCCGTGAATCTGCTCGAGCATGGCGAGGGAGACGGTCACGATGAAGGCGGCCAGCAGACGGCGCGGCGATGTGCCTGCGTGCGGCGCCTCGATCGAGGACGATGACGCCGCGGCGTCGCGGCCGATGAGCCGGTTTACGCGGCGCTCGAGGCGCTCGCCTCTGTACAGCGTGCTGGCCGGCAGGGCCGGCCGCGGCTGCGAGTCCGGCACGAGCCGCGCGACCTTGAGAAGCGCCTGCGCGAGTCGCAGCGGTCCGTCGGCGCCGCTCATCGTGGCGGCATCGTCCGCGGCGTCCTCAGCGGCCTCGCGCCAGTCGTCGAACCACCGCGTGGAGACGGGCAGCCAGGCGATCACGTCCGGCGCCATGCAGATGAGCAGCCGTCTGAGGTTGTCACGTCGATTGATGTGGCCTTGTTCGTGGGCGAGGATCGCTCGCAGCTCTTCGTCGGTGCAGGCGTCCAGAACCCTGCGCGCGATGATCAGCCGCGGCCGCACGAAACCGATGACCGTGACCACGGGGAAGTCCGCGTCCACGGCAAAGGCCGGGGCCGAGATTCCGGCCAGGGAAATGGACTCTCCGGCGCGCAGCCAGGCCCTGGTGGTGATGCGGGTCGCGCGAATCAGCCGGAACCCGCGCGCGACCGAGCCGGCGAAGAGCAGCGCTGCGAACCCGGCCAGCGCGGGCACGCCCACACCCATCTCCTCGGTCTCCCACCGCGGCTCGAACGCCACGAAGGCCAGCAGGACGATCGCGCTCGCGATGGTTCCGGCCGCGGCGGGCAGCAGCCGGAGATCCGCCAGCCGATCGGCGCGGGCCGCCGCAGTGCCCTGAGAGATCCTCCTGCCCAGGACGAGGACGAGCCCGGCAGCGAGGACGCCGACGCCCGCGAAGACTGCGAGCGCTGTCGTCAGGATGCGCCATTCGACGGTCATGACTTCTGCCGCGATTCCGCCCTACGCTGGGCCACGAGGGACTCGAGTTCATCCAGCAGTTCGCGGTCGCGGTCACCCAGCGCATCCATCAGATACGACGCCAGGGGCGCCAGCGAGCCACCCTGCCGGATCGCCGCGCGCACGGCATCGCCCGCGCGGGCCGACTGAAACTCAGCTCTTGTCAGGCGCGGACGATAGACGAATGCCCGACCGGTCTTCTCGCGCGCCAGCACGCCCTTGCGATGCAGCCGATCGAGCGTCGTCATCAGCGTGGTGTAGGCGATGTCCGTGAACTCGGGTGTGAGGTCGCGAACGGAGGCCGGCGCGCCCCGCTTCCACAGCGCCTCGAGCACGCGCCATTCGAGGGGCCCGAGCATGCCGGGATCGCGATTCTGGCCGTGGGCTCGCGAAAACCAGAACGTCATGGGACCAGCCAAATCTTACTTGAGGGTTTGCAGGTACGCTACCAACGCGTCGAGGTCCTCGGTGTTCAGGCGGTACTTCATCGTGGACATCCGGAGGGCCGGCAGGCGGGGGAGCGCAGCTTCCATGGAAGCCGCGTCTGTCAGCCAGCGCCGCAGGCCGTCGGCAGGCACTCTCGCCGCGACCCCGTCGAGTGGATAGCGGCCGTTTCCGCGCCCGTCGATCTGGTGGCAGGTCGCACACTTCAGGCGTGCGTAGATCCGGCGGCCGGCATCGGCTGGCGACGAGGCCGTCTGAGCCGTCCCGGCGGCCGTCGTGAGTCCGCCCGCGACGATGACGCAGGCCGTTCCCGCCACGATCGTCAGCCGGACCATCGCGGGTATTTTACCGGACCCGGACGCCGCAAGGCACTCACGACCTCTTCCGCAGCAGCCGCGCCGCTTCCGTGAGGAATGAAAACGCGACCCACCCGAGTGCGATCGCGATCGGCCAGGCGATGGCGGCCGGACGCCAGAACGCCAGCAGGCCAAGGCCGGCGACGACAAGACCGACCGTGATGAGCGGCGCCGCCTCCCACTCTTCGAGCTGGCGGGAGCCGAGGACGGCGGCGCTGATGCTATGGCCGACGCCGGTCACGGTGCGCAGCGCCCTCCTGGCCGTCCGGCGGGCCCGGCCCCTGGTCGCCCGGCTCGCGCCCGGTTTCGGCCGCGGATGGCGGCCGGCGCGAACGATTTCCGTCGAGCGGCCGAGGTCCTCTTCGTAGTGCGCTTCGAGGGTGTGTGCGACAGTCGCGTTTTCGACGGCGACGTCGAGTTCCCAGTTTCCAACCCAGCTGTTGAGGTTCAGGTTGGTCGAACCGATGCGCGCCCAACGCGAGTCGGCGACGGCGGTCTTGGCGTGCATCATCGAACCGGTCCATTCGAAGATTCGGACGCCCGCATCGAGCAGCGCGCGGTACAGGGTCCGCGACATGGGGACCGTCCAGCCGACGTCACTTCCCTGGGGCAGGAGCAGCCTGACATCGACGCCGTCCATCGCCGCCTGCTGGAGCGCCGCCACGTACGGGCCATGCGCCACGAAATACGCGTCGGCGATCCACAGGCGGCTCCGCGCCATCGCGGCGACGAGCAGGTCCGTCCGGAGCATCGCCGCGGTGAACGGTTCCGTGTATATCAGCCGAAGATCGACCGTGCCGGTGGGCGCGATGTCCAGGTCGCCGGGGAGCGAGGCCGGGTCGAGGGTGCCGCCGGCGAGGCGCCAGCTCTTGGCGAATTCGCGCTCGGCGTGCGCGACGGCGGGCCCGGTGATTTCCATGCCCGTGTCCCGCCATGGGTCCTGACCCTTCTCGGGGCGGCCCTCCCACATGCGGCCGACGCAGAGGCCCGCAACGAATACCACGGAGCTGTCCACCGCGATGTACTTGCGATGGTTGCGCGTGGTCCAGCCCAGGGCGGCGGTACAGCGCGGTGGATTGAAGACGCGCACCTCGCCACCGGCGTCGATCAGCGGCCGGAACAGCCCCAGCAGCGGCGACCAGCCGCAGCCAAACCAGTCATAGATCACGCGCACCTTCACGCCGTCGCGGGCGCGTTCGGCCAGCAAATCGAGAAACCGTCGCCCCGTGGCATCTCGATGGATGATGTACATCTCGACGTGAATCGTGCTGCGCGCGCTTCGCATGGCGGCTTCCCACGCGGGGTAGTTCTCCCGGCCGTCCCGCAGCACCTGGACGGTGTTGCCGCCGATGAGCGGCGCGCCGGCGGCCCGACTGAAGACCTGGTCTGCGCGCGATCGCAGCGCCTGGAGGAGCGCGGCGCGGTTCTCGATGGGTGGGAGGGCGGGAAGGGTCACGTCAGCCTGCGCTCATCATAGGGGGGGTCGGTCGCCTTCGCCCTTTCGCTCGTCGCCGTAACCCCCGGCAAAGTGGCCCTACCAAAACCGGCGTGACAGGCGTAGACTGGTTTCGTGCGGGGCGACTCCCTCCGCGACTTCTACGCCAAGACGCTGGCCGTGATCGGTCTCGGCCTGCTTGCAGCGGCCGGGGCCGCCGTGGACTACTGGCCGGTCGGCGGGCCGCTGCCGGCTATCCGTGCCGTGGATCTGCCGGCGCCGGACGTTCCCCTGCTGGCCCAGAATCTCGACCGCAGGATCCCGGCACCCGTGCCGGAGCGCCGCGTGATTGTCCGCGGGACGATTCACGCGAAGAACGTCGGCACGGCGCGCTTCCTGCCACCCGTCGCGCGTGCGACTGAAGCCCCGGTGGAAGCCGTCACGCACGGCCCGTCCGCGCTGCCGGAACTGATCGCGCCCGTTGAGGATGACCGCTCACTGCTCCTGACCGGTCCAACGCTCGCGGCCTACGCCATTCCGCCGCCGTCGCCGCCCGCCACGGGGTTCGTGAGCGGTGCCTTGAAGAAGACGAAGGACTCAATCGTCCGCACCGGCGCCATCACCGGCGCCACCATCGCGGACGCCTTCAAGGGCGTCCTCGGTGCGTTCAAGAAAGTCTCGCCCTTTTAGCTCCGCTCCCGCGGGCCGCGCCCTCGGCGCGGCAATTACCCGAGCGCGCGGATCACGTCCCAGCGCGTGATGATGAAGGTTTCCTGGCTCTTGAAGTCACGCACGAGCACGGCTGGGCTCTCCGGCGTGATCATGCGCGAGAGCGCCTCCATGCCCATCGAGATGTCGGCGAACGGAAACGCCGGCTGCATGATGGCCTCGACGGCCCGGCCCTTTACTTCCGGATCCTGGACGATCGCCTGATACAGGCGCGTTTCGCTCACCGAGCCGATGAATCGGCCGCCGTCGGTAATCGGAATCTGCGAGTAGTCGTGCTCGGTCAT
>CAZJTG010000020.1:0-26059 GCA_964548865.1 uncultured Solibacteraceae bacterium
GGACAGTTGTTCGAGCAGTACCGGGTCCCGATGCAGCGGTTGTAGACCATGTCGTTGAGGCCTTCCTCGCTGTGGATCGTCGCGCCGACCGGGCAGACGGTCTCGCACGGCGCGTTCTCGCACTGCATGCAGGGAATGGGCTGGTGGTAGGTGCCCGCCGGCGCGTTCGGATCGCCCTCGAAGTACGTATCCACGCGAAGCCAGTGCATCTCGCGGCTCCGCCAGACCTGCGCCTTGCCGACGACCGGAATGTTGTTCTCCGCCACGCAGGCCGCGATGCACACGCCGCAGCCGGTGCAGGCGTTGAGATCGATCGCCATGCCCCAGCGATGCGCCGCGTTCGCGCCGATCGGATGCTCGACCGGGTACAGCGTCATCGACTTGTCGAACTTGAGGTGCGGGCCGAGATGGTCGATCGACCCCTTGGGATCCTTGCGGTACTCCTCGGCGGTCACGACGCGGACGGGGTTGCGGCCCTCCATCGCGAAGTGGTTCTGCACCGAGGCCAGCGACTCGCGACCGCCGGCAGCCGAAATTGCGGCCCCGCCGTCGAACCAGGGCGCGCTTGCCGTGCGCAGCGGGAACACGTCCACGCCGATGTTGCTGCCGACTTTGCCGGCGCGCGTCCGGCCGTAGCCGAAGTGGACAACGACCGTGTCGTC
Organism: uncultured Solibacteraceae bacterium; assembly: GCA_964548865.1. GTDB lineage: Bacteria > Acidobacteriota > Vicinamibacteria > Vicinamibacterales > SCN-69-37 > DASUGC01. The sequence goes on from CAZJTG010000020.1 coordinate 663, forward strand.
GGCGGTGCCGGGCATCACCCAGACGGGAATCTGGATGCTGGCGCCACCGTGATCGACCTTGATCAGGTCGCCGTTCGCGAGCCCACCATGGTCCGCGGCGGTCTTGACGCTGACGTACGCCACGTTTTCCCACGTGACCTTCGAGAGCGCTTTCGGCAGCTCCTGGAGCCACGCGTTGTTGGCGAAGCGCCCGTCGAGCACGTTCGAGTCCGGCCGGAACACGATCTCCATGCCGGACTTCGCGGCAGGTGGAGCCACCGGCGCCGCCGCGGGCGCCGCCGGAGCCGCGGCTCCAGCGAGGATGGAGGTGCCCGCCACGAAACCGTCGTGCAGCGCGTTCTTCCAGAATGATTCGGCGCTCGCGAACGGCTGGCCCTTTCGATCCCTGAACCCGGCGCCCTGCGCTCCGAACGCTTCCGTCCAGTACGTCTTGACGAGATCCATCGGTGCGGAGGCCGGTCCGCCCGCAAGCGCCGACACGATCTCGAGCGCGGTGCGTCCGTCGTAGAGCGGCGCGACCAACGGCTGGATGATGGACACCGTGCCGTCGAACGCGCGGACATCGCCCCAGGATTCCAGGTAGTGCGCCTCGTTGACGTGCCAGTGACACAGGTCGGCGGTTTCGTCGTGATAGAGGCCGAGATGAATGCGGGTGCCGACCTTGGTCATCGCTTCGGCGAACTTGAGATCCGCGGGCGCCGTGAAGACCGGGTTGCCCCCGAGGATGACGAGCGCATCGACCTTGCCCGCGCGCATCTCCTCAACCAGCGCCGTGAGCGACGCCGAACCATCAGCCGGCGACTGGACGAGCGGCGCCATGTAGGTGACGGTGACGCCGGTATTGCCGAGCGCGTCGTTGATCGCGCGGGCCAGCGCGTGCACCGCGGCAGGCTGACGCTCGCCGGCGATGACCGCCGACGTGCCCTTGTGCGCCACCAGATCGGCGGCAATAGTCTTCGCCCACGACTGCGCTTCGGCCGAGAGCGTGCCGGCCGCAGCGCCGGCGACGCCAGCACCGGCAGCGATGGCCGCCGCGAGGGCGTGGATGTCACGGGACTTGATGGCGAGGCGATGGTCGGCGTTGGCCCCCGTCACCGTCGGCACGGGCTCGGCGACGTACATCCGGTTCAGCGCGGCCTCGGGCGTGCCCATCCGGCGACGCGACGAAAAGTCTTTGGTGTAGCGGACGGATGCCGGCCCGAATCCCAGGAAGTCCGCGTCGAGGGCCACGACGACATCAGCCTTGTCGAAGCGGTAGATGGCGGCGGCCGCCGGGGCCCCGTCCTGGACGGTTCCGTAGATCGGGTCCCACTGATGCCACCGCGCCTGGGGGAAGTCGGCGAGCAGCTGCTGGAGGGCCGCGCCGAGCGTCGGGGACGTGACAGGCTCGGTCAGGATCCGGAGGCCCGCGCCTTCAAGCCCGCGCTGGGCTACGGACACGGCCTGGAGGCTCGCGATAAATGAGCCCCAAGTCTTTATTTCACCGCGGTTTATGATGGTTCTCGACCGGTCAGGATCGTAGAGCCCGAGGATGCCCGTCTGGCTGAACAGCTCGGTTGCGCCGAGACTGGCCGGGTGGTCGGGATTGCCCTCGATTTTCGTCGGGCGACCCATGTGGTTTTCCGCGAGAACCGGATAGCCGAAACCGCCCTGCGGCATCGCGGTGGCGTAGAACAGAGGCCGGCCAGGGACGATCTCTTCCGGCTGCCGGACGTAGGGAACGATGCGCTCTTCGGGCTGCCGCGTGCAGGCGCTGACTCCGGCCAGCGCCAGGGACGCACCCATCAGGCGCAGGAAATCCCGACGGCCGGCCGGATCCGTGAATTCCGAGGCCTGCGCAGGGAATTCCCGCTGGACGTATTCCCGGAACTCCGGCGTATCGGCCAGCTCTTCGAGGCTGCGCCAGTACGTGCGGCCCTCGAGGCCCGCGAGGCGCGTTCGGATATCGGCGAGGTTCATCGTAAGGCGTCCTTCAGCTATCAATCCTTAGAAAACCGGGTGTGGTGAGCCTAACGGTGGCACACCGAACAGCTCGTCATGTGTTCGGTTCCCGCGATGTTGTATTCCTTCTTCAGTCGCAGGCCGAGTTCCTTCTGGGTCGTCCCTTCAGGGATCCGGTAATTCATGTTGAAAACCTCACTCCGCGGCCGGATGAAGTTCTCGGGCTCCCGGTGGCATGTGAGGCACCAGTCCATAAGGAGGGGCTGGGCCTGGTACATCAGAGGCATCTTGTCCACCGGCCCATGGCAGGTGTCGCAGCCCACACCTTGTTTAATGTGGATCTGGTGGTTGAAGTAGACGAAATCAGGGAGGTCATTTACCCGAATCCAGTTCAATGGCGTGTCGTTCCTGAAACTCGCACGAACGGGCTCGAGTATCGGAGCCGTGCTGAAAATCTGCGAGTGGCAGTTCATGCAGGTCTTCGTGGGAGGAATACCCGCGAACGACGACTTCTCGACTGACGTATGGCAATACCGGCAGTCGATACCCATGCCCCCCACGTGGTGGGCGTGGCTGAACTGGATCGGCTGGTCGACGAACTCGAACTGCTTGGTGGCCCAGGATGAGCGCATCAGGGTGAAAATCAGCCACCCGAGGAACAGCACCAGGCTGAGGACGCCGAACAGAGAAGAGCGTGCCAGTGCGTTCGCACTGCGGGGGAAAATCTGGCTCATAGTGGCCGTAAAGGCGCCCTAAGCCTATGCCGAGAACGGGCTTTTCTGGAAGCGGATTTCGGGCGGGCGCCGGACCCGAATCAACGCCTATATGATGTGAAATGTTTCACAAACCTGTCAAATCACGACCCACATGACTGCCATTGACATCCGCGGCGTCAGCAAGACGTTCGGCGCACATCGAGCCGTCGACAACGTGTCGCTCGAAGTACCCGAAGGCTCCATCTACGGCTTCATCGGACCGAATGGCTCCGGCAAGACGACGACGATCCGGATGATCATGAACATCATCCTGCCTGATGCGGGTGACATCGTCGTGCTGGGCGATCGCGGGACGAACGCGGCGCGCGACGATGTAAGTTACCTGCCGGAAGAGCGCGGCCTCTATCGCCAGATGCCGGTGCGCCGACTCCTTCGGTACTACGGCCGCCTCAAAGGGCGCACGCAGAGAGAACTCGACCCCGTGATTGCGCAGTGGCTCGATCGCCTCGGTCTGGCGGCGTGGGCCGACAAGCGCGTGGACCAGTTGTCGAAGGGCATGGCGCAGAAAGTCCAGTTCATTGCCGCCGTCGTGTCGCGCCCGAAGCTGCTGATTCTCGACGAGCCGTTCTCCGGACTCGATCCGGTCAACGCCGAAACGCTCAGGGACGCGGTGCTCGGCATGCGCCGGGACGGCGCCACCGTCGTGTTTTCCACGCACGACATGGGCGCCGCCGAAAAGCTCTGCGATCGCATCTTCATGATCTTCAAGGGCCGAAAGGTGCTGGACGGATCGCTCGATGCGATTCAGCAGCAGTACGGCCACGACACCGTACGCGTGCGCCTCGCCGGCGGCGCGCACGCGCTTTCAGGCATCCCCGGCGTCGACGGCGTGAATGACCACGGTAATTTCCAGGACCTGAGGTTCTCGGGCGATCCCCAGGCGCTGCTTCGCGCGCTCGTGGATCGCACGGCCGTGCTGCAGTTCGAGGTGACGAAGCCGTCCCTGCACGACATCTTCGTGCGGATCGCGCGGCCGTCTGCCGAGGATCTTCGCGCGGCTGGGGAGGTGGCGTGATGCGCCGCATTCTCACGATCGCGGAAACGGAATTCGTCCAGCTCGTCAAGACGAAGGCGTTCATCATCGGCATCCTGCTCGTGCCGGCGCTGATGGTGGTGTTCATGGCGTTCATGAGCTACGCCGACGACCACGTGGATACGACCGATCGCGCCATTGCCGTCATCGACGGCACGGGCGTGCTCTACGACGGCGTCGCGGCGCGAGCCGCGAAACACAACCTCGCGGCGGGCCAGGGCGACGCCAAGAAGGACGCGCACTTCCTGCTCCGGCGCGTCGATCCGGCCGGGCGCGATCGCGACACGGTCATGGTCGATCTGTCCGAACAGGTCAGGAAGAAGGAGCTGTTCGCGTTCGTGGAGATTCCGTCGGGTTTCCTGGCGGCCGTCGAGAAGGCCGCCCTCGAGGCGGAGGCCAGGGCAGCCGCCAAGAAGGCGGGCGGCGACGAGGAGAAGACGGACCCGCAGGCGACGCTGCATTTCTACGCCCAGACGAGTTCCGCGCAGCCGACCACGCGGTGGCTCGAAACGGCCGTCAACGAAGTGGCGACCGAGCGTCGCTTCGCGGCGGCGGGGGTGGATCAAACCCAGGTGAAGCGCCTGACCGCATGGGGCGATCTCGTCCGTTTCGGCCTCGTCGAGCGCGGGCCGGACGGCGCTGCCGTGGAAGCCAGGGAAGTGGACGACCTGGAGCGCATCGGCCTCCCGATGTTCGTGCTGGTGCTCATGTTCATGAGCGTGATGACGGGCGCGATGCACCTGCTGAACGCGATCATCGAAGAGAAGATGAGCAAGATCAGCGAAGTGCTGCTTGGCTCGGTGACGCCGGTCGAACTGCTCACGGGCAAGCTCGTGGGTGTCGTGGGGGTCGCCACGCTGCTGACATTGGTCTATCTCGCGGGCGGCATGTATATGCTCGTGTCCTGGGGACGTCCCGACCTGATCGATCCGGTGCTCGTTGCGTGGTTCCTGCTCTACATGGTCTGCGCGGCGCTGCTGTTTGGATCGATCTTCCTCGCCATCGGATCGGCCTGCTCTGATCTCAAGGACTCGCAGAGCATGATTCAGCCGGCGATGATGTTGATCATCCTCGCGTACCTGGGATCGTTCGTCGTCATGCGCGCGCCCGAATCAGGGCTCTCCGTCGGGTTGTCCCTGTTCCCGTCGATCGCGCCGTTCGCGATGATGCTTCGCCTGGCCCTGCCGCCCGGCCCGCCGATGTGGCAGGTGCTGCTCTCCGTGGTGCTGCTGCTCGGCACTACCGCCACCGTGGTCTGGGCCGCCGGCCGCATCTTCCGCGTCGGCCTGCTGATGCAGGGCAAGCCGCCGAATCTGCCAGAGCTTCTGAAGTGGATCTGGAAGTGAGGAGCATGTGCCCACGCCGCACCCCGCGCCAGGCACGCGGAACCTTTACTTGATTCTCGCCGTCACGTCGAACCGTCGATAGTTCGAGTACGTCGCTTGACACTCCACGAGTTCGTGCAGCGCGCGTTCCGCGTCGGTGCGCGGGCGGCGCCCGCCGACGGTGCCGCCGGATTCGTACCGCTCGGTGAAGGTTGAAGGCAGCCACAGGTCGAGCTTCTCGTCCTTCGCATAGACCGTTTCGAGCCTTACGTCGATCCCGGGGCGCGTGAACCGGAAGACCGTGTGGCGCACCGCGCCCGTGCGGGCGTCGATCACGAACTCGCCCTTCCCCCGGACGGAGTCGCCTTCCCTGGTCGCAATGAGCGTGGGCCGGTCGCGTTCCTCGAAGCCGAGCGTGGCCAGCGTGAGGTCCGCGGTGCGCGCGACGCGCGTGCGATCGAACTTCACCCTCGCCGCCCGCCGCGGGTCGAGCAGGAGCAAGGGCAGCGTCGGCTCGTTGAACGTGCGCTCGACGCGGCCGAGGTTGAATCGGGCGTTCCGCTGGGCGAGGTGCTTCACCAGCCGCAGCTCGCTGCTCTTCAGCAGCAGGGCGCGGAGATCCTCACGGTCCTGGATCTTCTCGCCGTCGACCTCCATGACATCTCGAATTGCCATCCACTCATCGTCCACAGGCAGGTAGGTCAGGAAGAGTTCGGCTTTGACGACGCGCGCGCGGACCTTGCGGCCGTCGGCGTTGTACAGCGTTTGTGCGTACTCCTCATCGGCGATGAGGAACGCGAACTGCTTCTTGTAGTCGGCGACGTAGGCGACCGCGGCTGTCGTAAGTGCGTTGACAGAGACATCGACAGACGGCGATTGCGCAGGAAACGGCCCGAGCAGGAGCGTGGCGGCGCACCACGAGAGTCCCGCGACGCGTCTCTTGTCAGGCACGCCCGATATTATCGCGCCTCCTGTCCGAGTGTTTACGTCGTGTTGACACGGTCGAGACATCCACGTTTCGCCGTGTCGATACGCTTCGTTCGGCGCAGCTCACGGAAGAGTCGGTGGCCAGGAGCGCGGAATGATGGATATGCGATTGGCGACGCGGTGGTATTGGTCTGTGGCGGCCGTAGCCGCGGGAGCGACGCTGGTGGGGTTAGTCGGCGGCGACGCGCGAGTGGCGGGCGCCCCGCCTTCAAAGTCGATTGTGCTGACACCGGTCGGCGTCTACCGGACGGGCGCATTCGACCGGGGCGCCGCGGAAATCGCCGCCTACGACGCGGCCACACGTCGGCTGTTCGTCGTGAATCTCGACGGGCAGCGCGTCGATGTCCTCGACATCTCGACCCCCACGACTCCCGTGCTGATGCACTGGATTGACGTGACGCCGTGGGGCAGCCAGGCGAACAGTGTGGCGACGCACAACGGCGTAGTGGCGGTCGCGATTGAAGCGCGAGTGAAGACCGATTCAGGGACGGTCGCGTTCTTCGACGCTTACGGCGGACTGCTCGGCGCCGTTGCGGTCGGCGCGCTCCCCGACATGCTGACCTTCTCGCCCAACGGGCGGACCGTACTCGTGGCGAATGAAGGCGAGCCGAACAGCTACGGGCAGTTGGCGTCGGTGGATCCCGAGGGCAGCGTGAGCCTCATCGACCTCTCAGGCGGAGTGGCCATGCTCTCGGCGTCCGCCGTCACGACGGCCGGTTTCGCGGCCTACAACGCGGCCACGCTCGATCCGTCGATTCGCCGGTTTGGCCCCGGAGCGTCGGTCGCGCAGGACATGGAGCCGGAGTACATTGCCGTGTCGCACGACTCACGAACGGCGTGGGTCACGCTACAGGAGAACAATGCCCTCGCGGTGATTGACCTCGTCACGAAGCAGGTCACGCACCTCGTCGGCCTTGGGTTCAAGGACCACTCGCTGCCTGGCCACGGTTTCGATGGCAGCGACCGGGACGGTCAGTCCATCAACATCATCCCGCGGCCAGTGTGGGGCATGTACCAACCCGATGCGATCGAGGCCTTCCGCGCGGGCGGAAAGACGTTGCTCCTCACCGCCAATGAAGGCGACGTGCGGGAGTGGCCCGGACTGCCGGGAGGGTCTGAGGCGGCCCGCGTCGGCTCGTTGAACCTCGATCCGGCGGCATTTCCGGACTCCGTCTCGCTCAAAGCCAATGCGTCGCTCGGCCGGCTGAACGTCACGCGCTACAACGGCGACACGGACGGCGACGGAGACTTCGATCAGCTCTATGCCTTCGGTGCGCGGTCGTTCTCAATCTGGACCACGGGCGGCGCGCTCGTGTTCGACAGCGGCGACGCGCTGGAGCAACTCGTCCGCGACCACCACCCTGACTACTTCAATGCGACTCACACGAACAACGACAACCTGAACGTCAATCCGAACAACTGGACCCGGGACAGCCGCAGCGACGACAAGGGGCCCGAGCCTGAGACCGTCAAGGTGGCGCGCCTTTTCGGTCGCCAGTACGTGTTCGTCGCGCTGGAGCGCATTGGCGGAGTCGCGATATACGACCTGACGAATGTGGCGGCGCCGGTACTGGACGGCTACGTCAACGTCCGCGGATTTGGGCAGCCTGCGAACAGCTCGCAGGCGGAGGATCTTGGGCCCGAGGGCATGCTGGTCATCCCGGCCGAGGACAGCCCGAACGGCCGGCCGCTGCTCGTGCTGGCGAACGAAATCAGCGGGACGACCCGGATCTTCGAAATTTCCCGGTCCGAACGCTAGCGCCGGTGCGCAGTCAGGCGTCAAGGAGGCTGGTCATGTTGAGTCGCGAATTCACGTCCGAAGGGCACACCGTCCGGCTGACGGTCACGAGAAGCGAAGACGACTGGAAGCTCACTGAAGAGCGCGACCGGCGATTTGTCCGCGACGTGCGGTATACCGACTGGCATCGCGTCGAACGCGCGATGCAGTCATTCGAACTCGTCGGGCACCACTACTCGACGAATCGATAACCCAGGCCGACGACGGTTTCGATCTGCGGGCCCGCGGCGCCGAGCTTGGCGCGAAGCCGGCCCACGTGCACGTCGATGGATCGGGTTTCCACGAACCGCTCGTAGCCCCACACCCGCTCGAGCAGGCGCTCCCTCGACAGCACGCGGTTGCGGTTTTCGAGCAGGTACTTCAGCAGTCCGAACTCACGCCGCGTTAGCCGGACCGGCGCGCCATCGACGGTTACCGCGACGGCGTCAAGGTCGGCGGTGATGCGCTTTCCGCGATACAGCGACAGCGACGATTCGCGAGTAGTGGACTGCCGCCGGAGCACGGCTCGGACGCGCGCCGCAAGTTCCCGCAGCCGGAACGGCTTCGTTACATAGTCGTCGGCCCCGAGGTCCAGCCCGGACACCATGTCGGTTTCCTCGGTGCGTGCCGTCACCATGATGATCGGCACCCGCGACGAGGCCGGGCGCGCCCGAAGCATCCGGCACACCTCGGTACCGTCGAGCACGGGCAGGCTGAGGTCGAGCAATATCAGATTGGGCACCGCGTCATTCACGGCCTTCAGCGCGGCATCTCCGCTACCGACGATGTCCACCTTGGTGTCGCTGCCGCGTTCGAGCGTGTGCTTGATGAGTTGTGCGATGTCCTTGTCGTCTTCGACGACGAGGATTCGAGCGGGAACAGCCCCCAACAATCTCAGTCTCCTATGGGCACTGTAACGGGACCGAGTTTCTCGCTCGTATCGTCCGCGTTAATTCTGCGCAATTCCCCGATTCCGGCATGTTCCTGCGCTCCGCGCGACGAATTAACACCGTCGCAACACCCTCGTCACCTACCCGATATTTCCGCCTCATACCTTGGCGGGGCGACGTTACGAGGGGCAACGTCCCCGGGAGAGGGTCAATCGCAATGAATCGAATGACAGGCATGGCGCGGCGAGCGCTGACAAACGTGGGCGTGTGGGTCGTGCTGCTGGCCGTGGCCGCCCCGACGTTCGCGCAGGGTTTGTACTACAAGGAAATCACGAAGGACGGCCGGATTTACGTGTTCAACGTTGCGGCCAATGCCGACCGGTTCGAGAAGACCGGCGAGATGGGCGTGGGAATCACCAAGCCCGGCTCCGGCCCGAACGGCGAGACGGTCGTCGGCGACAACGAGCGCGCGATTCAGCTCTACTTCTTCAAGCACGGCATCTCTGAAGTCGTGCCGGATCCCACGCCGCCCGTGTTGACGTTCGTGTGGCGCGACGGCAAGTCGCGCATCACGACGGACAACGCCTATCTTGAGATCTCGAGCCGCGTGCAGACCCGCTTCACCTACGACGACCGATCCAGCAATTCCGCGATTCTCGCGGGCACCGCTGCGGCCGGCGATCCGCTGGCCTCCTGGCGCATCCGCCGCGCGAAGTTCAAGCTCGAGGGCTGGATGATCAAGAACTGGCTGACGTACGAAACGCAGGTCAACTTCCCGGCCGTGACGGGCAGCAACGCCGGCGCGCTGCTCGAGGACGCCGCCTTCGACATCGACTTGTCGAAGGGTCGCGGCCTTTTCCGCGTGCACCTCGGTCAGTTCAAGCCGTCCTACGGCGCCCAGGAAATGACGTCGTCCGGCAGCCAGCAATTCGCCGATCGCGCGCTCGTCAGCAACACCTTCTTCCGCGGCCGTGAAACCGGCCTCGCGTTCTGGGGCTCGACGCCGAACAACAAGTGGGAATGGCGCGTGGGCGTGTTCAACGGCAACGGCGTGACGCGCACGGCGAACGACAACAACAGGATGCAGTACAACGCGCGGCTGATGTGGCAGCCGAATGGCAACCAGGTGCTCAACCAGCGATCCTGGGTGACCGGCGCGCTTTACTCGGAGAGCGACTTCGAGTCGACGACGGTGCCGTTGTATGCCGTGGCGATCAACGTCGAGAGCCAGAACAACTTCCTCGCCACCACGGGCAACGACCAGAAGTGGAACGCGGTGAGCCTGGACTGGATTTACAAGTTCAAGGGCTTCTCGACGAACGGCATGTATGCCTATGCGAGACGCACGCCGGAGACCGGCGCGAAGTTCAACGCCAACGGCTTCTTCGTGCAGGCCGGCTATCTGTTCCACCGCCGCACCTGGGAAGTGGCCGTCAGGCACGGGCAGAGCGACCCGTCGCTCTCGGCCTCGAACAACATTCAGCAGGAGACCCGTGGGGCGCTGAGCTACTACTACCTCCGCCACACGGTGAAGTGGCAGAACGACTTTGGCCAGGTCAGGACGCAGAACTCGACCACCGGCACCCAGAAGCAGTTCGAGTTCCGGTCGCAAATGCAGTTCATTTTCTGAGCGACGGCGTCAGGGGGTCCGGCGGGACGAAGTCCCCCGGCAACTCTTAGATGTAACGACGATTTAACAGTCGTGTAACGTGCCGGCCGTGCCGGCTCTCTAGGATGGTGATGTCATGAAGCGAAGACTCCTCTCAATCGTTGGTCTGGTGGCGTTCGGGGCCGTGGCCCTGGCCGGCGCCCAGGCACTCCGCGTCGATACGGGCCTGCCCGCCTACTCCCGCGTGAGCGGCGTGTCCGGCAGTGTCAGCAGCATCGGCTCGGACACGATGAACAACATGATGACCCTCTGGGCCGAGACGTTCAGAAAGATGTACCCGAACGTCAAGATTCAGATCGAGGGGAAGGGCTCCACGACCGCCGTGCCGGCGCTCATCGGCGGCACCGCGCAGTTCGGCCCGATGTCGCGCGCGATGCGCGGCGCCGAGATGGACCAGTTCGAGGCCCGGCACGGCTACAAGCCGACTGAGCTGAAGACGTCGTACGACGCGCTGGCCGTCTATGTCCATCGCGACAATCCGATTGCCAAGCTCACGATGGCCCAGGTCGAAGCCATCTTCTCCAAGAGCCGCAAGCGCGGCTATAAGGAAGACATCAAGACGTGGGGCCAGCTCGGCCTGACCGGCGACTGGGCGAACCGGCCCATCAGCCTCTACGGCCGCAACTCCGCGAGCGGCACCTACGGCTTCTTCAAAGAGTTCGCGCTCAAGAACGGCGACTACAAGAACACGGTGAAAGAGCAGCCCGGCTCGGCATCGGTCGTCCAGGGCATCACCGAGGATCGCTACGGCATTGGGTACTCGGGCATCGGCTACAAGACGTCCGGCGTGAAAGCGGTTCCGCTGGCCGAGACCGACAAGGGACAGTTTTCCGACGGCGCCTACGCGGACGTGACCAGCGGCAAGTATCCGCTCTGGCGCTTCCTCTACGTCTACGTCAACAAGGCGCCGGGCAAGCCGCTCGATCCGCTGACCCTCGAGTTCGTGAAGCTGATGTACAGCCGCGAAGGCCAGGAAGTTGTCGTCAAGGACGGCTACATGCCGCTGCCGGCGGCGCTGGCCGCGACCGAACTCGCGAAGGTCACGAAGTAGACCCGCAATGTTTTCCGGTGGACCGGCGGCCGTATGTGCCGCCGCTCCGCCGGCGGAGTGTGGTGACGCTGGGCCGTGGCTGAACAACCCATTCGCTCCAAGATGGTCGCCGCGACCCGGCGCATCGCCAGGCTCAAGCGGATCGACCGCGCGGCGGTCTTCATCATCACGCTCGGTGGCCTCTCGGTCGTCGCCAGCGTGCTCGGCATCCTCGTCTTTATCGCCAGTGAAGCGGTCCCGCTCTTCCGGTCCGCGGATTTCTCCGCTGGCGCCAGCGTTCCGACTGCGGAGCGCGTCCCGGCCGTCCCGGCCATGCGGGCGCTCGGCGTGGACGAGTACCGCAAGTATTCCTTCACCATCACGCCGGACGGCCGCGTCATCTTCTACGACATCAGCGACGGCCGTCAGGCTGTCGTGTTTCCGGTACCCGACCTCCCGGCGGGCACCGCCATCGTCTCTTCGTCACGAAGCCTGCTCGGCAACTTCATGGCGGCCGGCACGTCCGATGGCCGCGTCGCGCTGACGCAGGTCACCTACGCACCGAAGTACACCGATTCGGTCCTGTCGTCGCTCGACGTTTCTGTGCGAGCGCGCGGCGTCACCGACATGGATCCGGCAAGGCGCCCGATCCGCCAGGTGACCTACATCGAGGAAGAGGGCCGCCGCTATGTGGCCGCGCTTGTCGCGGACGATGAGCTGGCGTTGTGGCGGTCGGATGACGCAGGCGTCGGGAAACTGGCGACGGTGCGCGTTCCGGCGGGTCAGGCCGTGACCCACGTGCGAGCCGGCCGGCACGGCGCCTTTGCCGCGGCCACGACGGCCGGCCGGATGTTCTTCTGGATGTACGACGTGTCCGACGACGAGCCCCGCCTGACCGATCAGGTCGTGGTGGCGAGCGACGCCGTCACGGCCCTGGAGTTTCTCATCGGCGGCAACTCACTCATCGTCGGCACCGAGAACGGAAGCGTCACCAGCTGGTTCAAGGCGACGCTGCCGGATGGCCGCGAGCCGCTGATCAAAGGGCACGACTACGAGTCTCAGCGGTCGGCCGTCGTGTCGCTGGCGCCGTCGCCCAGAGATCGCAGTTTCGCCGCCGCCGGATCCGATGGATCGCTCGTCGTCAGACACCAGACGTCCGAACGGACGCTTGCACGGCTGCCGGACGCGGGCGCCGGCGTGCGCCTGGTGATGGCGCCAAAGGCCGACGCCGTCTACTCGCTGGCCGAAACCGCGCTCGCTGTCTACACGCTGAACAACCCGCATCCCGAAGTAAGCCTCCGCACGCTGTTCGGCAAGGCCTGGTACGAGGGATACGCGGCGCCGGAGTACGTGTGGCAGTCGACGGGCGGGTCTGACGACTTCGAGCCGAAGCTCAGCCTGGTGCCGCTCATCTTCGGCACCATCAAGGGCACGCTCTACGCGATGCTCTTCGCGGTGCCGATCGCGATCTTCGCGGCGCTGTACACGTCTCAATTCGTCCATCCCTCGATCAAAGCGAAGATCAAACCGACCGTCGAAATCATGGCGGCGCTGCCGAGCGTCGTCATCGGATTTCTAGCGGGCCTCTACCTCGCTGCCGTCGTCGAGCGGAACTTGGTGTCCGTGTTCCTGATGATGGGGTTGTCGCCGATCTTCGGCACGGCGGGCGTCGTGTTGTGGAATCTGTTGCCCCGGTCAGTGGCGCAGCGGCTTCGCCCCGGCATGGAAGTCTTCGTCATCGTGCCGATGCTGATCGTCGGCGGGTGGGTCGCGCTGGCGATCGGCCCGTCCGTCGAGCTGTGGCTGTTCGCCGGCGATGCGCGGTCCTGGATTCAGTCTGTCATGGGCCTGACGTACGACCAACGCAATTGCCTCGTCGTTGGCCTGGCGATGGGCTTCGCCGTGATTCCGATCATTTTCACGATTGCCGAAGACGCGTTCACCAGCGTGCCGTCCAACCTCACGGCAGCGTCGCTGGCACTCGGCGCCAGCCGCTGGCAGACGGCCGTGCGCGTCGTGTTGCCGACGGCCAGCCCCGGCGTGTTCTCGGCGGTCATGATCGGCTTCGGCCGCGCGGTCGGCGAAACGATGATCGTGCTGATGGCGACGGGCAACACGCCGGTGATGGAGTGGTCCATCTTCAACGGGATCCGGACGCTCTCGGCGAACATCGCGGTCGAGATTCCCGAGGCGCCCTACGGCGGTACGTTGTACCGCACGCTGTTTCTCGCGGCGGCGTTGCTGTTCGTCATGACGTTTGTGATCAACACGGTGGCGGAAGTCATCCGCCAGCGCCTGCGCGATCGGTACAAGGCCATCTGATGTCTTCCCTGCGCGACCTCTTCCGGCGCGGCGACGCGGCCATCTGGCTGTCGGGTACGGGTCTCGGCGTGTGCCTGATCATGATCATGGGCATGATCGCGTTGATCCTGTCGAACGGGCTCGGGTTCTTCTGGCCCAAGCCGCTCGATCAGATCACGCTGCAGGACGGCACGGTGCTGCTGGGCGAGGTCGTCGCGCGCGAGCCGATCCCCGCGCCCGGCACGCCGGAGCACCTGACGCGGATGCGCCTGCAGCTCAAGCTGGGCAACCGCGATCTGACCGGGACCGACTTCCGCTGGGTGGACGAGGATCAGATTCGGGCACGCGAGCAACCGCGTGACGCCGTCTACGTCGAGCGGCGCGAGTACGGTCCGTTCATCGGCAGGCCGGTGAAGCTCGTCGACGGCGATCGCGAGGCGGCGGCAGGCAGCGAGGCGACGCTGGCTTCGTTGCCGGCCTGGGTCGAGCGGGCCGACCGCGACCGCGACGCGATCCGCGGTCTCGAACGCGATCGCATCGGCGAGGTAAACCACGCCATCGAGCAGATCCGGCTTCGGGGACGGCGACTGGATCTCGAGGCGCGGGAGTCGCCCGGAGTGGACCAGACCGCGGCCAGGGCCGCAAACGAAGCGGAACTGCAGTCACGCCAGAAGGAGTATGCGGCGCTCGAGGAAGAGCTGGCGACGTTCGTCCAGTCGGCGTCGCGCAGCGTGTTGACCCTCGCGGCTGCTGACGGCACCCAGCAAGAGGTGCCGACGATCGATCTGTACCGGGTGTACGCCGCCAATCGACTCGGGACGTGGGATCGCACGCGCGTCTACGTCAGCCGGGTCTGGGAGTTCCTTTCGGGCGATCCCCGCGAGTCGAACACCGAGGGCGGCATCTTTCCGGCCATCTTCGGCACCGTGATGATGGTGATGATCATGAGCGTCGTCGCCGTGCCGTTCGGCGTGCTTGCCGCGCTGTACCTCAGGGAGTACGCGCGGCAGGGCGCGCTGGTCCGCATCGTGCGGATCGCCGTCAACAACCTCGCCGGCGTGCCGTCCATCGTCTTTGGTGTCTTCGGCCTCGGATTCTTCGTGTATTTCGTCGGCGGCAGCATCGACCGGATGTTCTTCCCCGAACTGTTGCCGACGCCGACGTTCGGCACCGGCGGCATTCTATGGGCCTCGCTCACGCTCAGCCTGCTGACGGTGCCGGTCGTGATCGTGGCGTCGGAGGAGGCGCTCGCGGCGGTGCCGCGTTCGATGCGCGAGGCGTCGCTCGCGACCGGCGCGACGAAGTTCCAGACGATTCTCCGGGTCGTGCTGCCAGCCGCCGCCCCCGGCATCCTGACCGGCCTGATCCTCGCGATGGCGCGTGGCGCCGGTGAAGTGGCGCCGCTCATGATCACGGGCGTCGTGAAGCTGGCGCCCGACATGCCGCTCGACGGGTTCTTTCCGTTTCTTCACCTCGACCGCAAGTTCATGCACCTCGGCTTTCACATCTACGACGTCGGCTTCCAGAGCCCGAACGTCGAAGCCGCGAAACCGATGGTGTATGCGACGGCGGTGTTGCTGCTGCTGATTGTCGTGCTGCTCAATCTCACGGCGATCGTCGTTCGCAATCGCCTGCGCAAGCGGTATCAGACGTCGGCGTTTTCGTAGTCAGAATGGATACGCACATGACCATGGCGAGCCCCGAATCCACCGCCCCGCAGTCGTCGCGGCCACCCGGCGGCATGACGTCCGGCGTGACGTTTGCCGCGCCGCAGGAGCCAGCCGGCCGCACCGAACCGGCGATCGCGATCCGACACGCGAACCTCTGGTACGGCCAGAACCAGGCGCTCTACGACATCACGATGGACATTCCCTCGAAGCAGGCGACCGCCTTCATCGGGCCGTCCGGCTGCGGTAAGTCCACGCTTCTGCGGTGCCTCAATCGCATGAACGACCTGATCGACAACGTGAAAATCACGGGCGAGTTTCTCGTCGACGGCCAGAACATCAACGCGCCATCGACGGATGTCATCGAAGTGCGCCGCCGCATCGGCATGGTGTTTCAGAAGTCAAATCCGCTGCCGAAATCCATCTTCGAGAACGTCGTCTACGGCCTGCGCATCGCAGGCATCCGCGACAGAGCCACGCTTGATGCCGCCTGCGAGCGCTCGCTTCGGGGTGCCGCGCTCTGGGACGAGGTGAAGGATCGGCTCGACACGAGCGGACTCTCGCTGTCGGGCGGCCAGCAGCAGCGCCTCTGCATCGCCCGCGCGATCGCGATCGAGCCGGAGATCATCCTCATGGACGAGCCGTGCTCGGCGCTGGATCCCATCGCGACGCTGAAGATCGAGGAGCTGATCTACGAACTGAAGTCGCAGTACACCATCGTCATCGTGACGCACAACCTCCAGCAGGCCGCGCGCGTCTCCGACAAGACGGCGTTCTTCTGGCTCGGCCGCCTCGTCGAGCACAGCAACACCGCGGATCTCTTCACCAACCCGAAGGAAAAGCACACCGAGGACTACATCACCGGAAGGTTCGGGTAAGAGCGCTCATCTGGGCTTATGCTGGGCGCCATGGCGCACATTCCGTATCGACCGGAGGAGGCGATCCCCGAGGCCGATCGAGTACCTGACTCGGATCACATCCTCCGGATCCACGGGGTGCATCCCGCGACGATGCGGCTGCACTACGACCTGTACGTCGAGTTGATGCGCGGACCTGGACCGCTGTCGCGCACGCAACGGGAGTCGATCGCGGTCGCGGTGTCGGCGGCCAATCACTGTCACTATTGAATACGCCATCACGGGGCGGGTCTCCGTGCCGCACTCCGACAGCAGGGGCAGTCGCCGGCCGACGCCGACGCGGCCGTGGCCGCGCTCGTCGCCGATCCCCACGCCGCCCCGGCGACGGCGCCAGATCGAGCGATGCTCGACTACGCGCTGAAGCTGACGCTCGCGCCCGGTGACATGTCGGCGGCGGACGTCGAGACGTTGCGCGCCGTGGGATTTACCGATCTGGCCATCCACGACATCTGCGCGATCACGGCGTACTACGCCTTTGTGAATCGCATCGCGGATGGTCTGGGTGTCGAGCTGGAACCGCGGTTCGACCAGGGCGGGATCCGCCGGCCGTAAGTTGCGCCCCGCCGCGCTCGCGCTACCGTACGAACGGTGCGAGCGTGAGCGTCCAGGTGAGCGGCAGTGTTTCCTGCCGATAGCAGACCTTGTCGTCGCACGCCTGGTAGGCCAGCGATCCTGAAATGACGAGCGACTCTTTGGCCGACGCGCGCCGGCGCAGATCCGGCGTCAGCGCGATCGTCACCGTCGTGGTCACGCGCAGCGGTCGGTCGAAGACCTTGACGGTCTCTTTGAGCGGCGCGAAGTAGTAGTTCCTCGAGGCCGGGAACCGCGGAGCGTCCGTCCTGAAGTCGGGCGAGGCCGTAAGCCGCAGCGTCAGCGGAATGTATCCCGCCTGTCCGGGCGCGTAGACGTGCATCTTCGGCTTGGGCGTGATGTCGACGATGAGCGTGACCCGTTCGCCCGGGGACACCACCGCATCGCTGACGCCGACCGTCGCGGTGAGCTGCTCGCCGGCCACCTTGCCGGCCGACGCCGGCGGAACCGCCCCGCCGATGCGCGCGAGCAGCCCTGCCGCCGTGCTGCGCTCCTGATACGGGCCTTCGAACGCGCGTTCAACCACCTTGAGCGAACGATCGATGATGAACGTGCCCGGATGCGGAATGCCTGCTTCGCTCCCGCGCGCGGCTTGATTTCGCAGGCCCCACAGGTCGATCACTCTGGATCCCTCGTCCACGAGGAGCGGATACGTGATCCCCTGGCGGCCCGCGAACGCGGCAAGGACGGCCGGCGTGTCGTAGCTCACGGCCAGAAGGCCCAGGCCGGCTTTAGTAATCAGTGGCAGGTTGCGTTGCAGCTCGACCAGCTGCGTGCGGCAGAACGGTCACCAGTCGGCCGACCGGAAGAACACGAGCATCGTGCCCTTCGGCCCGGCGGCGCTCTTCAGGCTGTGCGTGCGTCCGTTGGCATCCTTCAGCGTGAAGTCCTGAACGCGGTCGCCGACCTTGGGGCCGATCGCGGCGACGTCCACGGGTGCGGGCGCCTGCGCCGACACACCGGCTACCATCGCCAGCGCAAGGAGGACGTTCCGAACAGGTCGCACGGCTCAACATAACACGGGCGGTAGCTTTCACCTTGTAGGCCGTGTGGAGCCGTGTAGGCATGTCCTACAAGGTGTGAGTCCCGTCACTCCTGCCGCAGCGACACCACCGGATCGACGCGCGACGCGCGCACGGCTGGAACCAGCGTCGCGACGAGCGCGATAACCGCCAGCGTCACTCCCACGGCCGCATAGGTTGCCGGATCCACCGGCTCCACGCCGAAGATCATCGTTCGCATCAGGCGCGTGAGCGCGGCGGCGCCGGCCAGGCCGAGTCCGACGCCCGCGATGGCCATCACGAGTCCGTGCCGAAGCACCAGCGCGAGAATGCCGCCGCCGCTGGCACCGAGCGCGAGCCGGATGCCAATCTCCCTCGTGCCTTGCGCCACGACATGCGCCATGACCGCGTGGATGCCGATGGCCGCGAGCACGAGCGCGACGATCGCGAAGACCCCGAGCACCGTCATTGCGAAGCGCTCCGTCGCGATCGATCGATCCACGAGCGTGGCCATGGGGCGCATCCGGTAGATCGGCAGATTCGGGTCGAGCGCCCGTACCTGTTCGCGCACGGCGCCGGCGACGGCATCCGGCGTATCCGCGCGCACGACGACGTACATCGCGCGCGACGTCGCCTGGGTGTGCGGCCGGTACACGGCGATGCGGCCGTCCGAATCGAGGCCGTAGTGCTTGACGCGGCCGACCACGCCGACGACGGTCTGCCAGGGCGCGGTGGACTTGAGATCGCCGAAGCGGATGCGCTTCCCGATCGGATCCTGCCCCGGCCAGAGTTCCCGCGCCATGTACTCATCGACGATCACGACGCTGGGTGCGTCAAACACGTCCGCCTCGTTGAACCACCGTCCGCTCCTGAGCGGAATTCCCATCGCGTCGAAGTAGCGCCCTGCCACGACGCGCTGGTCGGCGTTGATGAAGTTTTCGCCCGGCGGCGGCACGCGCCCCTCGACGGTGAGTGGTCCCCACGCCATGTGTCCGCTGAGCGGCAGCGATGTCACGCCCCCCGCGGCATCGATGCCGGTGATGGCGTTCAGGCGCTCCCAGAGCCCGCGATACGCGTCGAGGACAAGAGGCCCGTTCGCATACTTCTGTCCGGTCATCGTCAATTCGAAGGTGAGCACGCCGGAGGCGGTGAACCCCGGCGAGACGCGCTGGAGATTCCCGACGGTGCGAATGAGCAGTCCGGCGCCCACGAGCAGCAGGACGGCGAACGCGAGTTCGGAGACGACGAGCACGCGGCGCAACCGGCCGCCGCGGCCCCACATCGTACCGGCGGCCGCCGATCCGCGGCTCGCGGCGGCGAGGACGCGCTGCAAGTCGAGGCGCCGGAGGCCGAGGGCCGGGATCAGGCCTGCGACGAGACCGGCCGCGATTGAGACGCCCGCGGTGAAGAGCAGGACGGGCAGGTCGATGCCGATGTCGCGAAGTCGCGGCACGTCAGCCGGCTGCAGCGCCTGGAGCCAGCGGATCCCGAACCAGGCGAGGAGCGTGCCCAGCACGGCGCCGGCCACGGCGAGCATCAGGGCTTCGCCAAGCAACTGCCGGAGGATCTGCCCGCGGGTCGCGCCGAGCGCCGACCGGATCGCGAGCTCACGCTGCCTGGCGAGCGCGCGGGCCAGCAGCAGGTTCGCGACGTTGGCGCACGCGATGAGCAGCACGAACGCGACCGCCGCGAACAGGATCACGACCGTCTGTCTGACGCTCCCGACGACCTGATCGAGCAGCGGAACCACCGAGAACGTGAGGCCCCCGTGTGGCGGGTAGAAGTCGGGGAAGTCGCGCCGGAGCCGCGCCGTGAGCGCATCCATCTCCGCCTGGGCCGACGCGACCGAGACGCCTGGTTTCAGTTTGCCCAGGATGTTGTAGTCCTCGCGCGTACGCGTCGTCGGCGCGGTCGGCGGCAGCGGCAGCGGCAGGAAGATCTCGCCGTCTTCGGCGACCCCCAGCGTCGGCATCACTTCGCGCGGCAGGCGGAACGATGCCGGGAGGACGCCGGCGACTTGATAGCTCTGGCCGTTCAGGATGATCGATGTGCCGACGACCGACCGATCGCCGCCGAATCGCCGCGTCCAGAACGCATGACCGAGCACCGCCGAGCCCGGCCGGCCCGGCAGGTCGTCTTCCGGCACGAACAGCTGGCCATGTTCCGGCCGCGCGCCGAGCATCGGCAGCAGATTCGACGACACGCGAATCACGCCGACGCGCTCGGGGTCGCCGCCGCCCGTGAGGTTGAAGTTCGACCCGATCGCGATGGCGAGCGACTCGAATCCCTGGTGGCCGCCGCGAATGTCGAAGTACTGCGCCGTCGAGAACCAGTCCTCCTCGATGTCGAGGCCGGGCGATCTGTTCCACAGGATCGCGAGCCGCTCGGCGTCCGCGTACTTCAGGGGTTTCAGCAGCAGGGCATGCACGACGCTGAACACCGCGGTGTTGGCGCCGATGCCGATCGCGAGCGAGGCCACAGCGGCCACGGCGACACCGCGCATGCCGCCCAGCGTCCGGAGGATGGTCATGACGGAAAGATTACCCCCGGGGCCATCTTCCCGTCAGGGTCGATCGCGCGCTTGATCGCCCGCATTTCCCCGATGCCGGCGTCGCCGTACATCTGACGAAGCAGGGCCTGCTTGACGTGGCTTCGACCCACGCCGTGCTCGGCGAGCGGGCTGCCGCCCATGCGTACGACCTCCCGGCCGAACTCGAGCATCGCTTCACGGCCTGCGAGGACGTCGTCGTAGGTGCGAGGCAGCACGTTCGGATGCACGTTGCCGTCGGAAATGTGACCCCAGATGGCGTAGTCGAGGCCGCGGCGCTGGAAGCCCTCGTGGTACATCGCCATCATGTCGTCGAAGCGATCGAACGGAACGACCATGTCGCCGGCTGTCTTGTCGATGCGCGGGTCGACGAGCCGGCGGGCATCGCCCACGCGACGGTTGACGCCGAGCGGCGCGCCCTCGCGGACCGTCAGGAACTGCTTCGTCCGCCGCGTATCGCCCGGCATGGCCAGCTCCGTGCGCTCGAGCACCCCGTGAGCCTTCAACGTCCGACAGAAGCGCGCGAGCGACGAATCGGACGGCGACACGAGCGAGCCGGCGATCTGGTCGTAGGCGACGGCGGCCGTCAGCGACTCCGCGAACTCGAGCCGCACGAGGAGCAGCAACGCTGTGTCCCCGGGAACCGAGACGTCGTTCGCCCGGTCGACGCCGTCCTCTCGCAGTAGTTCGAGGCATCGGCGGTCGAGGTGTTCGATTGCGGCCACGTCGATTCCATTCGCATCGCAGGCGGTCCACGTGCGGCGAGAAGACTCGCGCAGGTCCGCCACGAGCGCGAGTCCGGTCGTGTCGTCCTGAACGGGCACGAGCGCGAGGATCGACGCGGTTGGCAGCGGCGCGGTTCGAAGGGTTGCGCTGGCGATCGCGCCCAGCGTGCCCTCGGATCCGATGAAGAGATCGATCAGGTCCATGTCCGGCGCCGCAAAGTAGCCGGCGGAGCACTTCGGGACCTCCGGCATGACGTACGACGGCGGTCGAAACAACCGCTCGCCATGGCCGCAGCGAATGCGGAAGCCGCGGTCGCGGTCCGCGCGCACCTGGCCGCGCTCGATGTCGACGACGTGGCCGCAGGGCAGCACGACCGTCAGGCCGTCCACCCACGCGCGCGTCGCTCCGTACTTGAACGTGGCAGCGCCCGCTGCGTTCGTGGCCACGACGCCGCCGACGAACGCGCCCATGAATGTGGGGACGGGTGGGAACCAGCGGCCGCGCTCTCGCAGAACGTCCTGCAGCATCTGCAGCGGCACGCCGGCGCCGGCCCGGACGCGCCCGTCGCCGCAGTCCTCTATGGTGTTCAGCTTGTCCATTGAGATCAGCAGGCCGCCCGATGGCGTCGCGCCGCCGGTGACCGAGGACTGCGCGCCGATCGGCAGCACGTGCCGCGCGCCTGAGAGCAACGCCGCGACGTCCGCCTCCGTCCTGGGCCGTGCGATGGCGTCCGCCCGCCCTCCGGCGAAATGCGCGGCGTCCTCGAGATGCGCGGCAAGAGTCTCGGGCGAGCGGTCGATCGTGGTGTGGGTGACTTCGCCGCGCGGCTCGCGCGCGTGGATCACATGCGTCATCGCCGTGTTCGAACGACGAGCAGTGTTTGATCGTCGAGCTGGGCGCCGTGGCGACGACACGCCTCGAAGATCTCGCGCTCGAGATCCTCAAGGCGTCCGTCGCCAGCCATTCGCGAGACGACACCGGCGAGGCCGTCAGGCCCGAACTCCCGGTCCTGACGATCAAAGATCTCGATGAGGCCGTCCGTGACAACCACGAGGAGGTCGCCTGGCGCGAAGTCGGCGACCTGCGACGTGTAGGCCGCGCGCTCGAGTAAGCCGATCGCGACTTGAGATTCCCCAATCCACGTCGCCGTACCCGTGCCGGCGCGGACGTGCAGCATTTGCGGGTGGCCGGCGAGCAGCAATTCCAGTGTTCCGGGCGCAGGCTGGCGCAGCAGCGCGCACGTGATGAACATGTTCGGCTGCTTCAGCGGATGGATGGTCGCGTGAATGCGTCCGGCCAGGTCGCCAACATCGCGTGAGTCGGCCGCGTGCGCGTGCAGGGCCGTCTTGAACATGGCCATCAGCAGGCCGGCGGCCACGCCGTGTCCGCTGACGTCCGCGACGCAGGCGAGCCACTTGCCGTCGCCCTCGTGGAAGACCTCCACCAGGTCCCCGCCGACTTCGCCGCTGGGCAGCGAAACGCCCCGCCACTCGAGATCGCCGTGGACGCCCGCGACGGCCGGCACCAGCGTCGCGTGGATCTCGCGAGCGAGCTGGATTTCCGCCTGCACACGGCCAAATCGGCGTCCCTCACGCTGGAGGAGCACCACGAACGTGAGGTACGCCAGCATCATCGTGGTCGCCGACGCCAGTCCGATCACGGACAAGCGCGCCCTCACCGCAGCGGTGGCCGCAGCATCGAGGGCGACCGGGGCCGGCACGTCCGGCAGAAGCCGCGCAAGTAGAAAGGTGGCGGCAAGATGGGCGACCATGACGACGGCCAGCCAGCGGCGAAGGATCAGCGCCGTCCAGGCGTACGCCACCGCTGTGCTGCCCGAGAAGAGCGTCCACGCCGCGATCCGCAGCCACGATTCCTGCCCGAGGTTGGCCATGTCCCGGAGCAGGCCAAGCGGCGCGAAGCAGCAGAATACGGCCGCGGAAAGCCAGAATTTCGACGCCGCCGGCATTGTCGCGAAGAACTGGCGGACGGCACGGCCCCGCTCGGCGTTGCGGGATCGAAAACGCGCCCACATGGTCACTTGACCCGCTGAAGCGCGTCCTCGTCGGCGAGGAATTTCCGGTAGGCCTCGTCGGACTCGACCTTGATGATGCCTCGCATCCGGTGATGCGCAAGGCCGCAGAGCTGCGAGCAGGCGATCTCGAAGTCGCCCGCGAGGGTCGGCGTGAACCAGACGGACGATCGCAGTCCGGGCACGACGTCCTGCTTCACCCGCATGGCCGGCACGCCGAAGCTGTGAATCACGTCCTTGCTGGTGAGGTGGATGATGGCAGGACGGTTCACGGGAAGATGAAGTTCGCTGAGCAAGACCAGATCGTCCTTGCCGAACCTCGAGGTGCGGTCAAGACCGAGCGGATTCGTGGGCGAGATGAGCGAGATCGATGTGTCACCGAACTGGCCATCGGCCCCTGGGTAGTGAACGTTCCACACAAACTGTTCGGCGACGACCCGGAGCACGACTGGATTCCCTGACGACGGCGCCGCCGCGGTGAGCTCGAACCAGAGTGGCAGGCCGACGCGGGCGAGCAGTACCGCTTCGGCAATCGCCACGGCGGCGACGAGCGCCATGGCGACGCTGCCGCGCGTGCCGGCCGGATTGGCGCGGGGATGAGCGCCCTGGCGGAATCGAACGAGCACGTACAGGAAATACGCTGCCCAACCCGCGAACAGGACGAGGATCATCACGTGCACGTGATCGAGCATCCCGTCGATGGCGGCGGCATGCGCCGATGCGGCCGGCGGGAGATAGCGCTGGATCATCGCGGCTCGCCCTTCACGAGGCGCCGGACGAACAGCCCGGCGCCGCCAAGTACCACCGCGGTCACGCCGCCAAGCACGACGACCGCGGCACGGACACCGTTGGTGACGCCCGTGTCCTCCGCCTGGAAGCAGATGGGGCAGGCCGCAAGCGCGGCGTCAGCGAGAAGCCACAGCACGAAGGCGACACCCATGCGGCGCACGCCGCCGTGCTCCTCTGCTCCGCGCCCTCCAGCCCTTCCTCCGTTTCCTGCACGTCTAGAAGACATAGACGAACACCAGAATCAGGAACCACACCACGTCCACGAAACCCCAGTAGAGCCCCAGCGCCTGCACGCGGCCGCGCGTCATCGCCTCGCTGACGCTTGGCGCGCCGAAGTAGGCCCAGAGATTCGCGACGAGCCCGCCGATCACGTGCAGGGCATGCAGCCCCGTCAGGGCGAAGTACGTCGCAAGAAACGTGTTCGCGCTCGGGACCAGGCCGCGGCCAATCTCGCCCGACCACTCGATGGCTTTGACGGCCAGGAACACGAGCGCGAGCCCGGACCCGACGAGCAGCTGCGTTTTTGCAGCGGCGATCGGCGCGCGCCGGGCCTGCCACGTGACGACGGTCATCACGATGAGCACGACGGTGTTCGAGAGGCCGTAGTTCAGATCGAGCACCGTCAGACCGGACGGCCACTCGGGCGCCGAGAACCGCAGCAGCGCGTACGCCGAGAAGAACGCGCCGAACAGCATTGCCTCGGACGCCAGGAACAGCCAGATGCCCATCGTGACGTTCGTGACACCTGTGTCGGCGCGCCGGTCCACGGTGTACGGAATCATGTCCGTCCCTCGTTCTGCGGCGTGAAGTCCGACGGCGCGCCCGGCACGCTGTAGTCGTACGGGCCGCGATGGACCGTGGGCGTGGCCGTGAAGTTGTCGTGCGGCGGCGGCGACGTCGTCGTCCACTCGAGGGTGGTGGCCTGCCAGGGGTTGTCGCCCGTCTGCGCGCCGCGCTTCAGGCTCACGATCAGATTCGCGATGAAGAACAACTGCACCACGCCCAGGAACAGCGCCGACCACGCCTGCAGGTTCAGAGTTCCGTCAAAACCGCTGAACATCTCGTAGCCCCGGCCGCCATCGTAGAGACGCCGGTTCATGCCGGCCAGGCCCTGCAGGAACATCGGCAGGAAGATGCCGTTCATGCCGATGAGCGATCCCCAGAAGTGCAGCTTCCCGACGAGCGGGTTCAGCTGGCGCCCGGTCACCTTCGGAAACCAGTAGTAGATGCCGGCGAAGAGCGCGAACAACGTGCCCGGCGCGACGATGTAGTGGAAGTGGCCGATCACGTAGTACGTGTCGTGCAGCGGGATGTCGGTGGCCGCGAGCCCGAGCGGCAGCCCCGTCAGTCCACCGAGGCCGAACATCGGCAGGAACGCGAGCGCGAACAGGCCGGGCACC
>CAZJTG010000021.1:0-25694 GCA_964548865.1 uncultured Solibacteraceae bacterium
CGATTACTCGCGGGAGCCCGGCGAGTGGGTGCCGAACCGGCACGGCGGCCGCGAGAATCTCGAGGCCATCGACTTCCTGCGGGAGCTGAACAGCATCACGCACCAGCAGTTCCCCGGCGTCGCGATGATGGCGGAGGAGTCCACCGCGTTTCCGGCCGTCAGCCGGCCGACGTGGGTCGGCGGGCTCGGATTCACCTTCAAGTGGAACATGGGGTGGATGAACGACATCCTGACCTACGTATCGAAGGACCCGATCTACCGGCGGTGGGAGCACCAGCACCTCACGTTCTCGATGCTCTACGCCTTCAACGAGAACTTCGTGCTGCCGTTCTCGCACGACGAGGTCGTCCACGGCAAAGGCTCGCTCATGCAGAGGGCGCCGGGCGACGCGTGGCAGAAGGCCGCGACGCTCCGCGCGCTGTACGCGTACATGTACGTGCATCCCGGCAAGAAGCTGCTCTTCATGGGCAGCGAACTCGGTCAGTGGCGCGAGTGGAATCACGACGACTCGCTGGACTGGTCGCTCGTCGAGCAGCCGCTCCACGGAGGGCTCCAGCGGTTCGTCGAGGATCTGAATCGCCTCTATCGCGCGCAGCCGTCCCTCTACGAGCGCGACTTCGACGGCGCGGGGTTCGAGTGGATCGACTGCAACGATCACGAGTCGAGCGTGATCTCACTCATGCGCAAGGCGGCTGACGCCGACGACTTCATCGTCGCGGTGCTCAACTGGACTCCGATCGCACGGCAGGGCTACCGCGTCGGCGTGCCGCGCGCGGGCTTCTATGCGGAACTGCTCAACAGCGACGCGGAGATCTACGGCGGCAGCAACGCCGGCAACGCAGGCGGGCTCCAGACCGATGACATCACCGCGCACGGCCGCCCGCACTCGCTGAACCTCACGCTGCCGCCGCTGGGGGCGGTGATCCTCAAACTGGGCTCGTCGTAGCCGGCGGGCTTAGCCGCGGCGGTTTCTACGCAGTCTTCGTCCGAGGAACAGCAGACCGACGCCCAGCAGTCCAAGCGTGCCCGGTTCCGGCACCGGCGCCGCGGCCGCCTGGATCTCAGCGGTGGATCGGACGACGTTCGAGATCCGCAAGTCGTCGATGAGTCCCGTGAATCCCGACTGCCCCCACGGCGTGAGGTACAGCCAGTTGTTGCTGAGGAAGAACGGCGCGTTGTTGTTCGGCGTGGACGCCGCCTGCACGCCGTTCAACCAGAGCGCGGATCCCCCCGGCGAGAACGTGAAGGCCACGTGCGTCCACGAGCCGAACGCCACGGGATTCGGCGCGAGGAGCGACTGCGTCGAGTTCTGGTACGTATGAGCGCCGACGATGCCGTTGGCCCCGATCTCCGGAAACAGGACATGTCCGAAGGGCGGGTATGTCGAGGCGTTGAGCCAGTTGCCGTCCATGATCGTGCCGGGCGACGTCGGATTCATCCAGAACTCGACCGTGCCGCTGGTGTTGCTGCAGCAGGTCCACGGCAGGGCGTACTGCACGAAAGTCCCGTTGTTCAGAAACGACGCCGCCTGGCCGAAGCCGGTCTGGCTCGGCGCGTACGTCAGCGGTCCGTTGAAGACCGTGCCGTTCGTCGAACCATTGAAATTGTCGAACACCACCGTGAACGCGTCGGCGGTGATGGGACCGGCCTCCACGCGGGAGGCCGCCAGTACGAGGATGAGGAACGCGAACACCGGACCGTAAGCTGTGCGGCGCATTTTGGGGCCTCCTGACTGAAGCGTCTGGTATACTTCCGGCCCTTCGCAGACACGAGATGTCATGAGACGACACGCGCCGCGTGTCGTCACATGTCGATCTGATTTCCCGGTTGTCTGCGCCCGAGATGACTTCCAATGGATTTCCCTGATCCGGAAGATCGGCTCGATTCGTGGAAGGAAATCGCGACCTTTCTCGGCCGGACCGCGCGAACGGTCCAGCGCTGGGAAAAGACCGCCGGGCTGCCCGTGCGCCGCGGTGGGCCGGGCTCACGAAGCGGTGTGGTGGCGTCCCGCCGTGAAGTCGGTGAATGGTGGCTGCGTCAGCGCGACAAGCTCATCGACGATGACCCCGCCGATCCTCTGGTGGAACCGCCACGGCCCGGGTTCCCGTCGGAACCGCCGGCGGCGTCGGTGCGAACACGGTGGCCCATGTCGCCGCTGATCGCGTCCGGCTGCGTCGTGCTCACCATCGCAATCTCCGCGATTGTCATGGCCGGCCGAGCCGAGCCGGGATCGACCGGCTCGGCGATCGTGCCCTACGCCGGGCGCGTCTCGCCGCTCTCAACCACGGAAGGCCGGTCGATCCGGATGTTCGCCGTGCCGTCTCTGCCCGGCGGACTGGCTGTGGCTCCGGACGGCCGGCGCGTGTTTGTGAGTCTGCCTGAGGAGAAGGCTATCGCGGTGATCGACGTCGCATCCGGAGCTGTCAGCGCGCGCCTCCCCGGCATTGAAGGTGCCACCGCCCTCGACGTGTCGCGTGACGGGCGGCTCCTCGTCATCGCCGGCGCCTTCGAGGTGGGTCTCATAGATCTGGCCGCGGGCGCGCTGAGCACCGTCAACGTCGGCCGGTTCGTTCGTGACGTGCGCCTGGCGGGGAATGGCCGGCGGGCGTGGGCGACGCTGATGCAGGGGGGCCTGAGGGTCATCGACACGAAAACACTGACAGTCACCACGGTCCAGACGTTGGGATGTCCGATGTGGCTGGCGTACGGCCCCGTCACTGAGCGGATGTATGTGTCGTACCAGTGCAACGGCCCGGTCGGCCGCGACGGGCACGACGCCGTCGAGGTCTTCGACGAACCGCGGGCGCGCAGCCTGATCGCGCGCGCAGGTCCGCCGCTCGTCGGCAGCCACATGACGCTCTCGACCGACGAGCAGTACCTCTTCGCGGACACCCACGACGCCTGCACGTCGGCCAAGTACGACCAGCAGGGCTGTCCCGCCGGACGGGGCGTCGTCGTGCTCACCTATCGCGCTGAGACGATGGAGCCCGTTGCCGTGACACGGTATCCCTCGGATCTCATCGGATCGTCTCTCGCGTTTCTACCCGACAATGCGCGGCTGGTGATGAGTGCGGACGGCATTCACATCATCAATGCCGCGCTCGGCCGGATTCAGGAAAGCATCGCGGAAGCAGGCACGGGTCCCGTCGTCGTGGATCGTTCCGGCGAGCGCGTGTACGCGATCGTTCGAGGCAACAGGGTTCTCGAGCTGGCGCTCGGCCCGCGCGAAGACGCACGCGCGATCGACGGCCTCGTGACCTACCTGACGGGCGACGGTGCGGCAAACGATCTGGTGGGCGGCGTGTACGCCGTGCCGGCCGATCAACCGGCGTACGCTCCAGGCCGGATGGGCGCGGCGTTCTTTTTCGATGGTGCCCGGCCCGGCGTATCGTTCGGAACCCGGATCGACATCGACATCACCGACGGGCCGGCCACCTACGCCGCGTGGATCCGGCCCGGGGAGCGCGGGACGGTGCTCAGCCGCGCAAGTTTCAGGGGCTGGCGGTTGTGGCTGGCGGGAGGACGGCCGGCATTCTGCTTCGCGCGGGCGCCCTCGCCGCTCTCCTGCGAATCCGGAGGTCTCGTCGCGCCCGCGCCTCTCGCGGCCGGCGCCTGGCATCACCTCGCCGTCGTGCGAAGCTCGTCCGACATCCAGTTGTTCGTCAACGGCGAGCGTGTCGCCGGCGCATCCCTGTCCGCTTACGTCCCTCCGCCAGGCCGGGACTACGACGAGGAGCCTGTCATGCGGCTCGGCGCCGGCCGCGATGGCGGCGCCAGATTCGACGGTCTCATTGACGAGTTCACGATGTTCCGCCGCGATCTGGGCTCCGCTGAGATCAAGCGCCTCATGCTCCTGACGTCGGCAGAGAACTAGCGCCGCCGCGCGTCCAGCGACATGGAGGCCGCCGGCCGCTTGGAACACCGTCGTCACTCGACGGCCGCTGTACGAAACGCACGTCAGTCTCTGAGGATCTCAATCGCGCTGATCGTAGACGCCTTCCGTGCCGGAATGAGTGACGTCGTGAACGCGACGCCCAGCACGATCGCGGCAGCGACGCCGAACGTGAGCCCGTCCGTGGGAGAGATTCCATACATGAGTGCGCCGAGGAAGCGCGTCGTGAGCGCGGCGCCGGCGAGACCAATCGCAGCGCCCGATGTTGCAAGCACGAGTCCCCTCCGGACGACCATCGATCTCAGGCGGCCTGGGTCCGCGCCGAGCGCGAGGCGGATGCCCAACTCCCGACGCCGCGACCGCACCAGCCAGGCCAGCGCACCCGCGAGGCCGACGCCTGCAATCGCGCAGGCGACCGCACCGAACGCCGATACCGCAATGGCGCGAAATCTCGGCTCGCGGATCGATCTCGACACCGCCCCGTCCATCGTTCCCGCGCGGTCGAGCGGCAAGGCGGAGTCGATGGTCCACGCTGCAGCTCTCAGCTGGTCCGTGATGCCGGCCGCCGATCGTCCGTCGTGGCGCGCGACAAGGGTGGCTGCCGCGCGCGGCACCTGCGCGAACGAGCGGTAGACCATCGGAACGGGAGCATCCGCGAGGCCGTACTGCCGGACGTCCTCGACAACACCAATGACTTCCGTGAGCGGCGCGTCCGCGGCGACGCGTCCCATCCAGAACCTTCGGCCGACGGCGCGTTCCCCTGGCCAGAACCGATCGGCGAATGCGCGGCTCACGACGGCAACTCGCGCGGATGTTGTGGCGTCGGATCGATCGAAATCGCGTCCGTCGATTCTCGGAATCCGCAGCGCGTTGAAGTAGCCGGGCGAGACCACGTGAAATGGCACGCGCGCGGGCTCGGCATCCGAAGCGGGCAGGCGGCCTTCGGCGGCCACTGTCGCCACGGCGTTTCCGCCACCGAGCGGACGGCCCTGAATCACGGCGGCGGCCTCGACGCCCGCGACAGCGCCGGCGTGCCGGATCAGATTGTCGAAGAACGCGATCCGCGCCGGGCCACCCGAGTACGCCTGTTCGGGCAGCGTGACATCGATCCACGCGACGTTCGACGGATCGAATCCCGGATCGACACGGGACAGACGTATCGCGCTGTGCGCGAGCAGTGCGGCGCCGGTGACCAGGACCATGGCGATCGCTGTCTCGGCGACCACGAGGCCGTTCCGCATCATCAGCTGGGATCGGCCAATGGTGGTGGCCGCCGACGTCGCCCGAAGCACGGTTGTCAGATCGACGCGGCGAACGCCGCGCGCGGGGCTGAGGCCGAACAGCGTGCCGGCACCGGCGGACACGGCGAAGGCGAACAGGAGGACGCGGACGTCTATCTGAAGATCCCGGACGCGCGGAAGTTCCGCCGGCGCCCATTGCCGCACGAGCTCGATGGCGCCATAGGCGAGTACCGCGCCGAGCGCGCCGCCGGCCAGGCTGAAACAGAGCGCCTCGGTCACGAGCTGGCGGGCGATGCGTCCGCTGCCGGCGCCCATCGCCGCGCGCACGGCGATCTCCCGCGCGCGATCGGTCGCGCGCACCAGAAACAGATTGGCGACGTTCACGCACGCGAGGACGAGCAGGAGCGCCACCGCTGCGAACAGCAGCCACAGTCCCTGTCCGCTGTCGCCGACCGTTTCGGCCAGGAGGGGAGCGGTCCAGAAGTGGTTGGGCCCGCCGATCGCCGTCAGCTCTCGTGTCACAGCGGACGCGCCGATTCCGGGGCCGAGCGCCGCGAGTGTCGCGAGCGAGGCATCGTCGGGGTCTGTGGACAGCCGGAGGCGTCCGAGCGGAAGCCAGAGATCGACGTCCACATGATCGAGCGCTTCCGGTCCCCGGAAACGACGAGGCATGACGCCGGCAACGAGGTGCGGTTCCCCGTTGACGAGGAGCGATCGGCCGGCCGCGTCTCCGGTGTTGAAGCGGCGAAGCGCGAGCGGCTCCGAGATCACGACGAAGGGCTGCGCCCCTCGGCGATCGTCATCGGCGGTGAGGACACGGCCGTGCCGGGCGCGTCCGCCGAGCAGATCGAAATACGACGCGGAAACGGTGGCCGCGCGAACTCGTTCCGGCGGGTTGTCACCCGCGACGTCCACGGCGTCCGTGCGCGCGACCGCGACGCGTGTCAACGTTCGCGAGCGGGCGACGAGCGTCTCATAGTCAACCGCGGACGTGGCGCCGACGCGGACTCCGCCAAACGACCTCCCTATGCGAATGATCCGGTCGGCGTCGGGATACGGCAGCGGCTTGAGCAGGACGCCGTCGACGATCGCGAACATCGCCGTGGCGCCGCCAATCCCGAGACCGAGCGTAACGATGACGGCCGCAGTGAAGCCGGGCTGTCGGGCGAACATCCGCCGCGCGTAGGCCAGATCCTGGCGTGCGCGATCGATCGTGCCGGTACCGCGCTCGTCCCGGCAGGCCTCCTTCACCTGTTCGACACCCGTGAGCTGCGCAGGCGGGGACGCACCACGCGCCTGCGCCTCCCGATCAAGTTCGAGGTGGAACTTCAGTTCGTCTGCAAGCTCGCGCTCCATGGCGCCGCGCCGGAACAGAGATCGGAGCCGGTACTTCAGGTCGGACCACATGGCGCGCTATGCCAGATCCAGAACGTGGCCGACGGCGCCGGCCATCTCGCGCCACGCGGCCGCGTGTTGATCGAGGACCCTCCGTCCCGCGCGCGTGAGTTCGTAGTACTTGGCCTGGCGGTTGTGTTCCGTGGCGTTCCATCGCGCCTTGACCCAGCCGCGCCGTTCGAGCCGATGCAGCGCCGGATACAGGGAGCCCTGCGTCACCTGGAGTTTGTCGCTGGAGATCTGCCGGAGGCGCTCGGAGACGGCCCACCCGTGCTGCGGCGCGAGCGCGAGTGTCTTCAGAATCAACAAGTCCAGCGTGCCTTGCGGCAGTCTCGGTCCACCCATGTTCTTCCCCTGCTACTTCGACACAAGGGTAGTCCGACTCCTGTCGAAGTGCAAGGGAAGCAGGGCAATCTGGCGGGATCAGGCGCCGAGCACTGACGCGACCGCACCGCTGAGCCGCAGCCAGCTTTCGGTCTCGGCCGCGAGCTGCGTCCGGCCGGCGCGAGTGAGCTTGTAGAAGCGGGCGCGGCGGCCCGTGTCCGTGAGCGCCCACTCCGAGGACAACCAGCCGCGCGATTCCATACGATACAGCGCCGGATAGAGCGAGCCTTCCTCGACCGCCAGGATCGCGTTGGAGAGACGATCGATTCGGTTCGCTATCGCATACCCGTGGAGGGCCCCGTCGGCGAGCACCTTGAGCACGAGCATGTCGAGCGCGCCGTGTAACTGATCGCTGTTCGTGCGGGCGGGCTTCTTTGCCACGTAAACTACTCCGTTCGAAGGGACGTCACAGGATCGACGCGCGCAGCACGTCTGGCCGGAATCCAGACGGCCAGGATCGCGGCCGCCGCGAGCACTGCCGCCGCGGCGGCAAACGCCACCGGATCGGTCGGCGTTGTTTCATAGAGGAACGTCGAGATCACGCGAGTGACCGCCCATGCACCACCCAGGCCGGCGGCGATGCCAATCGCCAGCGGCCGCGCTGCCTCCAGCAGCATCTGCCGGACGACGTCGCCGGCGTTCGCACCGAACGCCATGCGAACGCCGATCTCCTGGGTGCGGCGGGCGACCGTGTACGCCGTCATCCCGAAAACGCCGATCAGCGTCAGCAGCAGTCCGAGTCCTCCGAGCAGCGAGAGCAGCACCGTTCTGCGCTTCGGCGTGATCACCGTGCTGTCGAGCCAATCCGATCCCTTGCGCACACGATCGACGATGGCGCGCGGACCGGCGGACTGGGCGACCTGGGTCAGGCGTTCCTCGAGTGCGCCGGCGTTCGCCCGGGGTCTGACGACGACAACGAGCGGCTCGGGGCGATCGCCCGGCGCCGGCTGATGGGTCGCGAAGACCTCCAGCGTCTCCCGCATCGAGCTGGGCATGTTGAGGTCATTGCCTCCGAGATTTCTGAGGTCGGCGACGACGCCGATCACCTCGACGGGATCCTTGCCCATGGTGATGACACGCCCCGTCGAACCGCCGGTCGCAAACAGCTGCTTCGCCGCCCGCTGGTTGATCACGGCCACACGGCGGCCGCCCGTGGTGTCGGCCGGCGTCGGAAACCGGCCCGCAATCGGCGTGAGACCGAGCGCCTCGAAGTACCCAGGCAGCATCCGCCGAATCGTGACGTTCTTCGTTTCGCCGTTGTCCAGCGTGATCCGGCTGTAAGAGAAGCTCCCCATCAATGGAATGTGGTTGGCCGCTCCAACCGCTTCGACATCGGGCCACTGTTGAATCTGGTCGACGAGGCTTGTGTAGTACGTGCCAAACACGGTCGGGTTGTACTCCACCGGGGAAGCCTCGAGCGTCACAAATGACTCAGGCTTGAATCCGAGATCGACGGACGTCATCTTGTCGAAGCTCTTGATCATCAGCGCCGCGCCGATCACCAGTACCAGGGCGAGCGCGACCTCAACACCGATCAGCCAGCTGCCGCCGCGCCTCGAGAGGGCACTGCCCGCGCGCCTGCCGCCGCGGGCGAGGGCGCCCGATACGCGAACGCGCGAGAGTCGAAGCGCCGGAACGAGACCGAAAAGCACGCCTGTGATGAGTGTCAACGCGACGCTGAAGCCGAGCACGCGAACGTTGATGGCCGCCGGCGCGTTCGTCGAGAGCGGGAGCGGAATGTTGCGGACAAGCGCGTCCATCGTCCACCATGCCAGCAGGAGTCCGACGGCGGTGCCGGCGGCGGCGAGCAGCAGGCTTTCGGTGAGCAGCTGCCGTACCAGGCGAGTGCGGCCCGCGCCGATGGACGCACGGATCGCGACTTCGTGAAGCCGGGTCGCGCCGCGGGCCATCAGAAGTCCGGCGACGTTGACGCACGCAATCAGGAGAATGAGACCCGCCGATCCCAACAGAATGTTGCCCGTTGTCCAGTAGCCTCGGGTTTCCCGAGTGAGCAATGTTTCGACGTGAACGTACGACCCGGCGACCGGTGCCGCGCCGTCGGTCTGCACGCCGGACAGAAGCGTCGTAAGCTCGCGCGAGGCCTGTTCGATCGGGACACCCGTTCGCAGGCGGGCGTACGTGACGGAGCCGGATCCGCGCTTGGTGAACGAGGTCGGAGCTACCTTGTACGGCAGCCACAGCGGCGTCGTGCGATCGAACCCAGGCGGCAGAACACCAACGATCTCGTAGGATTCGCCGTCCAGCCGTAGCAGCTGGCCGACCGCGTCGTCGCGCCCGCCAAAGCGGCTCTGCCAGAAGCCGAATCCGATGACGACGACGCGCGGCGCGTCAGCGCGAGTGTCGGCGTCCTGAATGCCGCGGCCGCGATGCGGCATGACCCCGAACAGGCCGAGGTACCGCCCGTCTATCCTCATGCCCCGGAGCCGTTGCGGTTCCGGACCGTCGGCAATCATCGCGCCCGACGACTGCCATTGCCCGACGTCGACTGACGCGTTCTGCGTCGATCGAATCGTCTCCACGTCGAGCGTGGACAGCCCGAAGCGGGAAGGCGCTGGACGTCCGGGTTGCGGCACCGACATCGTGAGCTGCACGAGCTCCTCGGGCCGGGCGTACGGCAGTGGGTGAAGCAGCGCCGCATCGATGACGCTCGTGATCGCCGTCGTAAGGCCGACGCCGATCCCGAGCGTCAAGATCGCCACCAGGGAAAACCCCGGCTGCCGGACGAGCAGCCGGACGCCGTACCTGAGGTCCTGAACGATCGTTTCCATGAATCCGCCCCCGCGTACGTCGTAGCCGTAGTCCTGCCAGAGCGCCATGTTGCCGAACCGCTCCCGAGCCTGCGCGACGGCCAGCGGCGCCGGCGTGCCGGCCCGCTCGAAGTCAGCCGCGCGCATTCGCACGTGGAACTCGAGCTCCTCGCGGATCTCGCCCGCGACGGCATCGCGGCGGAGGAGGCCGCGACACCGTGCCCGGACGCGCGCCAGAAACTCGATCGGCTTCAAGGCCTAGACATTCTAGGCCTAGAAGGACTGGGGATCAACTGAACGAGGCCAACGCCGCTGACGGCGCCAGCGACGCCGATGACGCTGGCGGCGTGCCGCTGGATTGCGCTACGGGCGACGTGCGAAGCCGTTGAGATTCTTGTTGAGGACGACCTGGAAGCAGGCGGCGCTGCCCTGGTCGCCGATCACGATCGACCAGGCCAGGAAGAAGCGCCAGATGCGGTACCAGCGCTGGCCGTACGCGGTCACGACGTGGCTGCGGTTGGCGGTCCAGTTCGCGAGCCAGCGCTCGATGGTCCGGACGTAGTGCCCGCTGATGTTGGTGACGCCGCGGACCTCGAAGCCCGCGCGCTCGATGACCGACAGCATCCGTCCCGCCGGCAGGCTGGCGTCCGCGCCGGGGAAGATGTAGCGGTTCATGAACAGACCCCAGATCAGATCCTCCGCGCGCATTCGCCGCCGGAGGCCCGTCCACTGCAGAAAGAACAGGCCGTCGTCGGCGAGGCGCTCGTAGACGAGCGCGTAGAACTTCCTGAGGTTCTTGACGCCGACGTGCTCGACCATCTCGAGGCTGGAAATCCGATCGAACGTACGATTCGGGATCTCGCGGTAGTCCTGGCAGACGATCCGCGCGCGGCCATCGAGGCCCGCCGCCGCGATCCGGTCATTGCCCAACGACGTCTGCCGTTCCGCGATGGTCACGCCGGTCGCATCGACGCCGTACGCGCGCGCGGCGTGCATGACGAGCGTGCCCCATCCGCACCCGATGTCGAGGAACCGCTGGCCCGCCTGGAGCCCCAGGGCCCGGCAGACGAGATCGACCTTGCGATCCTGCGCCTGCTCGAGGGAATCGTCCGGCGTGTCGAAGATCGCCGACGTGTAGACCATCCGATCCCCGAGGAACCAGCCGAAAAAGTCGTTGCCGCGATCGTAGTGCTCGCGGACGATGCGGCGATCCTGGGCCCGGGTGTGGAGCGCGACTTCCGGCACGAGGCGCGTCAGCGCCCATCGCAGATGTCCCGCCGTCAGGCGGAAGCTGAATTGATGCCGTCGGTCCCGCAGGAACTGGCAGAGGTCGCCGGGTATGTCGAACGCCTCGTCGAAGTAGGCCTCGTAGAACGTCGCCATCGGTACGGCGCGCGCGCGCCAGCGGCGCTGGAGCGCCTTGTCCGCGAAGACCAGGCCGTCATCGAGTGCGTGTGCCATGCCGTCCGGATCGAATGGTAGACTCGCGCCCGATGCTGCGCAACGTCCGGGATCGCAAGACGATCGCGTGGGCGCTCGCGATGCCGGTCGTGGCCGGCGTGCTGTACGCGCGTCCCGGGCTGATCCCGTACCTGCTGCCGCTCTCGTGTTATCTGGCCCTGTGCGCCGGCGTCATCGCGCACAACCACAATCACTGCCCGACGTTCCACAGCCGCCAGTTGAACCGGCTCTTCGAATACTGGCTGTCCGTGTTCTACGGGTATCCGACGTTCGCGTGGGTGCCGACGCACAACCTGAACCACCACCACTTCGTGAACCGGCCGGGGGACGCGACGGCGACCTGGCGCCGCTCGAACCGCCACGATCTCTGGACGGCCGTCACGTATTTCTTCTACTCGAGCTACTGGCAGCAGGAGCCGACGTCGGCGTTCATTCGACACGCGCGCGAACGCAACCGGCCGCTCTACTCGCGCATCGTGCTCCAGTACCTGTGCTGGGCCGGCGCGGGCGCCGTGCTGCTCGCCATCGCCATCGTGCTGCACGGCGCGTGGCGCGGGCTGCTGGTCTGGGCGGCGGTGTCGGTGCTGCCGGCGCTCTTCGCGCTCTGGACGATCATGCTGTTCAACTACGAGCAGCACGTCCACGCGGACGCCTGGTCGGACGTCAACCACTCGCGCAGCTGGACCGGCTTCGTCAACGTCCTCCTCTTCAACAACGGGTATCACGCCGCGCACCACGAGCATCCCGGGCTGCACTGGAGCGAGCTGCCAGCGGCGCACGCGGCGCTCGCGCCCAGGATCGACCCCGCGCTCGTCGAGCGCAGCATGCTCGTGTACTTCCTGCGTTGCTACGTGCTTGCGCCGCTGACTGGACGGCCGGGCACGACGCAGCTCGGCCGTGATCCCCTCGATCGATCGCGATCTACTTCCTGACCAGGTGCTCCTGGAGGGGCGCGCCGGTGGCCGCATCGTCACCGAACGCCTCGACGTACAGCACTTTCGGCATCCACCCGGACTCGTCCGTCGCGACGAACAGCGATCGCAGGTAGGCCTGGCGGCCGGCGACGCTGGCCTGCGCGCGCCAGCCGAGTCCGGTTTTCACCAGGGACATCGGTCGTTCCTTGAAGGCCGTGAGCTCGAACGTCCAGTGTCCGTCCCGCGAGCGCTTCGCGGAGTAGCCGTAGGCAAATCTCTGAAAGAACGTGATGGGTCCGCGGCCGCCGCCTTCGGCTTTGTTGATCCAGTAGCTCGTGACCGGCTGCTTCGGATCGAGCGATCCGTCCCGTCGCACGCGCGCGTCGTAGTGCACTTCGTTCGCGTTCTTGCTTCGGGTGATGACGAGCAGCTTCGTGAAGGTGACATCGTCGGCGGCCGAGCCGGCGGGTCCGCAGAACGCGGCCAGGACGATCGCAGCGATGATACGACGCATCCGGCGCGATTGTGGCATAGCGAGTTGCCTGGCGGCGGCCGATAGAATCGGCCTGCCGTGGTGACGCTGCTCATCGCCTTTGCCGCCAGTCTCATCGCCAGCCTCCCGGTTTCGGGGCCCATCGGCGTGATTCTCGTCGCGCGCGGCGTTCAGGGCCGCGTGTCCAGCGGCCTGGCCCTGGCAATCGGCGCGGCGCTGGCGGAGTCCATGTACGCGGCGCTCGCGTACTGGGGCGCCGCGTCCGTCGCGGGGGCCTTCGGGGAACTCGTCCCGGGAGGCCGCATCGCCAGGGCGATTCTTCTAGTCACCGTGGGCGCCATGCTGCTCCTCTCGCGGCCCCAGTCGCCCGACTCGAATCGCGGTGGTGAGCACGGCGATTTCGGGCTGGGGTTTCTCATGGCGGCCGTCAATCCGACGTTCCTCGTGACGTGGACGGCCATTGCCGCCGTGTGCCGGAGCACGGGCCAGGCGACGGGCGGCATCGTCGGGGCCGGCCTCTTCGCGGCCGGCGTCGCCGCCGGAGCGGTGGCCGGCGGCGGGGTGCTGTTGCTCGTGACCCGTCGTTACCGGGAGTCCGTGCGTGTTGAGCGGCTGGTGCACGTCCTTCGTGTCTGCGGCGGCGTGCTCGTTGCGCTCGGTCTGGCCGACGCAATCTGGCTCCTCGTCCGGGGTCCGGCCGCTACAATGCCTACCCTGTGAGCGCGGTCGGCCGGAAGACGGCGGCACTTCGTCGGCGGTTGAAGGAGCGCCGGCCGATGCTCGTCGGCGGTGCGCACAACGGCCTTTCCGGCCGTCTCGTCGAGGAGGCCGGTTTCGACGCGGTCTGGGCGAGCGGCTTCGAGATCTCCGCTTCGCACGGCGTCCCCGACGCGAACGTGCTGACGATGGCGGAGCACCTGGACGCGGCCCGTCAGATCAACGCCACGACGTCGATACCCGTGATCGCCGATTGCGATTCGGGTTTCGGCAACGCGGTCAACGTGATTCGCACGGTTCAGGAGTTCGAAGCCGCGGGCATCGCGGGCATTTGCATCGAAGACAACGTGTTTCCGAAGCGCTGCAGTTTCTATGCGCGGGTGCAGCGTGACCTCGTGCCGATCGAGGAGCATGCGGGGAAGGTACGTGCCGCCAAATCCACCCAGCGCGATCCCGACTTCGTCGTGATTGCGCGGACCGAGGCGCTCGTCGCGGGCGCCGGCATGGACGAGGCCCTGCGGCGGGGCGAGGCGTACGCGCGCGCCGGCGCCGACGCGGTGCTCGTGCATTCGAAGGCGGACACCGCCGCAGAGGTGCTGGAGTTCGCGGCGCGGTGGCGCGGGGCGGTGCCGCTCGTCGCGGTGCCGACCACCTACAAGAGCACGAGCGCGGCCGGCCTCTCGGCGGCGGGATTTCAGATCGTGATCTTCGCGAACCACGGCCTGCGCGCGGGCGTGCGCGCCGCGCAGGCCGCGCTCACGGCGATTCGGGATGCGGGCCGCGCCGACGCCGCCGATCGGTTCGTCGTACCGCTCGAAGAGGTGTACCGGCTCGTCGGCGTGTCGGATCTGGAAGACGACGAGAGCGTCTTTCTGCCGCGGACATCCCCGGCGCGCGCCATCGTGCTCGCCGCCGGTGACGCGCCGCATCTGGCCGCGCTGACCGCGGACGTGCCGAAGAGCCTGCTCGCGATACGGGGCCGTACGATTCTCAGTCGCCAACTCGACGCGTTGAAGGCGTGCGGCGTCAACCGTGTGGCCGTCGTGCGCGGCTACCGCAAGCACGCGTTCCCGTCGTCCGGCCTGCTGTACTTCGACAATGATGCGTACGCGTCCACCGGCGAGGCCGCGTCGCTCTTGTGCGCGACCTCCGAGATCAGCGGCCGGACGCTGGTGCTGTACGGCGATATCGTCTTCGACGCCACCGTGGCGCGCCGCGCGCTCGACAGCCCGGGCGACATCACCATTGTGGTTGACCGATCCTGGCGTGACGAGCCCCCGGGCAGCCGGGCGCCGGAAGCGTTGCCCGACCTGGTCGTGGAACGGAGCGAGCGGCCCATCGGACGGCGGTTCCTCCCGTCGGGGGACCCTACCCTGGTTACGAGAATCGGCCAGGACATTCCGCCAGGCCAGGCGCACAGCGAGTTCATCGGCATCCTGGCGTTGTCTGAGGCCGGCGCGGCGGCGGTTCGCGGCGCCCTCACGGGACTGGTCGAGCGGTCGCCGCGGGCGTCGCTCCTCGACCTCATCCAGCACCTGATTGGGCAGGGTCAGCCTGTTCATGCGGTGGAGACCTACAAGGGCTGGCTCGAGGTGGACAGCACCGATGACTTCGAGCGGGCGCAACTATTGCTCAAATAGACGGGAAAGCCGGGTCAAACCGGCGTCTTTTCCTTGCGTGGCGCGTCCGGTTCTGGTACGTTCGCGGCGGTTCGTCGGGCACAATGCGAGGCAATTCGACGAGGTTTGGAACACGCGGCCGATTCGGCCGCCAATCGGACCGTACTTTCCTGGAGGATCCATGCTGAAGCGACTCGGACTCGTCGTCTTGACGGCGTTTGCCGTCAACCTGTTCGTCGCACCCACGCCTGCCGCGGCGCAGGACAAGGCAAAGAGCGTCATGGCCGGCGTCACGTTCACCACGCCAGGTGACGTTGGCGTTGGGTTCATGGGAGCGCTCGATCTGCCGACCACGAAGAAGGTCGGCAAGGCCGAGATGAGCATCCTCGTGGGGGGGTTCTTCGTCAAGCTCGACGGTTTCTCGGTCGTGGGCGGTGGCGGCGGCCTCAAGTTGGAGTTTCCAATGAACGAGAAGGCGCGCGCCTTCGTGATGGTCATCGCGGCCATCGGACGTGACGAGTTCGACACGTCCTTCGCGTTCTCGCCTGGCGGTGGCGTGCTGTTCAACGTCAGTCCCGGCATGGACTTCTTTGCCGCCGTCGGGCTGGGTTCCATCAACTACGGCGGCGGTTCGGGCAACCACGTCGGCGCGCACATCTCGGTCGGCATCAACAAGAAGCTTGGCGGCTAGACGGCCGGACTGAAGCCCCGTCTTACGTCAGTCGCGGCGCGACCCGCAACACCAGTTCTTCGTAGTCCGCCGGAGTGTCCACCTCGATGAACGGACACTTCGGCGGAATCTCCGCCAGCCGCACCCGTCCCATTTCCATCATTTCCTGCGTCACTTCCTCGTGCTCGGTGCGCGTCCGCGCCGGAGAAGACGTCATCGCCCGGTCGGCGACGCCCCGGAGCGCGGCGTGATCGTCAGGGTGCCAGATCACGATGCCCGTCGCGATCCCCGCGTAGCCGAGTGCTTCCACGCGGCGCGATCCGCTCAGCCGCTTCCCTTGAATCCGCGCAAAGCCGGCAGTGTCGGCGTACACCAGCACGGCATCGTCGTACGGCGCCGTCTCCGTGGTCACCACGATCCGCGAGTACCCGCCATCGCTGGCCTCCAGCACCGAGGGCAGCAGCTCTCTGCCATACGCGATGTCCGCGTCCATCAGCAGGACATCTGACTCGCCGTCGAGGATCCGATACGCGCTCGTGAACGCGATCCACGCGGAGTGGCCGCTCCCGGTGTCTGCCGCCTCCGCCGTGTCGTTGAGGATCCACTCCACGCGCGCGCTCTGGGGGGAGACGGGGCTCCCGAACGTCACGCTGTTGCCGACGATGAAGATGTCGCGCACGCCGGCGGCGGCGAGGCAGGCGGCCTGTCGATCGAGCAGCGTCGCGGAACCGGGCACGCCGGTGACGGGCAGCAGAGGTTTGGGCACGCCGGGTCCGCCAAGCGAAAGCCGGCGTCCCGCACCGGCAGCGAGGATGATCGCGCGCCGCGGCCTCATCGTGTCTCCGTGCGCGCGCCTGCCAGGCAGGCATTCATCATGGCGACGGTGATCGCGGACAGTCCAAGGCTGTAGGCCGCCATGGCCGCCAGTCCGGTCACGTACCAGCCGGCCAGCATGCACAGGAGCAGGATCGCGAGCGCATTGTCGCCCCCGCCGAGGGCGATGACGCGCGACAGCGCGCGCACGCGTCCGGAGTCCGCATTTCGGTGCAGGAAGCGTGCTTCGGCCTCGAGTTCCGCGGCCGGCCGGTTGGCCGCGGCGAGCCGCAGCTTCGTCGCTTCCGCGAGCAGGCCGAACGGGCCAAGTCCTGTCGATCGGCGGCGCCGCGCGCCTTCGATGCCTTCGAGCACCGCATCACGACCGGTCTGGATCGCGACGAGAACGCGGCGGCGGCACAGCTCGTTCTGCAATGCGGCGATGCCGGCAGAAACCACGGTCACGACGGCGAGTGCCGGGATCCACGGCGAGGGTCCGGCGCGCCATCCCGCAACGGCCACGCCGGCGATGACGGCGATCGCCGAGAGGGCGTCGCTCCACTCATCAAGCACTTTCCCCGCGGGCGACGTCATGTTCCGCGCGCGGGCCACGACGCCGTCGAGACAGTCGAGCACGTTGCGGATCATGAACGTCGCGAATGCGGCCGCCGGGCTCGGGCCCGACGGCTTCGCAAGCCACCAGAACGTGCTCAGGCCGATCGCGAGGTG
This sequence comes from uncultured Solibacteraceae bacterium, assembly GCA_964548865.1. GTDB lineage: Bacteria > Acidobacteriota > Vicinamibacteria > Vicinamibacterales > SCN-69-37 > DASUGC01. Next base: position 17,097 of record CAZJTG010000021.1, read on the forward strand.
GAGCGCAGTGATCTGGTTCGGCGTGATGGGCAGACGGCGCACCAGGAGGTGGAGGGCGTGGGCTGCCGGGAAGAAGAGCCAGCGATCGAGCGGCGCCTCGAGATCCTGTGCGATCTGCCGCCGATCAGGCACGCAAGTAATCCCGGAGGCGGCGCGCGGCCGTTGACGGCGGCACCGACGGCCGCGGAAGGTCGGCATCGCCTCCGGGCGTCGTCTTCACGTGGATGAATCTCGGAGCCTTGGCCGCCGTGCGCACGAGCGCGGCCTGCAGGGCCTCGACCGTTGGCGCCCGTTCCACGGTGTATCCGCAGACGCGCGCCACTTCGGCCAGATCCACGGAATGGGAGACGGTCATCTGTCCACCCGTAGAATCGTGAACCTCGTTGTCAAGGCAGATGTGCACGACGTTCTGCGGCGCTTCACTGCCGATCGTGGCCAGTGCGCCGAGTCGCATCAGCACGGCGCCGTCGCCGTCGAGGACGATGATGCGACGATCCGCGCGGGCGATGGCGAGGCCGAGTCCGAAGGGCGCCGCGCATCCCATGGAACCCACGAGCGCGATCTGCGCGGGATGATCCGCGATGGCGTGCATCATCCGCCCCGTGTACCCCGTCGTGGCCACGATGACGTCTGAACCCCGGTCAACCGATCGCAGCACTGTCTCTACGGCTTCCCGCCTGGACGGCCTCTTTCGCGGCCACTCCAGCCGATCGCCGCGCGCCGGCTCTGCCGCGTTGTTGGTAGCCGGCCGCCGGTCGAGGGGATGATCGGCGAACGTGCCCTTTCTGACCACGAGCGCGAATGGCCGGCCGCTCCGGTCCATGTGCGCCGCAGCGTCGTCGAACGCGGCCGTGGCCGCGCGCGCGTCCGGCGGCAGGAACGCCCATGGCACTTCGAGCAGGTCCAGCATCGCGCCAGTGGTCTGGCCCATGAGCGCGTGCTGCGGTTCATCCGGGGACCCCGCGGGGTCGCCGCGAAGTGTGACGACGAGCAGGACCGGGATGTCGAAGACAGCGTTCAGGGACGAAAGCGGATTCACCGCGTTGCCCAGGCCGGAGTTCTGAAGCAGGACGACGCCACGTCGCCCGCCGATTTCCGCCCCCGACGCAATGGCCACGGCGTCGCCTTCGTTGGCCGCGCCGACGTACCGCACGTCGCGGCTGTCAATCGCGCAGTTGATGAGCGGCGTCAGGAACGAGCACGGCACGCCCGCGTACAAATCGAACCCTCGGCCGGCCGCGTGACGGAGGAACGTGTCAGGGGCCACCATCGTCCGGTGACTTTCTCAGTTGACTGGCTGCCGGTCAAGGTCTATGGTCGGCGGGACGCGAACAATCGTGCCCGCGACACCAATTCCCCCCGACGTGCTCAGGCAGATCGGTGATCTTCGCCGCCTCACTCCGTGGACGCGCCTCAAGATCCTGGCGTTGGCAGGCATCTGGGCGGCGGCGGCGTGGGTCGCGGTGTCGGTCGACTCGATCTGGGTGCAGGTGCCGTGCTGGATTGCCATCGCGCTCGTCCTCCACGGGCTGGGGGTCTTCATGCACGAGGGCGCGCACGGCCAGCTGTTTCGGCGGCCGTGGCTGGATCGGTCCATCGGGTTCCTGTGCGGCCTGCCCGTCATGTTTCCCTGCAGCAGTTACCGCGCGACGCACCTGCTGCATCACCAGCACGAGAACACGCCGCAGGATCCCGACAATCTCGAGGCGAACGTCCGCCACGCCGGAGTGCGTGCGCTGGTCTACTACGCCTGGTTTGTCGTCGGCATGCCTATCTATATCCTTCTTGTCACGGTCACGGGGCCGTTCCGCGCACGCGGCTGGGCGAACAGGGCGGCGTGCGTCGGCGAGCCGCTGCTGATTGGCGCGTTCTACGCCTGGTTGTTTTCGCAGGCTGCGGCGGATGCCAGGCTGTCTCATGTGCTCGCGAATGGCTGGGCTCTGGCGCTGCCGTTTGCTGTCGTCATCGCAAATGTGCGCGGACTCGCCGAACACACGCAGCTCCACCACGACTCGCCGCCGGATCCCTTCCGGTCCACGCGATCGCTCGAGAGCAATCGCGTCGTGTCGTTCTTCTTCAATAACCAGAACCATCACTTGGAACACCACCTGTTTCCCGGCCTGCCATGGAACGCGCTCGGCAGGGTGCACGCGCTGTTGAAGCCAGTGTACGAAGAGCGTGGAGCGGCCGTCACCACCGGGTACGGGGCCTGGCTGGCGGACGCCGTCCGCTACGGCCCCAACCGCCATCTGAGCTACCGCAACGGCCGACCAACTCCGGACCATCTTCGCGAGAGATGATCGCCATCCGGAAGGTGGTTACGCGCGCCGACCTGCGCGCGTTTGTGGACGTGCCGTACCGGAATTACCGCGGCGATCCGCACTGGGTGCCGCCGCTTCGGTTCGTCGAGCGGCGCCGTCTTGACCGGCGACACCCGTTCTTCGCGCACGCGGACGTCGATCTGTTTCTGGCAGTTGACGACGGGCGCGTTTGCGGCCGGATCGCGGCGATTGACGACGCGCTGCACAACCGGACGCATGCCGACAACCTGGCATCCTTCGGCCTGTTCGAAGCCGAGTCGGCCGTCGCAGCGCGTGCTTTGCTCGGGGCGGCGGAAGTCTGGGCCCGGGCGCGCGGCCGCGCCCGGATGCGAGGGCCCCTCAGTCTCTCTCTCAACGACATGGCGGGCCTGCTCGTCGAGGGCTTCGACGGCCCGCCCGCGATCCTCATGCCCTTCAACCCGCCCGCATACGCCGGCTACCTGACGGATGCCGGGTACGTGAAGGCCAAGGACCTGTACGCGTGGGCGCTCGATCTCGCGCGCCCGCTCGATCCGGCGATCGTCCTGTTGGCAGACCGGGTCCGCGATCGGTACCAGGTGCGAATCGGGTCCGCGACGGCCGCGACGATCATGCGCGAGATCCCGGACTTCCTCGAGATCTACGCGCAGGCCTGGGCGGGCAATTGGGGCTTCGTGCCGCCCACGCCCGAAGAGGCGCTGCGATTCGCTGCCGATTTGAAGCAGATTGCCGATCCGTCGCTCGTGTTGTACGCGGAGGTCGCCGGCGTCCGGGCCGCGTGCGCGGTGGCAGTACCCGACATGAACCAATTGCTCGAGGGCACGAGCGGCCGGGTTGGGCCACGCCTGATCTTCCGGTTCCTCACGCGCCGACGGCGCATCACCCGAGCGCGTCTGCTTCTGCTGGGCGTGCGGCCGGAGTACCGCCGGATCGGGCTCTTTCCGCTGCTCGCCGCCGAACTCGCGCGTCGGGGAGAGGGCCGGTTTAAGGAGGCCGAGTTCTCCTGGGTTCTCGAGGACAACGACGACATCAACCATGCGGCCGCCCGTGTCGGCGCGCGCCGGTACCGGACGTACCGTCTGTTCGAAAAAGCCCTCGACGTCTGAACGTCAGTCGAGCTTCACCGCGGGGGCGTCCGGCCGCGATACCCTGCCAAAGCGCTGAAACACAGGATCGCTCAGCACGCTCACGTCTTCGGCCGTCAGCGCAGGATGCCAGACGTCGACGACGAGCACGACGCGGGCCTTGTCGCCGGCGTGATCGACCTCGTGCTGAAACGAATCATCGAAGGCAAGCGCCTTGCCTTCGACCCACCCGCGTTTCTCCCTGCCCACGCGCAGCCAGCTCCTGCCGGGCTCCGGTACGTCCACGCCCAGGTGATAGCGGAGTCGCAGATTCGACGAACCGCAATGGGCGGCGACGTGCGTTCGGGGCTCCATGCCGGAGAACATCGCGAAGCCGAAGCTCCGGCAGAGCGGAAGTCCGTCGAGCACCCCGGCGGTGACCGGGCACAACCGGCAGAGAGCGTCGTTGCGGACGCCGCGGGCGCCGAACAGGAACATGCCTGTCCAGCGCCCGCGATCGGTGAGGGTCGCATTGTCCGGGTGGGTGTCGAGGTGCCTGGCCACGGCCTGGTATTCGCGGCGGATCGCCTCCGCGTTGCCCTCGAGGGCGTCACGGACGCGGCTCGGCTCGTCGAACCACGGCTTCGTCGGCAGGCTCCTGCAGTTCCAGACCGTGGGAGCGCTCGCATCCATGCCATCGCCCGAAGGCGCCGCAAAATAGAGATTGGTCAATCCGTGGTTGCCGGCGATGGCGTCGGCCTTCCGATTCCAGAGATTCCAGGCCGCGACGCGCAGGATGCCGCGCGCGCCTGCCGCATAGTCGAGCGGCAATCCGTACCACTCAAGGTGCTGAAGGTTGGGGCTTCGCGTCGATCGGAGCAGGTCACGAACCGTGGCGCAGTCACGGAGGTGCTGCCGGAGGTCGCGCGCGCGAGGGGCGGCCGCGCCGCTCATGTCCGTGCGGCTTCGTCGCCGGCCTCAACCCAGTCCCGATCCGGACCATCCGTCACGACGAGCGGTGCGCCGTCGTAGCGGACGCGCTTGCCGGGATAGATGGCCGCCTTGAAGATGTAGGACAGCATGGAACGCTGATTGAGCGCGGGATGGTTGTGCGGCGCCACTTCCCGGGCATGGGCGTCGGGGAGCAGGCTCCAGTGCAGTCCCGGATGCATATGGTGAATCGCGTGGTAGCCGTTGTTCACCGCCCACCAGTTGAAGACACGCCCGATGAAATTTCTCGAGTGATTCACGGGATGTTCGTGATCGCATCCGTCATGCTGGACGAAGTTCACGCTCACGATCGCCCAGTTGGCGAACAGGTGGGGCACGACGACGTACAGCAGCGCCTTCTGCCAGTCGATGAGGAGCAGCGCCACCTTCACCGACCAGACCGCGACGGTCTCGAGCGATCTCTGCTGCCGCCATGTCGCCGCCGTGGCGCCGACAAGCGCCTTGTAGCGGGCGTTGCCGCGGATCACGGCGGGCGTGACCGCAGGCATGAACAGAAGAAAATTGAGGAGATTCCAGCGGAAGTTCACGCGCGTGGTGCGCATCAGGTCCTCGCGGAGCTGCGTGTACCGGTGATGCGACAGGCTGTGGCCCGGGAGATAGTCGGAGATGGGGAAGCCGTACGAGAGCGACACCCACACCTGAAAGAACTGATTGAGGCGGCGCGACGTGAAGACGGGGCAGTGCACGATGTTGTGCGCGATCACGGCCGCGACCCACGCGAGGAAACACGTGGCGCCAACCAGCGCGACACCGACCCACCCGACGGGTGCGAGCGTCCACTGTCCGATAACCAGCGCGGCGTAGAGGATCAGCAACCCGATCGAGCGCACGTCAGCGCGGTATCTCAGCATCGGACTAGGTACGCGACCCCGGGTTCCCGGCCGGTTCTGCCGCGCCGGCCTCCGCATGCAGGCGCCGGCGCAGCATCACGCCGGCCGGTTGCACCAGCAGAAAGTAGGCGAGGCCCATCGCGCCACCGAGCGTGCTGATCGGGCCGAACACGGGCGGCGTCAGGGCCAGCCAGGTGATGCCGGTTGCCGCACCGAGGATGACCGCGCCTGCCGTGAAGGCCACGGCGATCGCGACGGGCTTCCGGCGCGCGCGGAAGGCATCGTCAATCGCGACGGCAACGACGAGGGCCGTCGACAGCCACATGACGCCAAGCGCGAACAGGCCCATGACTTCCGGAGTCAGCATGCGCGGACCGTCTCCTTCACGGCGGCGGCCTCCGCTTCCAGCCGCCGCGCCGTGCGATCGGCGGGCGTCAGAGTGGCCGCCGGCAGTCCTGGCGCGGGCAGGGCCGCCCTGCCGTGGAGCACGTAGGTTCGCAGCAGGTACCAGGTCATGCTGCGCTCGTTGAGCGACGGATCGATCCGGGGCGCCACCTCCCGATCGTGGGCCGCCGCCCATTCGCTCCAGTGCAGGCCCGCGCGGTTGTGGTGAATCGTGTGGTAGCCGTTGTTGCACATGATCCAGTTGTAGGCGCGACCCGTGAAGTTCCGCGAGTGATTCCATTCGCTCTGGAGGTCGCAGCCTTCGTGTTGAATCAGATTCATGCGCAGAATCCACCGCGCGCCGAACAGCTGCGGCAGGACGATGAAGAACAGGCCGGGCCAGAAATCCAGAACCAGCAGCGCGCCGGTCAGGCCGAACGCGCACGCCAGCTCGAACGCGTACTGGCGCCTGAACGCCATCCTGCCGCCAGCTTGCAGCCAGCGGTGCACGCCGACGAACGTGCTCGTGCCGACGATGTTCGGGAAGTGGATCAGATTCAACAACCGCCATCGGAACCGTGTTTGTCCGGGCGCCACCCAGTCCGGCCGGCCGTCGTCATCGAAGTGGTGATGCACGAGATTGTGGGCGGCCACGTTGGCCGTGACCGGATAGAGCGAGCCGAAGCTCAGGATCCCCCGGAGCCAGAGGTTCAGCCGGCGCGAACGGAAAATGCCCTGGTGCAGGTGGTTGTGAATGACCACGCCGTTGAGAAAGCTGAAGAAGCAGGCCGCGGCAAAGAACCCGGCGTTGCGGCAGGCCGGCACGAGGTACATGGCGGCGAGGAACGCCAGATAGACCGCGACGATTGCCAGCTGGCGCGTTTCCGCTGGATGGCGCAGCACGCTCTTCATGGCCCGTCGATCGGCGCGTCCATCCGGCCGAAGTCCTGTTCGCGCCACCGCAGCGGATTGAAGAGGTGAGGCCGCGCGTGGTGGTTCTTGTGCATGTAGATGCCGGCGAAGAGCCGGTTGCCGAGCCGATAGTAGCCGTGGTTCAGATTGACCGGCTGGAAGTCGTCATCGCTCCTGCCGCGCTCGCCGTTGTGCGTGGACCAGTTGAAGTGGATGACGAAGAGACCGGCGAGCAGATTCGCCGGGAGAAAGACGACCGCTGCGAACCAGGGGCCGAGCAGGACCACCCAGGCGGCAACGATCGCGGCGTTCACGGTGTAGCTGACGAGCGATCGGCCGCGCTCGTACCTGCGGCTTGCAGGCGTGTCGCCCCACACGTCGTAGTACTGCCGGAACAGCTGCCGCTCGACGTTGACGATCGTGTGCCAGACGGTCCGGAAGTAGCCGGGGAGATTCGGGTGCGGATCGGTGTCCCGATCGTCGCTGTGACGGTGGTGACGGATGTGGATCACGGCCCAGGAGGCAAAGCGGACGATGACCAGAACGCCGAGGACTTCACCGGCGAGACGGTTGATCCACTTCGGCAGATTGCCGTGCACGCAGTTGTGGATGATGAGATGGCACCAGATCAGCGCAAAGGTGAGCAGGGGCGCGGCCGCAAGCCACCACCACTGCGGTGCGCCGAGGACGCCGGTCGTCCCCGCGAGCCGGAGCGCGACGATCGCGGCAAGTGCGAGTGCAAGGTAGCAGCCGTCGTACCAGGCGTAGAAATAGCGGCTGCGGGTGAACTGCAGAAAGGGGTGGGACGCGAGCGCGCCGACAAGCCTCTGGTACATGTCCCTCTAGCTGGAAGCCACCGCGCTGCCTGCCGTGGCCGGCGCCGGGATGATGCCGAGCCGCCTGCCGACGCCGCTGAGAATTCCGAGCGCCTCCGCGATCTCGCCGTCGGTGTGCGCCGCCGAGCAGCTCGCGCGGAGCAGGCACGCATCGGCGGGGCAGGCCGGCGGCACAACCGCGTTCACGTAGAGGCCCGCGTCGATCAACTGCTCCCAGAGCGACAGCGTGAGCCCCTCGGCGCCGACGAAGATCGGAATGATGGGCGAGTCCGTGTCGCTCGTGGCGTAGCCAAGTGCCTGCAGTGCCGAACGGAAGGTCCGGATGTTCCGCCACAGTCGATCCCGAAGCGATCGGTCGCGCGTGATGATGCCGAGCGCCGCCTGCGCGGCGGCGAGGCTGGCCGGCGTGCCTGAGGCCGTGAACATGTAGGCGCGTGCGCTGAAGCGCAGCATCGCCAGCTCCGGGTGATTCGACACGCAGAAGCCGCCGATGCCGCCGAGCGTCTTCGAAAACGTACCGACGACGAAGTCCACCTCGCGGAGGACGCCTTCTGCTTCCGCGCACCCAAGGCCGTGCGCGCCGTACAGACCGAACGAGTGCGCCTCGTCTACCAGCAGGTACGACCGATGTTCGCGGCAGACCGCGACGATTTCCGCCAGCCGCGCCACGTCACCGCGAATGGAGTAAAGCCCTTCCGCCACGACGAGCCGGCTCCGGCCGCCACCCGGAAGGCGCTCGAGTTTCCGGACCAGGTGTTCGGGCGAGTTGTGCTGGACCCAGATGACGTCCGCGCCGGACAGGCGCGCACCGTCGCACAAGCTCGCGTGGCTCTCAGCGTCGAGCAGAATGGTGTCCCCGGGCCCGCAGAGCGCTCCGATGACCGCCAGGTTCGCCTGATAGCCCGTCGTGAAGACCACCGCCTCGCGCATCCCGAACGTGTCCGCGAACGTGCGCTCGAGTTCCTCGTGCAGGCTGAAATTGCCATTCGCGATCCGGGACCCGGTCGTCGCGGCGCCGTGCTCGGCGGTCGCCGCCTGCGCCGCCGCGATCACCTCCGGATGCGCCGTCAGGCCGAAGTAGTTGTTCGATCCGAACATCAGCGTCCGCCGGCCGTTCAAGACGACCTCCGTCGGACTGACGACGCGATCGACGGTGGTCGTCCCCGGCACGAAGCGGCCGGCACCGTGCGCTTCGATCCGTTGCGCGACGCCGCGGAGCTTGTCGAGCAGATCCATGCTGGTGCTGAGGCAGAACTCTAGC
>CAZJTG010000022.1:0-25501 GCA_964548865.1 uncultured Solibacteraceae bacterium
CGCGCACGGCGACGGACCGCGCCGGCGTCGAACTCGGCCTCGTCGATCCCGCCTACGTCGAGGGCATCGAAGTACTGGGAGGCGCAGGCTCCGTGCTGTATGGCACCGACGCGCTCTCGGGCACCATCAACATCATCACGAACCAGACGCGCTACTCGTCGACGCGACAGTACACCCTCGGGTTCGATGGCCTCTACAGTTCCAATGAGAAGGGCCGCCGGGGTACCGTGACCCTCGGCTGGTCGGACAGCCGATTCTCCGTGCTCTTTGCGTCGGGCTTCGACCGATTCTCCGACTACAGGGCCGGCAGGGACTTCGTCGAGAGCTCGAGTCGGTTTTTTGCCGACGGCCGGCTGAAGCAGCTCGACACCGCGGACCAGCTTGGCTTCAACTTCCGAGCCTTTCCCGATCCGTTCAACGCGCCGTTCACGAGGACGTCCGCGTCGATCGCCGGCTCGGCCATGGAGGGCGCGTCCGTCAACGTCGCGATGTCGGCGCGGATCACGCCGACGCAGGAGTTGCGCATCCGCTACCAGCGTCGTCACGCCGAGGACATCGGCTTTCCCGACTTCGTGTCGCCGTTCTTCTTCCAGAGAATCTCCCTGCCCTCGAGCGAGCTCGACAAGTTCTCCGCGAGCTACTCGTTCCTGGGCCTGGCGACCTGGCTGCCGCGGCTGACCGCGTCGGCGTATTTCCAGGATCAGGACCGCACCTTGCGCAATCAGTTCCCGGTCCAGTTTCCGGCGCCGTCAGCGTCGTTCTTTCCGGTCAGCATCTTCCGGCTGCAGATCGACAGCGCGACGCGCCAGCACGTGCGCACGCCGGCCGTGGACGTCCAGGCGAACTTCAACGTCCGCCCCAACAACCTGCTGACCGCCGGCGTGACGACGTACTCCGATCGAAGCGAGGACGAACGCACGACATCCACGCAGCAGACGCTGATCGGGACGGTGAGCCTGGGCGCGCGCGGGCCGCAGGCCAACGTGTTTCCGGCGCCGACGCCGCTGGGGCCGCCCACGATCGATCACCCGGTCCGGGTGCCGAAGGCGGCCTTCAGGAACATCGGCGCCTACGTGCAGGATGAGTGGGACGTGTCGCCTGCGATGCGGCTCTCAGGTGGCCTGCGGGTTGACACGTACCGGCTTGTCACGGACCCCACGCCCGGATACAGCGTGCAGTCGCTGGTCACGGGTGCGACGCCCGCGATCGATCCGTCCACGCTGCCGAACGTCACCGGCGATCGGCTGAGCCGCACGGCGCTCACGGGCGAGGCCGGCGTCGTCATCTGGCCGGCGCGGTCGTTCAGCCCCTTCGCGCACTACGTGCGCAGCTATCGTCATCCAAATCTTGAAGAGTTGTTGTTCTCGGGGCCGGCGACGACGGGGAACATCGTGCCGAATCTCACGGTGAAGCCCGAGACCGGCCACAACCTGGATGCGGGTGTGAAAGTGCGAACGGGCCGCCTGGCGGGTTCGCTGTCGTACTTCAACAATACGTACAACGGCTTCATTTCGACGGAAGTCGTGGCGCAGGCGCCTGTGGGATCGATCTCGCAGGCCATCAATCTCGCACGAGTGCGCATCCAGGGTGTGGAGGCACAGGCGGACGCGCCGTTCGAGTTCGCTCGCCTGATCTGGTCGCCGTCGGGCACGATCTCGTGGAATCGCGGCACGGTGCTGTCCGGCTCGAGCCCGCTCGTGCAGCTTGCCGGCGAGCCGCAGGACAACATCACACCGTGGAAAATCACGGCGGGTGTGCGCCTGTCGGATCGGCGGGCGAGTTGGTGGGCCGGGTACGACGTGCGGATGGAGACGGACGTCACACGCGTGTCGCCGCTGCTGTCGGAGTCGCCATTCCTGATCGCGCAGGACCTGCTGTCACTCAGCGGTTTTGCGGTTCATCGCCTGGCCGCGGGCTACGACTGGCGCAAGGGCGGTCAGCGCCTGGGCCTCACGGTCGCGGCAGACAACCTGACGGATCGTTTCTATCGCGAGCACTTCCAGTTCGCGCCGGCGCGGGGCCGGTCGTTTACGGTCGCGCTGCACGTCAGGGGAGTGCGATAACAACCGACAACCAACAATTGAAGGGCACGGAGACGGCCACGGTGGCCGTTCTCCGTGCCCTTCGTGCTCTCCGAGGTGGCCGGTGCCGGTCGTAGGCTGCAGGCTACCTACCACGGCCACCACCACGGTCGTCCGTCGTAGCGGCGGTTCCGGGTGTCATATCGCCGGCCGTCTTCGTACCCGCGCTCGTAACCTTCGAGGAACGCCTCTCGATACCGGTACTTGTAGTACTCGCGCGGTTCGTAGCTGCCTCGATAGCCGTGATCACCAGAGCGATAGCGGCCCTCGCCGACGGGATCGAAACGGCGGCGCCCGCGGCCGTCCTTGAGCCCGGCTTCGTAGCCGTCCGTGAAGCCGTTCTGAAATGCGTAATCGTTGTACTGATAGCCGCCGCGTCCGCGTCCGTTCGCCCAGGGCGGTGGTCCGCCGGAGCGCTTGTTGGTGTAACGGCCGTCGTTGTCGTAGCGTCCGTTGCCGCCGTAGTTCGGGCGATACCGGCCGTAACTCTCGCGGTATCCGAACTCGAACCCCAGCCGGAAATCGATCCGCCAGCGATCGCGATCGCCGTACTCACGCCGGTAGCCGGAATCACCCGACCGGTAGTCGGGCTTGCTCTCGTAGCTGAAGTCGCGATTGCGCTGGCCGTCGTCACCACCGGCGCGCGCGCCGCGCTCGTAACCCTCGTTGTACGCCTGGGAATTGCGCGGTACGGCGCGCCCGACCGTCTGCGCGTCCGCGTGCGTGACGGCCATCGGCGCCACGAGCGCCGCCGCCATCAACGAGGCCCGAAGGCTCGTCGTGAAAGAGAAACATGGGCGTCGATGCATGAGGCCCTCCCTTGCCGGTCACTACAGCAAGGGCGGTGCCAACTGGGCACCAGTGTTTTCGAACTTCGAACGCTGACCTCTGAACCTCGTGCCGCCGCCTACTGCGTCCAGACGAGGACACGCTGTCCGCCGGCGGGGCGGTAGTCGAAGAGCAACACGGGACCGACGCGCTGCAGTTGTTCGATGTCGAGCGGCAGGCGCTGGAAATCGAAACCGCCGCTCGAGAGGTCGATCTTCTTCCGCCCGAGCTTGAGCATCCAGAAGGGAAGGCTGACGCGCGCGAGCCGCGCCTTCTCGGGATCCCACGCCAGGATGTACATGGATTCGGCGCGGGTGGTTGCCGTGGGCATCTCTTCGAGGGGACGCGCCAGCTTCGGTCTCTCGTCGCGGTCGAGCTCGAAGATCGCCGGCGTGTCCTTGAATCGCGCCTTGGCGTCGTCGAAGGCCCGGAACGCATCGGCCACCGAGGCCGGCCCGGCTTTCACGTTTCGCGAAATGAAGTAGTAGCCGAACCCGGCCACGGCCATCATCGACAGCACGCCGGCCGCGACAATCGCGCCGACGATCCAGATCCACGTCTTCTTCTTCAGAGCCACGCCTGATCTAGTGTATCGGCCCGCCGGCACTGAAGGTGAAAGGGCGTTTCAGGAGGCGGCCGGCCTCGCCGGCGCAGATGGCGTCGGCGACGGACTCACAGAGCGACTTCGCCGTGCGATACGCCGTGACGGCATCGGGCCTGCGGCCGGCGAGATCCGCCAGTTTGCCCATTTCGACGTGGATGCGTCCGCGCACCCAGGTGGTCGGATTCATGGCGAGGGCGCGGCTGAGGTCGTCGGAGGCCGGTCCCGGGCGGTTCAGATTGAGCCGCGCCAGCCCGCGCTTGTACAACCAGAGGGCTTCCTCGCCGGGGACGCGCGGACGCGGATCGTTCGCGAGCATCGCGAGGCCGCGGGTGAGCGCCGCGTCGGCTTCCACACCCATGCCGGCCCGAATCGACGCCGCACCCTCCTCGAGGACGAACAGGCGGTTCCGCGGGTACTCGGCCGAAAGCTGCCTCGTGATGCGCACCACTTCCCTGTGCCGACCTTCGCGGCTGTAGATCAGCATCAGCGCGGCCTGGGCATCCACCCGCGATTCCGGATCCTTCGTGGCCGCTTCGAGCAGGGCGATGCCCCTCTCCTTGCCGCCGGCGAACCCCGCCATCCAGGCCACGATGCGCGTCGCGAAGTTGAACGTGGACACCAGATAACGATACGTGCCGACGATCAGGCCCGCGCCGACGCGGGCCGGGTTCCGCTCGAGCACTTCCTCCTGTGCGTCGAACGCCTTGCGGGCGATGCCGAACGCCGACATCACGCTGCCTTCGACCGCCGCGACGTACGAGGCCTGCACGCCGTAGGCCGCGCCCGCGTCGAACTTCGCATCGAGATCCCGCGGGTTGGCCTTGAGCCGCGCGTTGGCCAGGTCGATCGCCCGCGCGACCAGGCGCTTGAATTCCTCGGCAGTCACCGGATCAGGTTTGGGCAGGTTCGCCTGCGACTTGCTGATGCTGCCCATGTAGTGATCCACCGACACGGCGCCGCGGTCGAACAGCATCTTCAGCCAGAGGATGGACGCCAGTCCGCGATGCGCTCGCGAGCTCTGCGGGTCCAGCGCCACCGCCCGCCGCGCATGGTGGAGGGCCTCGGCGTGGTCGAGGTTGTAGGCGGCCGCGAAGGCGTCGCGGAGCTCGGCCAACACGGCGGGATTCTCGGAGGACTGGGGGGCGCCCGACAGACTCGCGATGCACAGGAGCGCCAATGACACGATCGACAATGACCACGACCTGAACGACGCCAACGACGTTAACGACGCCGACAGAAGGCACTTGTCCTTTGGGCAAGCGCTTTCACCTGGCGTCGTTCGTGTCATTGGTGTCATTGGCGTCGTTCAGGTCGTTGGCGTCGTTAGCGGATCAGAAACTCAGCCTCTGTCCGAGCCCGGCCGCGGTCGCGCGATCGACGGCGAGTCTGGCGGCTACGACGTCTTCGACGGCGAGGCCAAGCGACTTGAAGATCGTGACGTCGTGTCCTGCCAGCCGGCCCGGGACCGCACCGGAGATCACGGCGCCGATCTCGCCGAGGATGTGATCGTCGCCGAACGCGCCTTCCTGCTGTGGAATCAGCAGATCGCCGGATTCCTTGCGCCCGGCCGCGCGGGAATCGACGTAGACCCGCGCGCGGGCCAGCAGCGGCGTCGGCATCTCGCGCTGATCGGGCCGGCACGCGCCCACGGCGGCGATGTGGGTGCCGGGAGCGATGTCGCTGTCCCGGACAACGGGCGTGCGGGACGCCGTCGCCAGCACCACGACGTCGGCGCCGCGGGCGGCCATCTCTGCCGACTCGACGGCCGTGATTGGCAAGCCGGTCGCCGCGCCCATCTCGAACGCGAACGCCTCCCGGTTGAGGACGTTCGGACTCCAGACGCGCACGTCGTCGAGAGCGCGCACGTGCCGAATCGCTTCGAGGTGGCTGCGTGCCTGAACGCCGGAACCAATGATGCCGAGGACGTGGGCGTCCGGCCGTGCGAGGTGTCTGGTGGAGACGGCCGAGACCGCGGCGGTCCGTGCTTCGGTGATGTACCGGCCATCGAGGATGGCAACGAGGCCTCCGGTTGCGTGGTCGAGCAAGAGGATGGTCGCCAAATGTGAGGGCAGACCTTTGTCGTGGTTCTTGGCGTACACGGTGACCAGCTTGGCGCCCATGGCCGGCGGATCGTCCAGGGCGGCGGGCATCACGCCGAAGTAGTTCCGCTCCGGCCCGACCTCCAGCACAGTACGCACCGGCTGATTCACGGCGCCGGCGGAAAACTGCGCCAGAGCGTTTTCCATCGCCGAGATGAGGTCCGGCATGGGCAGGACCGACCGAATCTCTTGCTCCGACAGCAGGACGGCCATGTTTCTTAACCTACACCCGTGTAAGGATCACCAGTCTGAGGAAACGGTGAGTTTGTGAGCCGTAAGTTTATGACGGTTGATGCCCACACGGGCGGCGAGCCGCTTCGGCTGATCGTCGATGGCTGGCCCCGGCCGGAGGGCCGCACGATGCTTGAGAAGCGGGCGTGGGCGCGCAAGCACCAGGACCACTTGCGGCGCGCGCTGATGTTCGAGCCGCGCGGGCACCTGGACATGTACGGCGCGCTGCTCACCGAGCCCGAGCGCCAGGATTCGCATGCCGGCGTGCTCTTCATGCACAACGAAGGCTTCAGCACGATGTGCGGCCACGGCATCATTGCGGTGGCGACGATTGCGTTCGAGCGCGGGCTCATCGCGCCGGCGGGCGGCGGCTCGACCCTCGTCCTCGACGCGCCCGCCGGTCAGATCCGCGCCACCGCCGACCTTCAACATGGCCGGGTCCGAGGCGTGTCTTTCGTCAACGTTCCCTCGTTCGTCCTCGCGTCACGCGTTCCCGTGAAGCTCGGCGCCCGCACGGTGCCGGTGGACGTCGCTTTCGGTGGCGCGTTCTACGCCATCGTCGATGCCGAAGCCGCTGGCGTGCCGATTCTTTCCGAGCGCCTCAGCGACCTTCGGCGCGTCGGCATGGAGATCACGCGCGCGGCCGACTCCGAGCTCACGGTGGTACATCCTGCCGAGTCCGGACTTCGGGGAATCTACGGCACGATCTTCACCGGTCCCGCGTCGACCGCCGGTGCGCATCTCCGCAATGTGACGATCTTCGCTGAGGGCGAGGTCGATCGCTCGCCTTGCGGCACCGGGACCTGCGCGGTACTTGCGGTCCTGGATGCGATGGGAATCGTGCAGGACGGAGAGCCGTTCGTGCACGAGAGCATCATCGGCACGATCTTCAGCGCGAAGGTGATCGCGCGCACGGCCGTCGGCGACATTCCGGCCATCGTGCCGGAACTCACCGGCAGCGCCTGGATCACCGGCGAGCACACGTTCATCGTCAGCGACGATGATCCGTTGGGGCAGGGATTCAGGCTGGGCTGAACGCTACTTGCGTATGGTCTCCGTCGTCCAGCCGGACGCGGCCGTCCAGACCCGAACCTGCCTCGGACCGTCCACGTCAGGGCACTGCTCCTGCGCGTGATCGATCTTCCGTTCGCGTTCGAGCGCGCGGTGCGTTTCCCAGTACCGACTGCTGAAGGACACCCGGCGGACGCTGAGTGTCAGGTCCAGTTCGTAGAGCGCTTCGGTGGCGAAGGCGGTCGCGGGCACTTCCGTGGTGCGCGCGAGCACGCGATCGGGCAGGAGCTGGACGACGGCGCGATTGAAAGGCGCCGCTCCGGCGATGTTCACTTCGGTGCGCGGCATGGCGACCATGCGGATCGGCGGCATCCGGGGCTTCGTGACGTCGAGCAACGCCACGACGCCGGCGTTCTCGGCCTGCGAGAATCTGCCGACGAGCAGGCGGTCAGGGCCGACCCAGTTGACGCTCTCGATCCACCCGTCGTGTTCGAACGTTGCGATTCGCTGCCAGGCGTCGTCGAGGATGGTCACGACGCTCGGGCTCCAGATGTAGTGGTGCGCCGCAAGCGCGATCCGCCTGCGCCCGTCGCGATCGTCGATGGCGTAGTCCGTCATCGCCCACGGTGGGCCGAACGGTTTGCCGCCGACGCGCAGTTCATCGAGGAATGAGAACGTGCGGGTGAGCTGGCCGCGCAGGCTGAATTCGAGCAACTGGCCGCTGTGACCCACGTCGCCCTGCAGATCCATCGCGTGCATCGTGGCGGCGTACACCGCGGGATGGTGTCCGGCCAGCACCGACGCATCTTCGCGAATCGGCACCGACTTCTGCGCCGCGGGGAACGCGTGCCGCCAGACTTCGCGGCCGGCGGCATCGGCGGCGCGCACGCCCTGTTCGGTGACCTTGACGCGAAAGTCGCTGCCGGAGACACGCGATCCTGACCAGAACCACGCGCCGACAGACGTGCCCGCCACAACGACCGCAGCCGCACTCCACTGCCGCCACCGCCGGCTGCGCGGCACGGGCGGCGCCTGAGGGGCCAGCGGGATTTCCAGCACCGTCGGCGCCTCCGGCCCTTCCGCAGCCTGAAGCCTGCTGCTCGCGAGCCACGTATCGATCTCGCCCCGGTACGCGAAGACGGATCTTCTCCCGACTCCCGGAACCCGATGGACGGGCAGCCCGGCCTTTTCCCAGCGCCTGACGGTCGCGAGATCGCGCTGCAGATACTCCGCAATCGCTTTCCACGAGTCGAGACGGGTGTCCTCACCGTCGGGAGGCGGCGCCATTCGCTACTTGAGCGCCGCCAGCGTGCCTAGATTCACGGCCTGCACGAGCGCTTTCACTGGATCGACGTTGTCCACGCCACGACCCTCCGCGGCCACGATGAAGCGGTTGCTCACGACCACGGTGACTTTGGCGGTCTTCGACTCGTTCTGCCACTCCTCGAAGCCGGGATTGCCGCCCATCGCGGCCGAGCGGCGGTACCCCTCGCTGTTGCGCTCCGAGTATCCCGCCGCCAGGAACATCGTGAGCGGCGAGAGCACCAACTGGTTGAACGACGAGTCCGTGATGGTGAGGTCGATCGACGCGTCGCCCTTCTGATACTCCGCCTTGGCGTTCGACATCGACACGCCCATGCTGACCTGTTCGCCCTTGGGCGTGCTGCGCGTCCAGCCGCTGACGTCCGGCAGGAGCGCGATGAGCTTCTCAAAATCGACGGCGGTGGCCGTCTGTTGGCCCATCTGCTGGAGCGCCTGCGCGGCCTGCTGCATGCCCTGCGCGGCGGCATCGGCAGGCGGCGGCGTTGCGGTCGCCGCCGGCGGAGGCGTTTGGTCCGGCGCCGAACCTCCGCAGGCGATTGGGGCGATCGAAGAAGCGGCGACGACGACGGCGGCAAGTGCGAATCGGCTGCTCATGTGGCTCCCTCTTCGCCGGATCCGAAGACCCGGCGTCCGTTCGGCGCGAATACTAGCGCGAACCGGCGGCGCGCGTGATCAATAAACGCGAGTCCTCATAAATCAACGACCGCCGTGCCTCATCGGCGGTGAGCCAGACACGACGCCGGTCTTCTCCTGGCGCGGGCGGCCCCTCGGAAACGAACTCCATCAAATAGAACTGCGCGCGGACCGAACCGCGCGCGCTGCGGAACTCCGTCGCGCCGACGGGACCGACGACGGTCGCCTCGACGCCGGCCTCTTCGAGCACTTCGCGGGCGGCCGCCTGCTCCGGGGTCTCGCCGGGCTCGATGTGGCCCTTCGGGAAGACCCAGAGTCCGGGCTGGCGCCGCGCGGTCACCAGCAGAAAGCGCAACTCGGCGCCATCGCGACGCACCACGACGCCGCCGGCATGCGTTGGCGCCGGAATGACGAGCTCACCGCGGTACGGAGGAACGTCCGACACGTTATCTCATCCGCTCCCGAACGCGGGCCGGCCTGGTCAGGGTCTGGCCCGCGACTTCGACGGTCACGGTGTATTCGCCGACCGCGAGCGGCCCTGACGCAGTCGCGCCGGCGCCCTGACCGCGCGCTCCAGCGCCAGCACCTCCAGCGCGGCCGCCTCCGCTGCCTGCGAGGTTCACGAGCGCGCGGTTGAGGCCTGCTCGCGCCTGTCCCTGCATCTCCCGAAGCAGGCGTCCGGAGGAATCTGCGAGCCGAATGCGCGCCGGTTCGGTCGAATCGGCCCTGAGGTAGTAGTTGATCACGAGCGCCTCCGGCTCGTTTGGCACTTGCAGGAACTTGTCGCCGAACAGGTGGTAGTTCATGCCCTGCGTGCCGAAGCCGTACCGCGCGCGCGGCTCGATGTCGAACAGATGCGCCGGCCTGTCGAGGACGGCCGGCGTCAACTCCTGCAGCGGCGTGATGTCACCCGTCCACAACGCTCGCCCGTAGGTGCCCAGCACCAGGTCGTTCTCGCGCGGGTGAATCGTCAGGTCGTGCACCGCGACCGTCGGCAGGTTGGCCTTGAGCTGCGACCACCGCGTGCCGCCGTTCACGGACACGAAGACGCCGATGTCATTGCCGATGACAAGCAAATCGCGATTCTTCCGATCCTGCACGACGACGTTGATGGGCGCGCGCGGCAGGTCGCCGGCGATCGCCGTCCAGGTCCTTCCGTAATCGGCCGTGCGGTACAGGTACGGCGAGACATCGTCGTTCCTGAACCCGTTCTTGGATACGAACGCGGTGGCGGGATCGTGCGGTGACGCGAACACGCGGCTGACCCACCGCTCGGGATTTGCGCCGGCGGCCGTGAGCGCGGGCGTCAGGTCCGCCCACGCGCCGCCGTGGTTCCGCGAGAGATGCACCTTGCCGTCGTCCGTGCCGACCCAGATCGTCCCGGCGCGGAGCGGCGACTCCGAGATCGATGTGATCGTGCAGTACGGCACGTTGAGGCCGATCTTCGCCGGGTCGTTGGTCGTGAGATCGGGACTGATTTCCTCCCACGTATCGCCGCGGTTGAGCGAGCGGAAGAGTACCTGCGCGCCGGCGTAGAGGATCTGCGGATTGTGCGGCGACATCGCGATCGGCGCGATCCAGTTGTACCGAAGCCGGGGCTGGCCAGCCGGCCGTGACGGCGCGATGTTCGTGCGCACGCCGGTACGCGTGTCCATCCGCCCCATCTGATTGAGCTCGCGCGTGTTGTAGACCCAGCGGCTGTCGGTGGGATCGACGACGTTGTACATCCCGTCGCCCGGGCCGACGGTGACCCAGTGCTCGAGCGTGATGCGCCCCGTCGGGCTGTTGCTCGGGCCCTTCCACGAGTCGTGATCCTGGAAGCCCCCGTAAATGTTGTACGGGTCGTCCATGTCCACGCCGACCGTGTAGGCCTCGCCGATGCCCATGTTCGGGAAGTAATCGCCCGTGCGACCGCCGTCCACCGACACGTTGACGCCGCCGTCGCTGCCGAGAATGAGGCGTTGCTCGTCCTCGGAGTCCCACCAGATCGATCGGAAGTCGCCGAACACGCCGCTGAAGAAGTTGGAATCCCACGACTTGCCGGCGTCACGCGTCACGTACATCCGGTCGGAGGTCGCCACGACCATCCGGTCGTTGAAGGGATTGATCCTGATCTGATTGAAGGAGTAGGGCGCCTTGCCGCCGGCGACGTTCACGTCGGAGACCCGTCGCCACGTCTTTCCGCCGTCGTCCGTTCGATACAGCTCGTTGCCGATGATGCCGCGCGCGAGGGGACTGGTGGGATTGGCCTGCTCGACGGCGCCGCCGCCACGGGCTTGCCCGCCCGCCGCTCCGCCAGGAGCGGAGGCGGGATTCTGATTCTCGAGCAGCGCGTACAGAATCAACGGATTCCGCTGATAAATGTCCAGACCGATACGGCCGATCTGTCCGGTCGGCAGACCGCCCCCGAGCCGCCCCCACTTCTCGCCGCCGTCCTCCGTCCTGTAGATGCCGCTCTCCGGACCGCTCTCGATGATCTGCCAGGGGCGCCGGTCCTTGTCGTACATCGCGGCGTAGACCGTTGTCGGCGTCTTGCGATTGATGACGAGATCGATCGCGCCGACGCCGTCGTTGATGTAGAGCACCTTCTTCCATGTCTTGCCGCCGTCCATCGTTCGGAACACACCGCGCTCGTCGTTCCTCGAGAAGAGGTGGCCGATCACCGCGATGTAGACGACGTCCGGGTTCTTCGGATGAATCACGATGCGCGCGATGTGATGGGAGTCGGGGAGTCCCATGAACTGCCAGGTCGCGCCGGCGTCGGTGGATTTGAAGACGCCCTTGCCCGAGTACGAGGAGCGGGCGATGTCATTCGCGCCGGTGCCCATCCACACGATGCTGGAGTTGGAGGGCGCGATGGCCACGGCGCCCACGGCGGCGGCGCCCACGCTGTCTGAGACGGCGGTCCATGTCGTGCCGGCATTCGTCGTCTTCCAGAGGCCGCCGCTCCGGGTCGCCGCGTACATCGTGTACAGGTGATCGCGCGCCGGCGTCTCGGGCACCGCGACCTCGGTGACCCAGGCCGCGGTCCGGAATGGCCCGACGTTCCTGAAGCTGAGGGCGTTGATGACCGTGTCGAGCGTCGGGGCGGCCGCCTGTCCGGCGCGCCCTGCCCGGGCGACGGGAGCCCAGGCCGGGGTGCCGGGTGCGGCGTGCGGGGTGCCGAGTACGGCACCGAGCAGACAGAGAACCACGGTGAGTCTGGCGCGCATGTGAAAAGTCCCCGGCGCGCACATTATGCGCCGAACGCCACGCGCAGGCGCCTGTCCTTGTCACAGGGAGTTCAGAAGACACGGAGGTGCGGGGTCCGACGATTGAGTGACGATTTCCCAGCGGCTGCGGGGATTCTCGGCAGCCGGCGCGTGTCCGGACGCCGGCCCGGACGGCGCAGCCGTAGGCGACGATCGGGCTGGCTGGACTGGCATTTGCGTATCACCCGCCTGGAGCGGCGGGATGTTGCGCCGCGGGAGTACGTCATGGAACAGCCCGACAACCTGCTGAAAACTGCACTCGATGAGATCGAACGGCTGCTCACAACGAAGACCGTCGTCGGTGAGCCCATCAAGATTGGCGACAACACGATCGTGCCGCTCGTGGCCGTCGGGTTCGGCTTCGGCGGCGGTGGCGGAATTGGTGAGGACGCCAAGACCGCCGGAGCGAAGGGTTCGGGATCGGGCGCCGGAGGCGGCGCGGGTATCCGTCCCATTGCGCTGGTTGTGGTGGACAAGGACGGTAAGGTCCGCGTCGAGCCCGTGCGAGCGTCCGCGTCCATCGTCGAGAAGATGGGGGATGCCGTCGTCCGGGCGGTGGAGGCGGCGCAGAAGACGAAGACCCAGACACCGGCGTAAGCCGTGTGGATGGTGCTAGCCGGCGTCGCGGGACTCGTCGCCATCCTCCTGGCGATGGTGCTCGCGACGCCGTTCGATCTTGAGCTGTCGGCAGCGAAGGATGCTGACGAACCCGCGGTGCGGGTGAAGGCGACGCTGAGCTGGCTCGGATTGCCCCTGTCGGGCCGCTCAACCGATCGCCAGCCGTCGAAGACACGCCCGAGGACCGGTACCCGGCAGGCGTCGATCGGATGGTCGACCCTTAAAGCCGCGATGACATCGCCCGGCTTCATGCGGCGCCTTGTTCGGCTAGCGGCGGACCTGGTTCGCCTCACCCGGCCGCGGAGCGTCTATCTGCGCGCGCGCCTCGGGTTCGACGATCCTTCGGATACCGGAATGCTTCTGGCGTGGGCTTATGGGCTGCAATCCGCGCCGTGGGCGCGGGTCATCCACATCGAGCCGGACTTTGCTGACGAGGTTGCCGAAGGTGAAATGCGCGTCCGCTGGTCGCGAAGTCTGGGCGCGCTGTTGTGGCCGTTCCTGACGTTCTGCGCGTCGCCCGCCGTCTGGCGTGCGGGGCGAGTCCTTGTGACACGGACATAGACGGATGCGCTCCGTGTCTGGTGTGCTCCGTGTGACAAGGACAACCGTCAGCTACCGCTGTCCCGGCCGATATCTCGTGATCGCCTGGGCGTCCACGTCCTTCGCCGTGAACGCGACCTTCTTCATCCGGCCGCGGGCGAACATCGCGGCCTGGTCGGCGTGCCAGGGTGATTCCGGCCGCGGGCTCTGGCCGTATGCGAGCACCGAATACGCACGCGGCGCGACAGACCCGAATTCGACCGCCAGCACCCAGCCGTCGCCCGTGTTGGCAACGAGCTTTCCGTCCTTCGGATCGCGAGCGTAGCCGATGACGCGGAAGCACCCGAGCCGACCGGTGCAACCGCCAATGGGTTCGTCCACGCCGCCGCGACGGATCCGGTGGACGTCACCCCACGTCACGTCGACGCGGCCGTACCGCGTCTTCGTGTCTTCGACGGCCCACACGAACGCCTGAACCGCGCGTGCTGGATCGGAGAGACCCCGCGGTGTCTTCGTGGGCACCGTCGCCGTCCAGGGCTGCGCGAACAGTTCCGGGTCCTTCCGGCCCTGCGCGTAGCGGCCGAACCACGCTTCAAAGATTGTCGAGCCCCTGGTGTCGGGCGCCACGGTGTTGTTCCACCGCTGAAGCAGCGCGAGCGCGGCGGCGACGTCTCCGGTGGGCTTCGTCGCGCGGACGGCCGCGATGAGGTCCGCCTTCACGCGGTCGGCGAGCAGCATCCGGTAGCTGTGCTTCAGCCGCACCACGTCCTCGAGACTGAACTTCTCAGTACCGCCGATGAGCAGCGCGCCATGTTGGCTGCGCAGATCGAACGAGGGCGGCTCGATGTTCGGGTACTTGTTCACGAGATTGACGCGGCCGCGGGTGTTCGAGAAATGCGGCGAGTCGTTCTCGTTGTGGAGATACCCGCCGCGCGGGTTGAGCCACTGCGGCAGGTCGTCGAATGGAATCAGCCGCGTCCACGCGTCGCCCGTGCGCGCGATCGGCGTGGCGGCGTCGCCACCCTGCGCGTGCGGCAGCAGCGGCATCGAGCCGTTCCAGAGGTGATAGATGTTGCCGGCGCGGTCCGCGTACGTGTAGTTCTGCGATACCAGCGCGCGCATCTTCATCGCCTCCTTGAACTCGGCGAGAGACGTCGCTCGCATCAGGCGCAGGAACTGCTCGCCGGACCGGTACTCGTTGGCGCCGGCGGTGCGCGCGATGAAGACCGTATCGGCCGTGCGATGAATCACGGGCCCGAGCGGCATCGACCAGAAGTCACGTGTTTCCTGGGACGTACGGTCGCCGTCCCTGAACTGCACGCTGACGGTGTTCTTCGTGAGCGGCAGCGACGCGCCATCGAGCAGGTAGTGATCGGCACGCGCCGGATCGAGGGCGACGGCGTAGATCTCCGTGCGATCGTCGGTGTTGCTGTTCGTCGTCGCCCAGCCGAGGTACGTGTTGAAGCCGCCGATGACGCCGAGCGGGCCGCCGATCCGGAAGTCGCCGTAGAAATCCATGACGCCCTTCACGGTCATGTGCGCTTCGTAGTATCCGGACGACCACACGAGGTGCGGGTTGCGCAGCAGGATCGCCCGGCCGGACGTCGTCCGGCTCGGCGCGAGCGCCCAGGCATTGGAGCCATCTTCGCTGGCGAGCGGATCTTCTTCGGAGGAATCGGAGGAAGGGCCGGAGGCCACCCCGCTCTTGATCGCAGCCAGGAATCGTCGAATGCGCGCGGCCGGCGGACCGTCCCCGATGTGCACCGACGCGACGTCGTAGCCGTTGAAGTCGGTGGGGAAGCCGTCCGGGTACTCGGCGCGATGGAGCTCGACGTACCGGTTGATGCCGGCGGCGAAGCCGTCGTACATGTCGCGGGTCTCCTGATCGAGCAGGTGGAACGTGTCGATCGCGCGCGCGCGCGACCGCAGCTCGTCGAAGTCCGCCTCGAGCGACGCACGGCCGGCCGTGCGCGACTGCTGGCCGCGGGTCGCAAGCAACCGCGTGGCTGTGCGAGGGCCGTAGTCCTCCGCCTGCAGCCAGCCGAGCGCGTATCCCGCCGCGCGCATGTTCTCCGCGCGGATGTGCGGCACCCCATGCGCGGTCCTGATGATCTCGACCTGGCGCCAGAGGTCCGTGGTGGCGCCAGGTACCGGACGCTGCGGCGAGGACCCAAGCAGGGTCACGGCCTGGACGATTGCCGTCGCCGACCCGAGCGCAGCCAGCATCCGCCTGAACATCGTTGGCGCCAATTGTAGGCCGGCGAATGGCCTACTTCTCGTCAGATTCGGCGCGTATCCAGGTCAGGGCGCCGGAGGGGCAACGCTCGACCTGCGCCGTTACCGTGTCGGCATCCGTGTGCTCGAGCTGGATCCAGGGACGCCGGCGGGGGTCGAACACGAGCGGCAGCCCGCGCGCGCAGATGCCCGTGTGCTGGCAGAGCGCGGGCTTCCAGATCACAGTCACGCCGTTCAGCGTGTAGCGTTTGACGCTGTCTCGAGGCATGGTCAAATGTTAACGCCCGTTTCTTCGGTGAGTTGCCTTATGGCCGTCTCTGACTCGTACCTCGCGTTTGTCCTCGAACAGCTCGATGGCGTGCGCCGTCTCGTGACGAAGCGCATGTTCGGCGGGATCGGCATGTACAGCGACGGGATGTTCTTCGCCGTCATCGACAACGACACGTTGTTCTTCAAGGTCGATGAGACTCTCGCGAAGCGATATCGCGACAAGGGGATGCCGCCGTTCGCTCCGATACCGGGCGCCAGGCCGATGATGGGGTACTACCAGGTGCCCCCGGACGTGCTGGAGGACGGTCGCCTGCTCGTGAAGTGGGCAGGCGATTCGATTGCCGTCGCAGGACGCCCCCGGCGCGCCCCGGGCCGCCGACGGGCAAAGCGCTGACGACCTCGGTGGGGCCGCCCTGATCCGTTCGGCTACTTACCGAGCCACGAGACGAGCGCCGTCGAGAGCCAGGGAACGTACGTAATGACGACGACGCCGATCCCCATGATGGCGAGCATCGGCAGCGACGCGCGCGCGACCTCGAGCACCGGTTTCTTGAATCGGTAAGACGACAGGAACAGGTTCAGTCCCACCGGAGGCGTGAGATAGCCCAACTCGAGGTTGGCGATGAAGATGATCCCGAGATGCACGGGATCGACGCCGAACGCCACGCCCAGCGGCACGATGAGCGGCACGACCACGATCGTGGCCGAGAAGATGTCGATCAGACAGCCGACGACGAGCAGGAACAGGTTGAGCAGCAGCAGGAAGACGATCTTCGAGCTGACGTACTGCTTCATGAGCTCGATCAGCTGATCGGGCACCGATGTCGCAATCATGTAGCTCGTGAGCCCGACGGCCACACCGAGAATGATCATGACGCCGCCGACGATGGTGATGCACTCCGTGAGAACCTTCAGCAGTGGCAGCCCGAACTTCACGTCGCGATGGATCATCGTCTGCACGACGAACGCATAGAAGGCCGTAATCGCCGCCGACTCGATCGTCGTCGCCAGGCCGCTGAAGATCGAGACCAGCACGACAACAGGCATGGAGAGCTCCCACTTGGCCTCCCACGCCGACGCGAGGCCTTCGCCGAGCGTGAACGTCGTGCGACGTGAGCCCGAGACGTACCCCTCGCGGATGCCCCAGAGCGCGAGCATCGTCGTCAGCAGGATGCCCGGCAGGATGCCGCCGATGAACATGTTCTCGATCGGCTGCTCGGCCACGACGCCGTAGACGATCAACGGCAGGGCCGGCGGCAGGAGCAGGCCAAGCGAGCCCGACGCCGTGAGCATGCCGAGCGAGAAGCGCTCGCGGTAGCCTTCCTTGATCAGGGCCGGGTAGAGCAGGCCGCCGAGCGCGAGGATCGTGACGCCCGATCCGCCGGTAAACACCGTGAAGAACGAGCAGAGGAAGGCGCAGACCACCGCGGTGCCGCCGGGAATCCAGCCGAACCACGCGCGGAACACGCGGAGCAGGCGTTCTGAGGATCGTCCTTCGGCGAGCAGGAAGCCGGCCAGCGTGAACAGCGGAATGGCCGGGAGCGTCGCGGACACGCCGAGGTTGTACGTCTCGAGCATGACCGCGAGCGGCGGAATGCTGTCGGTGAGCCAGAGCACTACCGCGGCGCCCCCAAGCAGGACGAAGATGGGGGCGCCGAGCAGCGCGGCGACGGCGAGACCGATCAGCCACGGTGTCGCCGACTGCCCGGCCAGGACTTCCGGAGTGCGCCACACGTACCACGCCGCCAGCAGGCCCGTCGCGGCCGCGATCCGGCCGATGAAGTGCGTGTTCGAGCGCCAGATGATGCGCAGCGTGACGAGCGCCATCGAGATCGGCAGCGCGAGCTGCGCCGTCCATTCCGGGATGCCCATCGCCGCGTCGCCGCCGAGTTCGATGCTGCCCGTGACCAGCTCGACGGCGCCCCACGTGAGGAGCCCGCCGACCGCGGCCGTCGCGATCGCGGCGAGCAGGTCGGCCGTGGCCTTCACCCGGCCCTCGGGCATGAACGTGCCCGACGCCAGCGCGAGCAGCTTGCCGTCACGCGCGGCGATGGCCGCGCCCAGGAAGCCCACCCAGAGCGTGAGGATCTGGACGAGGGAAATCGCGCCGGTGATGCCCCCGTACGGGCGCATCACCATCGCGGCGATGGGCAGCAGCACCATCACCAGGAGTGCGACGCCGGCGATGCTGTTCTCGAGCTGGGTGAAGAACGGTCGCGCGCGCGCGATCACGGCTACTTCTTCTGGCGGAACGCCGCGCGCTCGCGCACGGCCGCGTCATACACGTCGCGCGGCACCATGCCGCTTGAGAGCATGCCTTCCGAGAATCTCTCGCCGAGCGATCGCCATTCCGGGCCGGTTCCGGGCGTCACGGTCAGCCCGCGTGCCTTCATCTCGTCGATCGACTTCTTCTCGCTGGCCGGGATCTCCGTCTTGAGCCGCGTCTCCAGGACTTTCGCGGACGCCAGCAGCTTCGGTTGCACATCCGCCGGAACAGTGCCCCACGCCTTCTTCGTGACCACGATCGCCCCCGGGATTGGCGCGACGCCGATGTCGAGCATGTACTTCGTCTGCGTGAACCACTGAAACGCGAGCGCCGCGGTGGCAGGCGACGGCATGCCCTCGATCATGCCGCTGCTGAGACTCACCATCATGTCGTTCATGTCCAGGGGAATCGGATTGAAGCCGTTGGCGCGGTACAGCCGTTCCATCTGTTCGTCACCCGCCGATGTGAACAATTTCAGGCCCTTCAGTTCGGCGATCGTCCGCACGGGCTTCGTGCTGAAGAGTTGCGCCCAGCCGCCGTGGCCCCAGGCGAGGAATACGAAACCCTTCTTGTCGAGCCGCTCGACCATCGCGGGCGTCATCCTGTCCATCACCGCGTAGAGCTCGTCGAACGACGCGAAGAAGAACGGCATCGAGAACACGTTGAACGCCGGATCGATCTCGGCAAGGCCGAGCACGCTCAAGGCCGCCGCCTGCGGCGTGCCAAGCCGCTGCATCGCCGCCACGACCTTCGTGTCGGCGCCACGCTTGCCGCCGCCCTGCACTTCGAGACGCACTGTCTGGCCCGACACTTTGAACCAGTCGGCCGCCATCACCTTGATATTGCGATCCCACACCGACCCGTCCGGCGCGATCGACGCCAGCTGAATGTTGACCTTGGACTGGGCCGCGAGCGTCGCGGTCGCGACAAGGAGGGTAACGAAGGCGAGACGCACGCGGGACATCAGTGACTCCATCTGAGCAATGGTGAGTCGATGAACAGCTCGTCGACTCGCGACAACAGGTGCTTCGCCCGGGTCTGCGCGATCATCGTCGGCAGGCGCATCGCGGGCAACTTCTCCGGATCGATGGCGATTGCGGTCTCGAGCAGCTTGATGAACTCGGCCTTGTTCTTCGTTTCCACGGAAACGGACGCGGCGAAGGTGACGTACGGCCCGGGATCCTGGCCGCCCGAGAGCTCGACGGCGCGATCGAAATGCTTCCGCGCGCGGTCCTTCGAGCCGCCCATGGCCTCCGGCACCGCTTCGAGGGAAATCATGACGGCGTGGAGCGCGCCGCGCTCGTAGTCCTCATCGAGCGCGAGCGCGCGCTGGACGATGGCCTTGACGGCGCCGGAGTCGGCGAAGAGCTCGGGCCGGTCGAGACCCAGAGAAATCGCCGAGCCCCACGAGGCGGCGGTCCAGTAGAGCAGCGGAACGTCTTTGGTCCTGGCCCAGCCGAGCGCGGGCCCGGCACCTCTCTTGAGGGCATCCGTCACGCCCGCCCTGCGGAGTTCGAGCGCCCGAAGGCAGTAGCCCCGGCCTCGCAGGTAGAGCTTGAGCGCGCGATCGCGTTTGGCCTGAACCTGCTCGTACTCGACCGACGGCAGCAGGTCCGCATCGGCCTGAACGAATGCGTAGGCGTACTGGGTATAGGCGCTGCAAGTGGCGCGGAGCAGGTCCTGGTGCTTCGGCGCGGATTCGAGGATCGATTCGTACAGCGTGAGCGCGAACGGCACCGCATCCCGGATGAGCTCGGGGTCGTCGTGCGAGGTCAGCGAGGTGCCCGTCTCGGACAGCATGCCGGCGACGGAGTTCACCGCCATGCCCTTGAGCGCGCCGCACCCGGTGACCGGGATGGCCGCGAGGGTGAGAACCAGGCAGGCCGGCAGGCCACGGGCGCAGAATTCGCGAATCATCAAGCTTCCAAAGATACTACGGCAGCCAGTCTCATCAGCAATGCGCGGACCCGTTCGCCCGCGGCTCATCGAGACGGTCACGACCCGACGACGACCTCCGCGCACACACGCCCCGGCCCCGTCAGGCTCCAGCGCCACCTTCGCTGCCGGCGCCGGCGCCCCAGACGTTGCGCGTCAATCCAGGCGTCGCGTCTCCGATAAGGCCGTGCCGTTGATGCCTCAGCATCACGTCACACGATGCTATGATGCCGCCATGCGCACAACCCTGACGATTGCGGACGACCTGCTCGACCGGCTGAAGCGCGAGGCCCGGCGGAGCCGGCGGCCCCTGAAAGTCGTCGTCAACGAAGCCCTCCGGCTGGGCGTCGATCGGCTGCGTCCCCCGGCCAGGCGCAAGGCGTTCACGCAACGGACGTTTTGCATGGGGTTCCCGCCGGGATCGTCGTTGGACAACGCCCTTCAACTCGCGGCGCGCCTCGATGATGAGGAGGTTGTGCGGAAGCTGACGCTCGGCAGGTGAACCGATCATGAAGATCGTCGACCTCAACCTGCTCCTGTACGCGACCAACGCAGATGCGCCGCAGCACGAGCAGGCGCGGCGCTGGTGGGAGTCTGCCCTCAACGGCGACGAGCAGGTGGGCGTGACCTGGCCGGTGCTCCTGGGGTTTCTCCGCCTGACCACGCGCGCTGGCGTGTTGCCGAAACCCCTCAAGCCGCTCCAAGCCATCGAGACAATCGACACCTGGCTCGCACATCCCATCACCACCGTCGTTCATCCGGGCGACGAGCACTGGACGATTCTCAGGGCGTTGCTCGCGGAGTCCGGCGCCGCCGGCAACCTGACCACGGACGCGCACCTGGCCGCTGTCACCATCGAGTACGGGGCCACGCTGTACACGACCGATTCCGATTTCTCACATTTCGCGGCGCTCAGAACCGCCAACCCAATCGCGTAGCCTTTCCTGCGGTTCCACCGCCGCGGCTGACCAGCGTGTCTTGCGCGCCGCCGTGCTCAAGCATCTGTCTTCGGATGCACGACTCGGCCGCCCACGACCGTCCGGACGACCTGGATGTCCTTGATCGTCGCCGGATCGACGTCGTGCGGGTCCTTCGCGAGCATGACGAAGTCGGCGTACTTGCCTGGCGTGATTGAGCCCTTGACGTTCTCTTCGTACGAGGCGCGCGCGCCATTGATCGTCCCGATGCGCAGCGCCTCGTCGATCGTGACCTTCTGGTTGGGCCCCCACTCGCGGCCGCGGTAGTCGCGGCGCGTCACCATGCTTTGAATCGCCATCAGCGGCTCGAACGGTCCTGGACCGTAGTCGGAGGCGCCCGGCACCGCGATGCCGGCATCCAGAAACGACCGGTGCGCGAACATCCAGCGCATCTTGTCGTCCCCGTATGCGCCCCATTTTTCGCCGTGATAGTAGACGTAGGTCCAGAAGGGCGTCGGGATGGTGCCGGTGGCCTTGATGCGGCTGATGAGCGATGGATTCACGAGCGTGCAGTGCTCGATGCGGTGCCGCCGATCCGGATGTGGCCACTGCTTGAGCACGCGCTCGTACGCGTTCAGCACCATGTCGATCGTGACGTCGCCGTTGGCGTGAACCCCGACCTGCCAGTTCGCGCGATGCGCTTCCTCGACGCGCTCGTGGATCTCCTGCTGTGTCATCGTCAGGATGCCGTAGTCGGTGGTGTCCACGTACGGCGTGCTCATGCGCATGGTCCGTTCCGACGCGGAGCCGTCGGCGCCGTATTTCACCCCGCCGATCCGGATCCACTCGTCGCCGAATCCCGTGTACACGCCGGCCTGTCGAAGCTGCTGGAACGGCCCGCGGACCATCAGATACGCCCGGTGCCTGAGTTCGCCGTTCGCGCGCGCGTCTTCGTACGCGCGCAGCCGATCGGCTGAGGCGCCGGCATCGTGCACCGACGTGAGGCCGGTCGCCGTGAGCTGCTCCGAGATGTGCCGCATGCCCTGGCGGTTGCGGTCGCGCACCTGCTCCGGCGTGAACGATTCGCGCCGGCCGGCGCGTCCCATGACGCCCCGCGCCTGTTCCGCGACCCAGCCGGTCAACTCCCCGCCGGCGTCGCGAAAGAAGCGACCGTCCTGCGGATCCGGCGTGCTGCGCGTGACGCCCGCAAGCTCGAAGGCCTTGCTGTTGTACCAGGACGTGTGGCCGCCACGGTGGTTGACGACGACGGGATGCTCGGTGGAGACGCGATCGAGATCGCGCCGGTGCAGCGGTGTCGCATCGGTGAGCTTCGTATCGTCGAACAGCTGGCCCTCCACCCAGAAGCCCGCGGGCGTCCCGGCGGCCTTCTTCTGCAGCGCGGCGATGAGTGCGTCCTTTGTCGTGTGCTTCGTGACGACCACGCCAAACAGTTCGTTCACGCCGCTCGGGTGGCAGTGCGTGTCGATGAAGCCGGGGACGACCGTCGCGCGGGCGGCGTCGATCACGCGCGTCCGCGGCGACGCGAGTGCGCGGATGTCCGCCATCGATCCCACCGCCAGGAACCGGTCGTCCTTCACGGCCAGGGCCTCGGCCCGCGGTCGCGCCGCGTCGATCGTCAGCACGTTCGCGTTGACGACAATGAGGTCGGCCCCGATGCCGGGGCCCCGCGTCTGCGGCGGGTCGTGTGTCGGAGGTTCGGACGATGCGACCGCCGAGACATCCCGCGGCAGTGTCACCGCGCCGGAGAGGAGGGCCGCGAACGAGAGGAACTCAGCGCGCGTGTATCTGGCCATGGCCGTGTGCGGCCATTCTGAGCCTGATGTGGCGAAGCGGGCAACCTCGGCTAGAGCGATCTCAGAAAGGCGAGGAGCGATTGACGCGCGGCGGGGGTGAGCGCCACGAATCTGGCGCGCGCGCCGGCCGCCTCCTGCCCGTGGGCGAGAATCGCGTCCTCGATTGTGACGGCGCGGCCATCGTGCAGCAGCGGGCGCCGCGATCGGAGGCCCCACAGGGCCGGCGTCCGCAGTTCGTTGGCGGCCGCGGAGGCCTGCGCGATGCCGTCGCCGGTGCCGACGTCATGCAGCAGGAAATCTGAAAACGCCCGCACCGGCCTGCGATCGTAGAGCGGGTTGGCGTTCGGGCCGGTGTGGAACAGCGGCGCGTGGCACGTCGCGCAACCGACGGCGGCGAAGATCGCCTCGCCGGCCGCGGCCTCGCTGTCGATCGGCCCGCGCGCGATCGGCGCGAGCAACCTCATGAACGATGCAAAGTTGTCGATCCCCCGCCGGCCGGTCCGCCGGTCCCTCACGTCCTCCGGATCGGGAATGCGGTCGCAGCGACGCATCGCGTCAGCGGTGATGCCGAAGCCGGCCTCATCGGGAAACACGTCGTTCGTGATCCCCATCTCGTTCCTGTAGGCGTCAGCGCCGAACGTGAGCAGCGAGAAGTGCTGCGCCTTCCAGCCGAAGCGGCCGATCCGAATCGCGCCGGCGCCGTCGATAAGTTGGGCCGCGCGCCCGCTGACGCCGTCGCCGTTGGCGTCACCCGGATCTTCGAGCGCCAGGATGTCCGCGTCCGGAATCAGCTCGACGAGGCCCGCGCCGAATACCGGAATCGGCGCGCGATGGGCGATGACCGTCGCCGACGCGGGAATGGCGGGCTGGCAGCCGTGCGTGGGAATCGAAAACAGATGGACGAGCGTTTCGCCGGTCGCGTCGAGCGTCCGGAAGCGGCCCTGTGCGTCGCGCGTCCCGACACGCGTCTCCAGAATCGCGCTCGTTCCGCCGATCGCCGGCACGTTGTGACAGACGGCGCAGCTGGTCCCGTTGAACGCCGGTCCCAGCCCTTCGGCGGCCGTCTCGACCTCGAGAAAGTCGTCGAGACCGATCCGGAATTCGCTGAACTCCCGCGGTGTCAGTCCCGGCAATGGATCGCCGGGGCGGGCGTCGTCGCCGATGGCGGCCACCGGTGCCAGTCGCAGCACCGCAAACCCGACGTGCTGCGCGAACACCACCGCGCCGATCCAGAGGAACGCCGCCGCGGTCAACGCCGCCGTTACGTGGCGCCTCACCGGCCTGGTCCCTTCACGACGATGACGCCGCGCATGAACGAATGACCCGCGCCACAGAGATGGTGGCATTCGAATTCATACCGGCCGGCCTTGCCGCCCTTGAACGGGAATACCGCTTCGCCCTGACCGCGCTTGGGGATCGTCATTTCCACGTCCCCGCCCACGAGTTTGAAACCGTGAGACGTATCGTCGCTCTTCAGGCGGATCTCGATTTCTTCGCCCACCGCAACCGTGATTTCCGAGGGTGTGAAGGCAAAGCGTTCGGCCTTGATGCTTACGACGCGGCGCTCGGTCTGTGCGGGTGCCTGAGAAGACGCCACGCTGCAGAGCAGCGCGACGCCCGCCAGCACCCAGCGAATTCGCCTGGTCATCAGAACCACCAACCCAAGCCGACGTTGAACGACGACGGTCCTTTGTAGAGCGTGCCTTTGTTGCGAAGCCAGACGTAATCAACCTTGACGGCGATATCCGGGTCCGGGAAATACGTCACGCCGAACACCCACGAATCGCGCCTGAACTCCTCGATCGGCAGCCAGCCGACGGGCATCCGGTGTTGTGTGTCGGCGTACTCGTAGCGGGCGAACGCCACGAGATCGCGCGGCGAGCCTTTGGCCCAGACGCGATACGCGGCTTCGCCATAGACGCCGAGCAGAGATTCCGCGATGTTGGGGTCCACTCCGGATTCGGAGAGCTTCGCGTCGTTGAGCGCTGCGGCATCGGAGATTCGCACGTGCGCCACCTGACCGCGCAACTCGAGGCGATCGCGCGTGAACCGCGCGTCCGCCTCCAGCACGCGGACGCCCGTGTCGAGCGGCGTGCCGAACGCGTGGCCACGGCCACGCCAGAATGACGCGCCGAGCGTGAGATCCGGCACGCCGAGATACTCGACGCGGCCCGTGAACGAAGCGCTCGGGGCTCTGGACGCGGAACCCTTCTGGCGCCCGTCCCGGATGCCCTCGTCGGCCGAGAATTCGAGCGCATCGAGCGGCGCCGTGATGAACGCGCGGTACCGCCAGCCCCTGCCGAACTCACCGTGGACGCCGGCGCCCGTCTCGAACCAGGTGGTGGGAATGATGACCGTGTCGACCAGCGGCCGTTCCACACCGTTGTAGACGGGCGGCTCGTGGCGTTCGTTGATGATGCCGACCGGCATCAGCATCATCCCGGCGCGGACGTTGAACCGGCGCGAGATCAGGAAGTCGAGGTACGCCTGCTCGAGCTCCAACTCGCCGGCCGATTCCAGCCCCTCGACGAATGCGTGCTCGAGCTCCAGCTCGCCGACGAATCGGATTCGTGGCGTGAAGCTGTGGGCGAAGAGCAGCACGAAGCGGTGGAAGTCGATCGAGGTGTCTTCACCCGCGACCTTATTGACGTGGAAGTCCATATAGCCGGAGAGGAGCCCGGTCTTTGACGTGGTCGCCGCGACCGGCTGCGCTGCCGTCGCCGACGTCTGCGCCAGGGCAAATCCAGGCATTGACAGCAAGAGCAGCAGAGCGAGGCCGGAGATTGAGCGGCCGAGGCGGTGTGTGTGAAGCATCAAAATCATTGTTTTGATGATTCAAAAGTTA
>CAZJTG010000023.1:0-8850 GCA_964548865.1 uncultured Solibacteraceae bacterium
TCGCGAGCCCGCGTCTAGGGCACGAGCACGAGATACCAGCACACGCCGCCGAGCGCGAGCAGGACGACACCGCCGATGACGAACTCGTGGCTGCGCTCGGGCGAAACCCGCTGGAAGCCAAACATCGAGATTTGCGGCGCGACAAACGCGACGAGCGCCTTGATGACCTGGGCCCATCCGAGCAGCGTCACCACGATCGCGAGACCCGACCAGACCGGGTGAAACGCGACGATGATCGAGCCGAACCAGAGGGTGAGGAAGCCGTTCGCAAACACGCCGGCGTGTCCCTTGGAACGCAGCCAGAGGAAGAAGTCCACCCACGCCCGGGGCTGGGCGATGTGCGAGACGGCGATGATCGACGTCTGGATCGCGACCAGGAACTGGACGGACTCGACGGCGCTCATCTGCGCCCGTTCCTTCCGGCGATGAAGGTGCCGCGGTCCGAGAGGCCGCTGTCGATCACGCCACCGCTCGGCGGCTGATCGACGTCGATGATGCCGCCGCTGCCGGTGCCGGGCGCGGCCGGCTCGGGCGCCGGCACGCCGTCCTTGCACGACTCGGTCGCCGATGCGAGCCCGACTGCATGCGTGAAGGCACAGATGTAGCGCCGATCCCGATCCATGGCGAGCCGCGTCTCCGCGATGCCGTGTCCCTGCCGCGGGTAGCGGACGTAGGTGACGTCCTTGCCGAGATCCTTCAGAGCCTTGTAGAACTCGTCGGCCTGCGTCGGCGGCACGCGCGCGTCGTTGGCGCCGTGCATGATGAGGATCTTCGACTTCACGTTCTTCGCGAAACGAATCGGCGAGAGCTTCTGGTAGATCGCTTCGTTCTCCCAGGGCGTGCCGAAGAACCAGCCCAGGTACGCCGGGATGTCGGTCGTCGAGTACATCGAGTACAGGTTCGTGAGGCCGGCACCGGGCGAAATCAGCTTGAAGCGGTCGGTTTGCGTGGACATCCAGAACGTCATGTACCCGCCGTAGCTCCAGCCGTACGCCACCATCCGGTTGGGATCCGCCCAGCCCTGCGCGATGACGTAGTCGACGCCCTTCATGATGTCGTCGTAGTCGGTCACGCCCCAGGTGTTGCGGTTGGCGTTCAGATGCTTCTGGCCGTAGTTCGTGCTGCCGCGGAAGTTGATCTGGAGCACCAGGAATCCGTTGGCCGCGAGCACCTGATTCAGCGCGCTGAAACTCTCCATGTTCGCGCTGCTCGGTCCGCCGTGCGGATTCACCACGAGCGGATAGCGCGTGCCGGCGGTGTACCCCACCGGGCGCGTCAGAACCCCTTCAATCGCCCCGCCGTCCGAGTTGGTCCAGCGGATCGTCTCGACGCTTCCGAGCTGGACCTTCTCATCGACGATCCACGGGTTCGCGCGCGTGAGGCGCACGGGCGCCGCGTACCCGCTGCCTTCGCGTCGCGCGGCCCACAGGTCCCCGCTTTCCATCCCGTGGCTCCGCGTGAACACCCACGTCGAGCCGTCCGCCGACAGCTGATACCCGCCACTGACGCCGCTCATCGGCGCGCGCGTGGTCGAGAGTTCGCCGCTGGCGATGTCCACGCCGAAGAGCGAGGTGCGCGTGCCCTGGCCCGTGGACCAGTAGATCAGCTTGCCGTCGGGCGACCAGATGGGCGCGCTGAAGTCGAGATCGAAGTTCTGCAGGAGGACGCGCGGCGCGCCGCCGGCTGCCGGAAACAGATAGAGCTTGTCGTACCACTGCGTATTGCCCGCCTGGGGTTTGGAGGCGACAGCGAGGAATCGCCCGTCAGGAGACCAGCGCGGGCTCGTGTCCGGACCAGGATTCTCGAAGAATTTCCGCGCCTTGCCGTCGAGGTCCGTCACCCAGACGTCGGCAATCGCGCTGTCGTCGACCTTGGTGTTCGGCCTCGACACGAACGCGATCGTCTTCGAGTCCGGCGACCACTGTGGCTCGCTCACGACGAACTTGCCGCTGGTCACGCGTTTCGCCTTCCCGGTTTCGGCGTCGGCGACCCAGAGGTGCGTGAACCGGAACGACTCGTCCACGACGACGGCGTCGTCGCGATCGCGCTGGCGCCGGCGCTCGTCGGCCGTCAGTGGATCCTGGGCGAGAAAGAGGACGGACTTGCCGTCCGGGGAGATGCTGAAGCTGGAGAGGCCGCCCTCGTGCTTCGTGAGCGGCCAGGCTTCTCCGCCGTCGGTGTACATGACGTGGATCTGGCTCCCGGCGCCCTCGCCGGCGGCCGGCGCGGCACCACCGGCGGGCGCGGCCGCGGCTCTCGACGAGCTGAAGGCGATCCGCGAGCCATCCGGAAACCACTGCGGCGAGGTCGCGTTGGCGTCGCCGAACGTCAACTGCCGCGCGCGCGTGCCGTCGATGCCGACGCGCCAGATGTACGTGCGCGTTCTCAGCTGGGCGTCATTCCAGTCCCGCATCGTTCGCGTGTAGAGCACCCACTTGCCGTCGGGAGAGATAGCCGGGGACCCGACGTTGGCCATGTTCTGCGCGTCGCGCACGGTCATGAGCCGCGGGCGCCCGCCTGGGGCCGCCTGCTGGTCGGCGCCCACCGGCGGCACCGCGAGGGCCACGAACGCGCTGAGGACGAGACTGATGAAGGGGCGACGAGGAATCATGTGAGGTCTCCGGGTTTGTTGAGCCAGTTGAGGACAGGAGGATAGATCGACTCGGGCCCGCCGCGCGCCGGTCACTCCCCGCGGCGCACCGCCTCGATCTTCCTGTCCCGGTCCGCGTTGAGTCGCTCGCGCTCACGCTGGTACTCGGCGGCGGCCGCCTCGCCCGCTTCCGGATCCACCATCCCGACCGTGCTGCGGTGATGCAGAATCTCGAGCTCGGCCAGCTTCGCCTGGTACACGCTGCGGAGCTCGGCGATTGCCGCCTTCTGGGCGTCCGAGAGCGGCGTGTGGACGATGCCCGCCTCGGCGTCCTTTTTCTTGAAGCGTTCCATGGCGAGTTCGTACGCGGACTTGAGACCGTCGGTCATGGGGTCAGTCTACCGGGTTCGCGGCCGGGCGGCAGCCGCGTGCCGGCCATGCGGCCGCCCCCGGGTATGATTTGCCCCTCAGTCAACACGGGGGATTCCATGCGGGTGATGACGGTGCTGGTCGCAGCGATCGCGGCGGCGGGTTTCTCCTCGATCGATGCGCGGCAGCCGGCCCAGGGGCCGCCGCCGGGACAGGCGCAGGCGAAGCCGGCCAGCCCCACGGCACAGACGCCGCTCACCGCGGCGCCGCGCAGGACGGAAGCGGAGGCGCGGGCCGCCGCCGAACGCAATCGCCGGGAACGCGAGCAGCAGCGCCTGCGCACGGGCGCGCCCGTCGAGTTGATCTCGAACTACGTCAAGGCGAACATCCTGCCCGTCCCTCCGTCGCTCGGCGTTGACGCGTTCTACACGAAGTACGTGGACGCCCAGGGCATTCCCGTGATCTCCTCCGGCAAGGTCCCGGACGACGCGCTGCTCGTCGCGCGCGACATCATCAACAGCATGCTCGCGAAGCGGCCGGACCTCCGCGCGGCGATGATCGCCCGCAAGTGGCGCACCGGGGTCATCGCCGAAGTCGAGATGACGATGGACATTCCGGAGTATTCGCGGATGAAGCGGCCGGGCGCGCCGCGGGACGAGCCGGTGACCCAGGAGGATCGCGACTACCACGCGAACCGATCGCGCGGCCTCGGCGGCAATCCGACCACCGGCGCCGAGGAGAACCTGCTCGGCTATCCCGGGACGCGCTACTTCGGCGAGCACATCTTCGTGCACGAATTCGCGCACGCGATCATGGGCGGCGGCATCCGCGATGTCGATCCGAAGATGCACGCCGAGATCGGCGAGGCCTACAAGGCGGCGATGGACGCCGGCAAGTACATCCATCCGGACGGGCGCAAACACTACGCCACGACCAACGCCGGCGAGTACTGGGCCGAGGGCGTGCAATGGTGGTTCTTCTCGAACTTCGGCGAGTGCTTCGCCGGCAACATCCGCGTGGATACGCCCGAGGAGTTCGCCGCCTACGATCCGCGACTCAACGAACTCATCAGCCGCGTGTTCGACACGCATCGGATCCCGATGGACGTGTTCCACGGAAAGCAGCTGCGCAAGCTCAGCTGCGGGCCGACGACTCCGCCCCCGGCGGCTCGCGGTACGGATCCATCGGAATCGCGACGTACTCCACGTCGATGACCTCGAGGTGCTCGGTCTTCTTCGGCGCGCGCAGGACGACGCGATCGCCGGGGCTTGCTTTCATGAGCGCCCGCGCCAGCGGCGACATCCAGCTGATGTAACGCCGGTGCAGGTCAACTTCGTCGATGCCGACGATGCTGACGGTGTGTTTCGCGCCTGACGCGTCTCCGTACGTGACCGTGGCCCCGAAGAACACGCGCGTGGCGGAGGCGCCCGGCCGCGGCGCGGCGGGATCGACGACTTCGGCGGCGTCGATGCGCCTGGTCAGAAACCGGATCCGGGAATCGATCTGGCGAAGCCGCCGCTTGCCGTAGAGGTAGTCGGCGTTCTCGCTGCGGTCGCCGTTGCTGGCGGCCCAGGCCACCATCTGTGTCATCGCCGGCCGCTCGCGGTTCATCAAGAACCGGTGCTCGGCCTTGAGGCGCTCGAGGCCCGCCGGCGTGATGTAGTTCTTGAGCTTCGGGCCGGCGGCCTCGCGGACGGGCTCCCGAAGCGGCCGCTTCGTTCTCACGCGACCATCTTACCGGTGCTCCGGTCGGCGTCTCCTTCCCGCTCGGTGAGAAGATGACACCGTGCCGCCACCGCCCCCACCTGCACCGCCCGCGGTCGTCTTCGATCGCGTCTCCTTCGCCTTCGACGACCACGAGGTGCTGCGCGACGTGAGTTTCGAAGTGCCCGCCGGCGCCCTGCGCTTCCTGCTCGGCGCGAGCGGGTCGGGCAAGTCGGTGCTCTTGAAGCTGACGCTTGGCCTGTTCCCTCCCGATGCAGGCACGATTGCGGTGGGCGGTCAGCGGATCGACGCCATGCCCGAGCGGGATCTCCTGCGCCTGCGCGCGGGCATCGGCATGGTGTTCCAGGAAAACGCGCTCTTCGACTCGCTCACCGTGAACGAGAACGTGGGCTTCCGGCTGTACGAGGAGTCTGACACGCCGCTGGACCAGGTACGCGCGCGCGTGACCGAGGTGCTCGGGTTCATCGGGCTCGAGGAGTACATCGATCGCATGCCGTCGGAGCTGTCCGGGGGCCAGCGGCGGCGCGTCGCGCTCGCGCGAGGGATGGCCACGAAGCCCGGCCTGCTGCTCTTCGACGACCCGACCACGGGGCTCGATCCGCTCACGGCCACGACGGTGAACGACGAGATCGTGAAGCTGCGGGATCTCGAGCGCGTCACCGCGATCGTCGCCACGCACCAGATGCGCGACGCCTTCTACGTGGCCACGCATGCCGCCCTGGCGCAGGACGGACACGTCCGCATCCATCCGGCCGGCAGTCCGGCGGAGACGCGGACGGAGTTCATGGTGCTTCACGAGGGCCGGATGCTGTTCGAGGGCCCGGCCGCGGCGCTGCTCGCGTCGGAGGATCCCTACCTGAAGCAGTTCCTGTACAAGACCCTGCCGCCCTGGTAGCAAAGAAGGATAATCGGCGGCGATGTCAGAGCGCCGTCCACTCTTCCCACCCGAGACCTATCGCGATCGCCGTCGCCGCCTGGCCAAAGACGTGGGGTCCGGACTCATCCTCTTCCTCGGCAACGAGGACGTGGGCATGAACTACGCCGCGAACGTGTATCCGTTCCGCCAGGACAGCTCGTTCCTGTACTTCTGGCGCGTCGATGAACCGGGGCTGGCCGCCGTCATCGATGTCGATGCCGGCACGGAGACCCTCTTTGGCGACGAGGCGACGATGGCGGATGTCGTGTGGTCGGGCCCTCAGCCGCCGATCGGCAGCCGCGCGGCCGAGGCGGCCATTGGCTCGACGGCGCCCAGATCCGCGCTGGCCGAGCGCGTGAGCGCGGCCGTGGCGCAGGGCCGCGCCGTGCACTTCATGGCGCCGTATCGCGGCGACCACACGGTCGCGCTCGCGGCGCTCCTGGGGATCGCGCCCCACGCGGTCAGGGAGAAGCACTCCGCGCCTCTGCACCAGGCGATCGTCGCGCAGCGGCTCTACAAGACGCCGGAAGAAGTGGCCGACATCGAGATGGCCGTTGATGTGTCGCGCGACATGTACCTGGCCGCGATGCGCGCGGCCGCGCCCGGCCGCATGGAACACGACATCGTGGGCGAGATCGCGCGGGCCGTGATGGCGCGCGGCTGCATGTATGCCTTCCCGCCGATCTGCTCCGTGCACGGCGAGACGCTCCACAACCCGCACTACCGGAATCAGCTGCGGGCGGGTGACTGGTTCGTGCTCGACTCGGGCGCCGAGACGCCCGCGCGCTACGCGAGCGACGTCACGCGCACGATTCCCGTGGACGGTACGTTCTCATCGCGGCAGCGCGCGATCTACGAGTGCGTGCTTCGAGCCCAGATCGGCGCGATCGCGGCGATCACACCCGGCGTGCCCTATCGAGATGTCCATCTTGGCGCGGCGCGGTCGTTCGTCACGGACCTCACGGCCATGGGTCTGATGCGGGGCGACGCGGACGAGGCGGTGGCGGCCGGCGCGCACGCGCTCTTCTTCCCGCACGGCCTGGGCCACATGATGGGCCTCGACGTGCACGACATGGAAAACCTCGGCGAGGACCTCGTCGGCTACGTCCCCGGGTACGAGCGGAGCACGCAGTTCGGCCTCGGGTACCTGCGGCTCGCTCGTCCGCTCGAACCGGGCTTCGTGCTCACCGTCGAACCCGGCCTCTATTTCATTCCGGCGCTCCTCGATCAGTGGAAAGCCGAGGGCCGGCATGCCGCGTTCTACAACTGGACGGAAATCGAGAAGTTCCGCGACGCGCGCGGCTGCCGCATCGAGGACGACGTGCTGGTGACGGCGACGGGCGGGCGCGTGCTCGGACCGGCGATCCCGAAAACGATTGCGGACGTCGAGTCCGCGTGCCGCGGCTGAGGCCTGCTCGTTCAGCCGCCGAAGCGGGCGAGCGCGAAGGGCGAGAGGTCGAGCCGGCTCCGGCCCAGCGCCGCGCGCTCGGCGAGCGCTTCGCCGACGGCGGCCGAGTGCTTGAAGCCGTGACCCGAGCAGGGTGAAGCCACCAGCACGTGCTCACACTCGGGATGACGATCGATGACGAAGCCAAACCCCGGCGTCACGGTGTAGAGGCACGTCACCGCGCGCACCGAACGAGCAGTCACCCCAGGGAGCCGCCCGCGCACGTGCGCGGCGTGCATCCGTTGCGCGTCAGCATCCGACGGCTCCGGCCAGACCGCGTCCGGATCGATCGTCTGGCCGAACTGTTCGGTGGCCACCTTGACGCCCTCGCCAACGACCGGGAATCCGTAGAAGTGATCGTCATCTCCGGTGCCGTGGCGCCATATGAAGATCGGAAACGGCCCGGGCGCGTACGCTGCTTCGCGCCCGGGTTCTGGCGCAAACCAGTAGAGCGTCTGCGGATACACGCGAAGCACTCTCGCGTACTCGCCACCCAGCAGCTTCGGCACCCAGGCGCCGGCGGTCACGATCGCGCGCGCCGCTGCGTACGTGGCGGCGTTCGTGACTACCGTGACGCCGGTCGCCCCGGCCGTGACGCGCGCCACTGTCTCGCCCATCCGAACCGTGGCGCCGAGCGCACGCGCGCGATCGAGTTGGGCGGCGACACACGCTTCGGGCCGAAGGAAACCCGCGCCAGGCTCGTAGTAACAGGTCTCATCGCCGGCAAGCCGGAACTGCGGAAAGCGTGCCGCCACTTCGCCCGGGGTCAGCACTTCGTGTTCGATGCCGAATCGCCCGGCCGCGGCGATCGTGCGGCCCACGAAATCGGCGTGGCCGTGCATGCCGGCATCAGCCCGACGGCCGATGACCAGGCCGCCGATCGGCGACAACAGCGACCGGCCGGTATCGGCCTCGAGTTCGCGCCAGATCTCGTGCGAGCGGAGGGCGAAGGGCACGTACTCTTCGCCCTCGCCGATCGCCTGCCTCGTGATGCGGCTCTCGCCATGGCTCGATCCGCGATCGTGTGGCGACGTGAATCGGTCGATTCCCGTAACGGCAACGCCACGGCGCGCGAGTTGATACAGGGCGGCGCTTCCCATGGCGCCAAGGCCGACGACGATGACCTCGCTGGTGGCGCGTGAAGCCATCAGCGGGACACCACGTCAGAACCCGGGCCCGACGGCACGATCGCAACATCAACCATCGTGGCGCCGAGCACGCGGACGATCTCAGCCGGCGCGAGCGAAATCAGGAATCCGCGGCGGCCACCGTTGACGTACACGCGGTCGAGTTGGAGGATCGTCCGTTCGATGAACACGGGCAGCGGCTTCCGCGTGCCGAACGGCGAGGTGCCACCCACCATGTAGCCGGTGTGCCGCTCGGCCACGGCCGGCGCGCAGGGATCCACGGATCGGCTGCGGATCTGCCGGGCAAGTTGTTTTGTCGAGACTTCCCTGTCGCCGTGCATGAGCACAATCAGCGGCTCCCGCGCATCGTCCTGCATCACGAGGGTTTTCACGATCCTGTGTTCGTCCACGCCAAGCTCGCGGGCAGACACTCGAGTGCCGCCGCGTTCTTCGTAGCGATAGGGATGTTCGGTGAACGCGACGCCGTGACGACGGAGGAAATGAACGGCGGGAGTTGCAGAAGACATAGGAGAGTGGTGCGTCTGCTTCAGTCGTCGGTTCCCGGTTCGACCCCTTCCAGAATCATGCGGTCAAGTCCGTGCACGTGGTCGAAGTCGCGGTCGAACGTGAGCAGGCACGCGCCCTGATCGATCGTCGCCGCGGCAATCCACATGGC
>CAZJTG010000023.1:8950-11212 GCA_964548865.1 uncultured Solibacteraceae bacterium
GCTCACACGCGTCGCTGCGCGGCGGCGCGAAGGCCGGCGAAGGCCTTGCCGTGTACTTGCGCGACACCACTGCGTTCGACGAGTTCCACCACGTTTGCGGGGGTAATGCCGCCGCCGGCCAGGATGTCGATGCGGCCGGCCGCCTGGTCGACCAGTTGCCGCAACCTCGGCGCGCCCTCCAGCGCCAGCGCCGCGCCGCC
Organism: uncultured Solibacteraceae bacterium; assembly: GCA_964548865.1. Taxonomy (GTDB): domain Bacteria; phylum Acidobacteriota; class Vicinamibacteria; order Vicinamibacterales; family SCN-69-37; genus DASUGC01. Next base: position 9,151 of record CAZJTG010000023.1, read on the forward strand.
GCTCGTGAGGACCACCGCGACGCCGAGGTCGATGAGCGTCTCGAGGGCCGCGCTCTGGTCGGCGACGCGGTCAAAGGCGCGATGGAAGCCCACGGTCATCGGCCGCGCGGCGGCGATCAGCTCCGACATCAGCGCGCGGTCGATCCGGCCATCAGCTTCAGGGGTCAGGGCGCCAAACACGACGCCCGGAGCACCCGCAGATTTCGCGACCTGGATATCGCCGAGCATCACGGCGACATCGTGCCGGTCGTACACGAAGTTGCCGGTGCGGGGCCGGATGAACACGTGAATGGGCTTCGAGACGGACGCGAGCGCGCGCCTCATGAGGCCCTCCGACGGGGTCACTCCGCCATCGTGAAGCGAACCGCAGAGCTCGATGCGGTCCACGCCCTCGGCGTCGGCACCGAGCGCGCCGCCGATCGACTCGACGGCGGCTTCGATGAAGAGGGGGCTGGGCCGAATCACGGCTTCTTCATACCTCAAAACGACGAGGGCGGCCACGTCGCCTGAGCCGGGCAGGCCGTCTTCTGCGCACTACCAGGTGATGACTCACTGCTTCTTCCCCGCTGTCGTTCTCGCCGCCGTCTGCGGGTTCGGTCCCGCAATCGCTGCGGCGCAATCCGCAGTCTCGCCGCAGAAGCACGCCCGGAAGGCCGTCGCGCGAGACGGACAGGAGGTTCGCATCACGATGCGGACCGGCGAGCGCCGACTGGGGCGCTTCGTTTCCCTGACTCCCTCGGAACTGGTGGTGCTGGACCGAGGCCGCAACCGCGACGTCATTCCGCTTCGCCAGGTCCGCCGGATCGAGACCGTCTCACATCACGCCAGGTTGGGCGCCTTCATCGGGCTTGTCAGCGGGATCGGGTGGGCGCTCGCCACTTGTGTCGCCGACGACAACTTCTGCGGCGACGATGCCAGTTTTCCGGTCCTTGCGTCGATCCTGGGAGGTGCCGGCACCGGCATCGGCATTGGCGTCGGCGGCATCGTGAATTCCGCGACGGCTGGCCGCCATGTGCTGTTCGAGGACCGCACGGAGCCAGTTGCCCGGATAGCCCCTATCCTCGGAAGACGGCAAGCAGGCATCGCCCTCTCGGTTCGTTGGAAGTGAGGGGCGCTCGGGACGCCGCGGCGTCGCGCGCCCCATCTGCGACAATCCCCCCATGCCCTTCCGCATCCGCTACGCCCTCCGGCAGCTCCTGAAATCGCCCGGGTTCACGGCGACGGCCGTGCTGGGGCTCGCGCTCGGAATCGGCGCCAATGTGGCGCTGTTCAGCGTCGTCAACTCGGTGTTCCTGCGGCCGCTGCCCTATCACGAGCCGGATCGGCTGGTGCGCCTGAGTTCCACGCACACGCCGCAGAACCTCACGCGGGTCGGCTTTTCCTATCCGCGCCTCCTCGAGGTTCGGGAACGGCAGGACGTGTTCAGCCACATGGCGTTCGCGACCTTCGCTGCATTCACGCTGACCGGAAAGGGAGATCCCGAGCAGGTGGGCGCGCTCTATGCGTCGGCCGAGATGCTGCCGGCGCTGGGGCTCGCGCCACAACCCGGCCGCAACTTTTCCGCCGATGAAGATCGTCCCGGTGGCGAGCTGGTGGCGCTCATCAGCCGGCGCTTCTGGCAACGCCACTTCAACAGTCAGGACTCGGCTGTCGGCCAGGCCATCACGCTCGATGGACGGCCGCACACGATCATCGGCGTGCTGCCCGAAGAGGCCGGCGCATTCCCGCTGAACCAGCTGCAGATCTGGGTGCCTCGACCGGCAGAAGTCCCGTTCCTCGTCCCGGCGCAACTCAACGGCGGCGGATTCTTCTTCCAGGTGATCGCGAGACTGAAACCCGGCGTCCCGTTCGAACGCGCGCAGGAAGCGATGAACGTCATCGAGGGTGGGTATCGCACCGGGAATCCGAAGAACGTCGATGCACCTTCCCGCATCGAACTCGTGTCGCTCCTGGACGACGCGGTCGGCGGAGATCGGCAGAGCTACCTGATGCTGTTTGGCGCGGTGGGATGCGTGCTGCTCATCGCATGCGCGAACATCGCCAACCTGCTGCTCGCGCGATT
>CAZJTG010000023.1:11238-25075 GCA_964548865.1 uncultured Solibacteraceae bacterium
GCGCCGGAAGGAAATCGCCGCCCGGTTCGCCCTTGGCGCCGCGCGCGGCGACGTAGTCTCACAACTCGTCACCGAAAGCATGATGGTGGCGGTTGCCGGCGGCGCACTTGGGCTGCTCCTCGCATCACTCGCATTGAAAGTCATCGTCGCGACCGGAGAAGACGTGATTCCGCGCGCCATCGACATCCAGCTCGATCCGGTGGCGCTCGCCTTTACGCTGCTGGTGACGCTCATGACGGGGCTCGCCATCGGCCTGCTGCCCGCGTTGCAGGCGTCTGCGGTGAACGTGCAGGAAACCCTGAAACAGGCGGGCCGCGGATCGACCGCTACGGGCCAGCGGCTCCGGGCCGGGCTGCTCATCGCCGAAGTGTCGCTCTCGGTCGTGCTGCTCGTCGGCGCGGGACTGCTCCTCACGAGCTTCGCCCGCCTCCAGCGCGTTGAACCGGGGTTCACTCCCGACGGACTGTTCACCGCCCAGGTCGTCCTGCCGGCGCAACGCTACCCTCGTCCGCGCCTCGTCGCATTCTTCGAGCAGTTCTACGAGCGTCTGAGCGCGATGCCCGGCATCACGTCCGTGGCGCTCTCGGATCGCGTGCCGCTCACCGGCGGAACGACGCCGGCGCCCGTGGCCGTGCAGGGCACATCCATTCCGCCGCTCTCCGAACGGCCGCTCGCCAACCGCCATCTCGTGTCGCCCAGGTACTTCGAGACGCTTGGCATCCGGATCCGGGCCGGCCGCGAGTTCGACACGCGCGACTCCTCCACCGTGCCGCATACGGTCGTGATCAACGAGGCCTTTGCGAAGCAGTACTTCCCGGGCGTGGCCAACCCCATCGGCCGCACGCTCATCACCGGCATGGGACAGCTGCCGTCGGAAGTCGTGGGCGTCGTGGCCGACGTGCACGCCCAGAATCTTCACACGCCGCCGGCGCCCGATTACTTCCTGCCCGCGCTGCAGCGGCCCGAGACGTTTACGAACGTGATCGTGCGCGCGAGCGGCGGCCTGGCCGATATCGAAACGCGGGTCCGCGCGGCGCTTCGGTCCGTGGACCCCGATCTGCCGCTGCTTCAGGCGCAGATGCTGACGACGCAGATCGCCGCCACGGTTGCGGACAGACGGCTTGCGCTCGTGCTGCTGGGATCATTCGCGGGCCTGGCCCTTCTCCTGGCCAGCCTCGGCGTCTACAGCGTGATGGCGCACCTGGTCGCGTTCCGCACGAGCGAGATCGGCATCCGCATGGCGCTCGGCGCCACGCCCGGCTCCGTGATGCGGATGGTCCTCGGCCACAGCTCGCGCCTCACGCTCGTCGGCATCGTGCTCGGCGTGGCCGGCGCCTACGCGGCATCGCAACTGATGCGGCAGGTGCTGTTCGAGGTCGATCCCGCGAATCCGATCTTCTACGTCTCGGTCGCGAGCGCGCTGCTTCTCGTCGCGGCCGCCGCCTCGTGGTTCCCGGCGCGACGGGCGACGAGGATCGATCCCGTGATTGCGCTACGGACGGATTAGCGTCCACTTCGCCGGGGGCTTCGCGCCGTGCGTCATCGGCCCGAAAAAGCGCGGGCGGCCGGCCGCATCACGCGAGACCTCTGCCTTTCCTTGCGGGACACGTCGCAATTGTAGGAGACCTCGGCGCAGACCAGGTGCGCCGAAACAGGGACGCTCCGAGTCGCGGAGTTATAGTGAACGCAGCGCCATGAGCATGAGACTGCTTTCTTCCCTGATGACCGCTGGCCTGGTATTGCTCTCTGCACCCCCACTGCGGACGCAGTCGGCGGCGCCAAAGATCACCGCGGATGTCGTGTACGGGCACAAGGACGGCCTGGCGATGACCTTCGACGTCTTCACGCCCGCGACGCCAAATGGCGCCGGCGTGCTGTTCATGGTGAGCGGCGGCTGGGTCTCGACGTGGGTGGCGCCGGAGATGTTCGTGCGACGCGTCGAGCCGCTGCTCGCCAAGGGCTTCACGGTGTTCAGCGTGCGCCACGGCAGCAGCCCCCGCTACAAGGTGCCGGAGGCGTCGGCCGACGTCGAGCGTGCGGTCCGTTTCATCAAACTGAACGCAGCCCGGTTCGGCGTGGAACCCGCCCGGCTCGGCGCGTACGGCGGCAGCGCTGGCGGGCACCTGTCCCTGATGCTCGGGCTCGATCCCGACGCGGGCCATGCGCAGGCACGCGATGCGGTGCTGCGAGCTCCAAGCGGCGTCGCCGCGGTCGTGGCGTATTTCCCGCCTGTTGATTTACGCGGCTGGACCGGCCCGAGCGAGCGATTCCCGGCGCTGGATTTTCCTGACGCCCAGGCGCCGTCCGTGTCGCCGATTGACTTCGTCTCCAAGGACGACCCGCCTGTGCTGCTGATACATGGCGACGCCGACAAGCTCGTGCCGATCGCCCACAGCCAGCGCATGCGCGCCGCGCTCTCGTCTGCCGGCGTGACCGTGGACCTCGTCACCATCCCTGGCGGCGATCACGGCTTCACCAGCCCCGCGCATTCGCAGCGCGCGATGGAACTCACCGTGAGCTGGTTCGAGCGGCACCTGCTGGCGAAGAGGTGAAAGCCGCGAGATGCTGCCCGGTCAGCGTTGACTTCTTCCTGACCAGCTCCGCCGGCGTCCCCTCGAACACGACCCGACCGCCGTCGTGGCCCGCGCCCGGGCCGAGGTCGATGATCCAGTCGGCGTGCGCCATCACCGACGGATGATGCTCGATCACGATCACCGACTTGCCGGAATCGACGAGCCTATCAAGTAACCAGAGCAGCTGCGTCAGGTCCGCCAGGTGCAGGCCGGTCGTCAGCTCGTCGAACACGTAGATCCCGCCCTCCTCGGTCATGTGGGTCGCGAGCTTGAGGCGCTGCCGCTCGCCACCCGACAGCGTCGTGAGGGGCTGGCCGAGGCGGAGGTAGCCAAGGCCGACGTCGTTCATGTGCGCGAGAATCTCGTGCGCGGCAATCGCGTCCTTCCGCAGCCCAGGGTCGTCAGACGCGGCCTCGTGTTCGAAGAAGTCCAGCGCCTCCTTCGCCGTCAGTTCCAGCACCTCGGCGATGTTCCTGCCGCCGAGCCGGTACTTCAGCACCGACGCCTCGAAGCGCCTGCCCTGGCAGTCCTCGCACACCGTACTGACGGTGGCCATGATGCTGAGGTCGGTGTAGATCACGCCGGCGCCGTTGCAAGTCGGACACGCGCCCTCTGAATTGGCGCTGAAGAGCGCGGGCTTGACGCGGTTGGCCCTGGCGAACGCCGCGCGAATGGGATCGAGCAGCCCGGTGTAGGTGGCGGGATTGCTGCGCCGCGATCCACGAATCGCCCCCTGATCGACCGTGACGATCTTCTCGGGGCCCTCGTGGTTGCTGACGGAGCCATTGATCAGGGAACTCTTGCCCGACCCGGCCACGCCGGTCACGACCACGAGCACGCCGAGCGGGATGTCGACGTTCACGCTCTTGAGATTGTGCGTCCGGGCGCCGCGAATCTTGAGCACGCCCGCCGGGTTGCGCACCGTGGGCTTGAGCACGACGCGATCTGCGAGATGCCGGCCCGTGATCGTGTCGCTTGCGCGCAGCGCGTCAAACGAGCCCTCGAAGACCACTTCCCCGCCCGCGCGGCCCGCGCCGGGCCCGAGATCGACGATGCGATCGGCAATCGCCATCACGCTGGGCTTGTGCTCGACGACCAGTACCGTGTTGCTCTTGTCGCGGAGCCGCAGCAGGAGCGTGTTCATCCGCTGGATGTCGTGCGGATGCAGGCCAATCGTGGGCTCGTCGAACACGTACGTCACGTCGGTCAGCGCCGATCCCAGGTGGCTCACCATCTTCGTGCGCTGCGCCTCGCCGCCCGAAAGCGTGCCCGAAGGCCGATCCAGACTGAGATAACCCAACCCGATTTCCACGAACGACTCCAGGGTGTGTCGCAGCCTGTCGAGCAGCGGTGCGACCGAGGGATTCCTGATGCCACGAAGCCAGGCCGCCAGGTCGGTGATCTGCATCGCGCACGCGTCAGCGATGTTTTTGCCGTTGATCTTCGACGACCGCGCGCCTTCGTTCAGCCGCGTGCCGTGGCAGTCGGGACACGTGCTGAACGTGACCGCGCGCGCGACAAACGCCTGGACGTGCGGCTGCAGTGTGTCAACGTCCCTCGAGAGATACGCCTTCTGGATCCGCGGCACCAGCCCCTCGTAGGTGAGGTTGATTCGATCCAGCTTCACCTTGCGCGGCGGGTCGTACAGAAAGATGTCGCGTTCCTTCTTCGTGAACCTGCGGATCGGTTTCTTCGGATCCACGCCCGCGGCCGCGAACGCGCGGATGTGCCATCCGTCCGCCGAGTAGCCGGGCACCTTCAGCGCGCCGTCACTGAGCGACTTCGTGTCGTCGAACAGTTCCGTGAGATCGATGTCGCTGATGCGGCCCATGCCCTCGCAACGCGAGCACATGCCGCCCTGATAGACCACGTCCTTGACGACTTTCCGTTCCGTGCGCCCGCCCTTCTCCGTCGTCATCGCGCCGCTCGCCCGGCGTGTCGGAATGTTGAAGGAGAAGGCGTTCGACGAGCCGATGTACGGCTTGCCCAGGCGGCTGAAGAGCACGCGCAGCATGGCGTTCGCGTCGGTCGCCGTGCCGACCGTCGAGCGCGAGTTCGCGCCCATCCGTTCCTGGTCCACGATGATCGCGGTCGTCAGCCCCTCGAGCACGTCCACGTCTGGCCGGGCCATCGACGGCATGAGCCCCTGCAGGAACGCGCTGTAGGTTTCGTTGATGAGCCGCTGCGACTCGGCGGCAATCGTGCCGAAGACCAAAGACGACTTGCCCGAGCCCGACACGCCCGTGAACACCGTCAGTTGGCGCTTGGGAATCTCGATGCTGATGTTCTTGAGGTTGTTGACGCGCGCGCCCTGGACGCGGATGAGGGAGTGGAGCGTGGCCATGCGTCACTTCAACGGACGTCCAGCGCCGCCCTGATCCTCGTCCCGCACAATCCCCGCGCCAAGCCCCGCCCGCACGAGGGCCTCTTCGCACGCATCCGACTGCATGTCGTCCACGAAAAACGCCGCACCCATGCGCGTCGATCCGAACAGCGTGCGACCGCACGGCTCGACCCGCACGCAGTAGTCCGCCCCGTGCTGGTCGAGCACCGCTTCGACGCGGCGGGCCTCGGATACGGTCGGCGCCAGGAAGATGCGCGCCAGCAGGCGGCCCGCGAACGCGTCCTCGTCGATCATGGGCATTCAGGCTTCCATTCTAGCCACGCCGCGGGTCCCCACGGACGGTCTGCACGCACGGAACCGGCGATTTGCGCGACAATCAGCCATGACTGAGCCAGCCCGGGCCGGATCGACGGACGCGGCCTCCAGGACAAAGGTGGGTGGTGTCTCCCCGCTCTTCATCGTCAAGGACGTCCCCGCGTCCCTGGCGTTCTATCAGGTGCGGTTCGGATTCGACATCACGTTCGAGGGGCCCGAACCGAACGACATCTTTTTCGGCATCGTGCAGCGCGGCCGCGCGATGATCATGTTCAAGAGCGTCGGCATCGAGGCCATCCCCAACCACACGCGTGACATCGGACAGGGCGTGGCCAGCTGGGATGCCTACGTCCACGTTCCCGATCCGGACGCGCTCGCGGTGGAGTTCCAGTCGCGAAACGTGGAGTTCAAGGAGCCGCTGCAGGACACAGACGATGGCCTGCGTGGATTCGAGGTCGAGGACGCCGACGGCTACGTGCTCTTTTTTGGAAGACCCAGGAACTAATCCGGATCGGAGGATTCTTCATGCGCCGTATCTTTCAAGCTGCCTGTCTGCTCGTCCTGGTGTTCACCACTCTCACGTCGGCTCAGGCGAAGCCGAGCTTCACGGGCAAGTGGACGCTCACATCGCCGGACGCCAGCGGCGGGATGAATCCGACGTCGCTGGCGGTGACGCAGGACGCCAAGACGATCACGCTCGTGGCCAACACGCAGTTCGGCGAGATCAAGACGGTGGCCAACCTCGACGGCACCCCGGCGCAGAGCCCGCTCGAGATCCAGGGCATGACCATCGCCCGCACAACGAAGTCGTCGTGGAACGGCAGCAAGCTCGTGATCGTGACCGTGGCGGACTTCCAGGGCCAGGCGTTCGAGACGACCCAGATCTGGTCGCTCGGCGCGGATGGGATCCTGACGATCGATTCCACACGGCCCGACTTTCAGAGCGGCGCACCGGTCACGGAAAAACTGATGTACAAGAAGCAGTAGGCCCGGCCTCCTACCGCCCGACCATTTTCTGCAGCGCCGCCGGATAGCGATCGCCGTGCAGCGGGATCGCGGCCAGCGCCTCGTCGATCTCGCGAAGGTCTGCCGATGACAGCGCGAGCGCGGCCGCGCCAAGGTTCTCCTCGAGCCGATGGCGTCTGGTCGTGGCGGGAATCGGCACGATCGACGGCCGCTGCGCGAGCAGCCAGGCGAGAGCGATCTGCGCGGCGGTGGCGTTCCGCGCCGCTGCAAAGCCGCGGAGCCAGTCCACGAACCCCTGATTGGCCTGGCGGTTTTCCGCCGTGAAGCGAGGCAGCTGGCTGCGGAAGTCCGCCGGGTCCAGCTGCACGCTGGCGTCGAGCGCGCCCGTGAGGAAACCGCGGCCCAGCGGACTGAACGGCACGAAGCCAATCCCCATCTCGTCGAGCGCCGGCAGAATCTCGCGCTCCGGCTCGCGCCACCAGAGCGAGTACTCGCTCTGCAGCGCGGCGACCGGATGTACCGCGTGCGCGCGGCGAATCGTCGCCACGCTGGCTTCCGACAGGCCGTAGTGACGCACCTTCCCTTCGCGCACGAGGTCCTGGATGGCGCCCGCGACGTCCTCGATCGGCACGTCGGGATCGACACGGTGCTGATAGAAGAGGTCGATCCGGTCCGTGCGCAGCCGCCGCAGCGAGGCCTCGGCGACGTCTTTGATGTGAGCCGGCCGGCTGTCCACGCCGGTCACCTTGCCGTTCTCGAGCTTGAATCCGAACTTCGTCGCAATCACCACGCGGTCGCGGACGGGCGCGAGGGCCTCGCCGACGAGCGCCTCGTTCGTGAACGGCCCGTAGTATTCGGCCGTATCGAAGAACGTGACGCCCCGGTCCACCGCCTCGCGGATCAGCGAAATCCCCACGGCCCGCTCGGGCGGCTGTCCGTAGCCGGAGCTCAGCGGCATGCAGCCCAGCCCCAGGGCCGACACCTCGAGCGCGCCCAGGTGTCTGTGTTTCAGTGCCTCGGCCATGCAGGGATTGTGACTACGATATGTCATGCGGTCAAAACCCAGAATGTCCCGGTTGTTCGTCCTCGGCATGGCGGTCGCTCTCGCCTCGACGCTTGTCGCCGGCACGGTCGGCGCCGGCCAGGCGGCCACGACGTCGGTGCAGTACCGGTCCCCGGCGGGCGTCGAATACCGATCGCTTCCGGAGACTGACGCCATCAAGACGGCGCGGGCGGCGCTCGCGGCGGATCCGAAGAACGTGGCGCGCATCATCGACCTCGGCGTCGCCGAGTCTGGCGCGCGGCAGTATCGCGAGGCGATTGCCACTTTCACGCGCGGCCTGGCGATCGAGCCGAACAACGCGCTGCTCCTGCGGTGGCGGGGACACAGGTATCTCTCGGTGCGCGAGTTCGATCGCGCGGTGGCCGATCTCAGGCGCGGCAGCCAGATCGATCCGACGATCTACGGCCTCTGGTACCACCTCGGCGTGGCCGAGTTCGTGCGCGGCAACTTCTCCGCGGCCGCGGTGGCCTTCGAGAAGGGGCAGCCGATCGCGCCTGATGCCGGGGAGCTGGCGGGCTCGACCGACTGGCTCTGGATGTCGCTCAGCCGCGCGGGCCGCGGCGCCGAAGCGAAGGCCATGCTCGACAGGCGTCCCGACAACAAGCCGGTGGACAACGCCTACACGCGCCGGCTCAAGCTCTATCGCGGCGAGATTGGGCCCGAGGCCGTCGTCACCGCCGCCGATACAGACGAGATTCAGATCTCGACGCTGGCCTTCGGTCTGGGCAACTGGCACCTCGTGCGGGGAGACAGGAATCAGGCGCGGCGCTGGTTCGAGCGATCGCTGCAGTCCACGGGCGGCTGGCCGGCCTTCGGGTTCATCGCTTCTGAAGCGGAGCTGCGGCGGATGAAATGACGCGCGCGGGCACAATGCACGATCTCATCCACGCGTGCCGCTCGCTCGCCAGGTCGCGCACCTTCACGTTCGTCTGCGTTGCCACGCTCGGCATCGGCATGTCGCCGGTCATCCTGATTCATTACGGCTCGCGGATGTTCACCACACCGCCGCCCACCGTGGACATCGAGCGCCCCACGAAACTCGTGGAAGTGGTGACGGCCGGGGCCGGCCCGGAGAGGGCGACGTCGGTCTGGTCGTATCCGGATTTCCTCGACCTTCGCGGCGCCGACACGGGTGTCTCGATGACCGGCTGGGCGTCGGGACAGAGTCGAATCCTGCTGCCCGATGCAGGGACCCGAACACAGATAGACACGATGTTCGTCGCACCGGATTACTTCGCGACGATCGGCGTGACGCTCGCCCGCGGCCAGGGATTCGCGCAGGGATCGGCCGAGCCCGTCGTCGTTCTCGGCCACGCGTTCTGGCAGAGGCACCTGGCCGGCGACCCTGAAGTGGTCGGCAGGATCCTCACCGTGAACGGCGTGCCTCACGCCGTCGGCGGCGTCGCGCCGGAGCATTTCGGCGGCCATCTTGCCTTTCAGAACGCGGCGCTCTTTCTTCCTCTCGATCGCCACCCCGCGTTTCTCGAGGACAGGAACGCGTGGTTCGACCGCAGCGCGGCCGTCGTTCGCATCCACGGGCGACTCACGCCCGGTGTCGAGACGACGCAGGCCAGCGCGGCCGTGTCCGCGGTAACGGCGCGGCTGGCCCGGGAGTATCCGGCCACCAACGAATTCCGGGCCGGCATCGTCGAGCCGTACTTCGCCGTGGGGAGCGAGGAACACCGCGAGACGGAGTTCGGGCTGCCGGTGCTCCAGGCCATTGCGGCGCTGCCGCTGCTCGTCGTGTGCATGAACCTCTCGGGGCTGATGCAGATGCGTGGGGCCATGCGCGAGCGGGAGCTGACCATCCGGCAGGCCATCGGCGCGAGCCGGAGGCGGCTGATGCTGCAGTTGCTCGCCGAGCCCGTGGTGCTGGCCGTGGCTGGAGGAACGCTGGCGTCCATCGCCATGTTCAACCTGCCGCCGCTCGTGGCGTGGTGGGTGGGCGAGCCGATTCCGCCGCAGATGCGGGCCGCGCTCACGGTGGATGCCGGGATGATCGCGTTCTCGGGCGCGATCTGTCTCGCCACGAGCCTCGTGTTCGGATGGCTGCCCGCGCTCCGCTTCAGCCGGCCGGCGATCATGACCGTGCTGAAGGACGAGACCGGCACCGGCGGCGTGAGGGCGAGCCGCGCGCATCGCATCACCGCCGCCCTCCAGATCGCCGTGTCGGTGCCGCCGCTCGTTCTGGGCTTCGTGTCGCTCGAGCGCGTTCGTGCCACCGCGGCCGCCGATCTCGGTTTCGCCGCCGATCATCTGTACGCCGCGCCGATCCGCTCGGATGCCCAGCTCCGCACGGTCCGCGACAATCTCTCGCGCACGGGTGGCGTGGCCGGCGTGACGCTCGCCGACGGCCTGCCACTCGACTTCAGGTACCGGATGGCCAGGGTTTCGACGCCGGCGCAGGGCGACGCGGCGCCGGCGATCGTGTCCGCGCAGGTGACGCGTGTCGGCGACCACTACTTCGAGACCATGGGAATCAGCCTGGTTCGCGGGCGCGCCTTCGCCGATGAAGACGATGCGTCGGCGCCGCCCGTCACGATCGTGTCGAAACCACTCGCCGACCGGCTCTTTCGAGAGGCCAACCCCATCGGCCAGACACTCACGTTCGACACCAGCACTGACACAGGCACCGGCACGGGCATCGGCCAGACGCCGCGCGCGCTCACCATCATCGGCGTCACCGCCGACTTCCCCACCGCGCAGATGAGTACCACGCGCGAGCAGTTGCTGCTGCCACTGGCCCAGCACCCGGACATCCTCAAGGACTCGGTTCAGGTGAACGACGACCGCGGAGGAACGGCGAAACTGATGCTGATTGCGCGAGCCGCGGAGGCAGAGGCGCCGGCGAAGATGACGGCGGCGCTCGAAAACGCCATCCGCGACGTCAACCCGGAATTTGATCCCGCCAGCATCACGACGGGCGTCCGGTTGCGGCAGTTCAGCATGGACGACTTCCTGAACCAGTTCGGGGTCGGCGCCGTCGTCGGTGGCGTGACGTTGCTCCTGGCAACGCTCGGGCTCTACGGCGCCATGGGCCTCATGGTCTCGACGCGCACGCGCGAGCTCGCCGTCCGCATGACGCTCGGCGCATCGCGGCGCCGGGTGGTGTCGATGATCCTGCTTGATGTCGTCAAACTGATCGGCCCGGGCGTGGGCGCGGGCGTGCTGATCACCGTTGCGCTGACGCGCCTCGATGGCGGGGTTCGGCTCAGCACCGTCGAACCGCTGGCCTACGCGGCTGGGGTGGGGATTGCCGTGCTCGCCGCGTTGCTCTCGAGCCTCGCACCGGCTCGTCGAGCCGCTTCGGTCGAGCCGATGGTGGCGATGCGATCGACCTAGGCCTCTCCCTCGCCTGAATCGAGCAGACCGGGGCTATTTCAGCGCGGCCAGCGCCTTGAGGTCGACGGTCGAGAGAATCGCGCGCAACGTCTCCAGGGTGTCGGCCTTCGAGGCTTCGGCAGACGCGACAAATCGGCCGCCGACGACGACCGTGATCTCGCCGTTCAGTTTCTCGGCGTCCCACATTTCCACCGCTGGCGAACCGTCGATCTTCGATCGCCTGATGGTCGATGCCGAAATCTGATCGTGATGATCCTCCGGCAGCAGGACGACCGAACTGGCGAGCGCCATCAGACCCTCCGCGTGGGAACCGGTGTCGGCGAGGGTGACCTTCACGCGCATCTCACCGCTCGTGTAGAACGCGCTGGCGTACGTGTAGCTGCACTCCTGGGAAATATCGATCTGCTTCAGCCGCAGGTCGGCCCTGATCCAGCCCTCCGGCCTGGGGAGCAGCTTCTCCAGGGCAGCGGGAGCCACGAGCTCGGTGTTGGCCGGGGCATAAGCGCCGACTGAGACCGCCGTAACGATGAGGGATACCAGAATGGCCGTCGTCCGCTGGCTCATGGTCGCCTCCTTGATTGACCGAACCGGCAACACCCGACCCGTCCTAGCGCCGGGCCCGTGAGGTGACGTTGAGCGAAGGTCGTGCCACACCGAGGACCCAGATTCATGCCCCCAAAGGCAGGTGTTGGGATGGCGGTGCGTGGTTTTCCGGCGGGCGGCGCGGGAAACCCCGCGCAGGCGCGACCGGCTCAGCACACCCACGGGATCTATCGGGCTCGCGCATGGCCAGAACGCTGGTCGCCAGGAGCGCCGGTAGCAACCCGTAAACGTCAGTAGCAACCAGCATTTCGGCAGGGTTGGATCACAGTCCGGATCACAGTCTGCCATAAGTGATGCCAGCATCAATGCTGGTATGCTCGGGCCATGGCTGAACGCAAGATTACCGTGCACGTCCCAGAGGATCTCCTGGACCGGGCCCAGAAGTCGTCGGGGCAAGGCGTGACGGAAACCGTACGGCAAGGGCTGCGGCTGGTGGCGGCCGGCGACACGTTCCGCCGCGTCGCGAAACTGCGCGGCCGGGTCAGGTTCTCGTTGGATCTCGCGCGCCTTCGCGAGGATCGCGGATGATCGCGGCCGACACGTCCTCGATGGTGGCGTTCCTGGAAGGGCTGGAGGGCGACGACATCAGCGTGATCCAGTCGGCGCTCGAACACCAACAACTGGCGCTGCCACCGGCCGTCCTGACGGAGTTGCTGAGCGACCCTGCCCTGCCACGTTCCGTGCGCACGCTGCTCGGGAAGCTGCCTCTCCTCGACATCGAGCCGGGTTTCTGGGAGCGTGCCGGGCTTCTTCGCGCCTCCATCTTGAGACAGAAGAAAAAGGCCCGCGTGGTGGATGCGCTCATCGCGCAGAGCTGCCTCGATCAATCGACGCCGCTCGTCACTCGCGACCGTGACTTCCGGCACTTTGCGTCCGCAGCCGGTCTTCCCCTGCTGTAGTCCTGCTTCGCCCGGAGATATCGCCGGAGGCGCGGAAGATCAAACAAGCACTTGGTAGATCACCGTACTAACGGACATTTCAGCAGGGTTGGATCACAATCCGGATCACAGCGGACCGCTGTGCTCGGACACCGCCTTTCGCTCCTCACTGATTGCGTCAATCCACAACTGAAGCGTACGGTCGTGACGATCAACCGGCCCGATGACGATAGGACGAAGCTCCGACTCATATCGCGACTTCAGCACATCCAGATCGAGTTCGCAGGCCGCCGCGAGATGCTTCACGTCATCAGCGTCAATATCGGAGTTGCGCGTCAGCTTGCTCAGAGCGAGATCGTAAGGGTCAGGGACGAACAGGCGGAGCCGTTTGAATTGACCGACACACAGCTCCGTCAATCGTGACTCGTAGCTCTCGGGAATGCTCGCGACCGTGACGACCTGCACGCACACCTTGTGTCTCTTGTGGAGCGCGCTTCCGAGGCCTGCAGTCGCGGTCAGCCATGGTTTCGCCTCAGCTGGCCTCACCTGAACAATATCGATGTCGCCAGTCGGGCGGCCGAGTGCGTATCGGAGACTGACAACGAAACCGCCGATGCAGTGAAGTTGCAGAGCCGCCGTCGTGAGGCGATCAATCTCAGACAGAAACGAGTGCCACGGCTCCGGCAGTTTCTCAAGAGGCATAGCGGAGGTGATCGACCTGGAGATTCGTCAGTAGATTCCAATGCGCTGCGGCTGCGGGCCGTGACGCGCGAAGGTGTTCGCGTTCCACGCCAGTCAGTGACCGACCGAGCGTGTCTTCCTTGACGAGACGCGCGTCTTCGAGTTGCGCTTCTACGCGTGCGAGCGCCGCGTACGTGGTGGTGTCACCCCGGCGCTCAGCTAGTTCTCTCGCCGTCGCGACCAGAAAGCCCAGACGGTTCTGCCGATTCAACAGTCGGACCTGATCGACAAGCCAGTCCCAATCCAAGTGTGGATACTTCAGGAAGACCCACGGCAGCGCCTCGGTTACCCGGGCAGGGACGACCAGCGGCCGCAGCGCCGCCAGCACGACTGCTGCCGGGTTCTCGACCGTCTGCGCCTGCCCGAGATAGGCAAACCCCGGATAGCCCAGGCTGCCCAGGAGACTTTCGAAGTCTCGCGAGGAAGATGGCGCGGAACGCAGCGCCAAGCCGGTCGCGAGTTTCGGCTCGGTTCGGACGGCCAGTCGAGCGAGGCGCTCGGGGACTGGACGTCGGCCCTGTTCCATGAGCGACAAATAGGCCTGGGAGACACGCCATCGGCGTGCCGCCGACACCTGGGTCAACCCGAGTGTCTGCCGTGCTGCGCGGAGGTCGGTGCCGGACATAGCAGCGAATATTACAACTATTGTAATATCCGTCAACCCGAGTTCCCCGGCGATGCGACCTTAACTGCCTTTGGCCTTCTATTCGCAGAGACGCTAGCGTTCTGGCCCGATCAGGGAGTCCTGATAGGCATGGCCATGGGGATTGCCGTCAGCGCTGAGGTGGTGTTCGTTCCCATGAGTGTCCGCAAACACAAACGCCAGAGCGGGTCGAGACCTATGAACCGGGAGAACATGGAAGTCAGAGGATAACGCCCGCGGCGAACCACGGCCTCCGCGAGGGCGCGACTGCCGACACGTTCGCCGGACGCGACTCGATCGAGCACGCCCAGGGGTGGCCCGTGCGTCACGAGAATGTCCACACCGCTGGGAATCGCTTGCATGTAGCCT
>CAZJTG010000023.1:25085-25325 GCA_964548865.1 uncultured Solibacteraceae bacterium
TGTTCGTCCCATGAGTGTCCGCAAACACAAACGCCAGAGCGGTTCGGTCCGCTGTAGATTGCCTTGCGCATTCTCGTCTCACGCCGTGGACGACGATAGCATCGTCGCGATGGCCATCGCCCCTTCCCTACTCCAGCGGCGCGATCTTGTAGATCGGCAGGCCTGAACCACCGCGTTGCCAGGGGTCGATGAGTTGGTCGCGGAAGCGTTCGAACCACTGCACGACGAGCCCGGACGCGA
>CAZJTG010000024.1:0-6738 GCA_964548865.1 uncultured Solibacteraceae bacterium
AGGGCCACGAGCGCTATCAGGTGATTGGCGATCGCACGCTGGCGTTCGATGACGTCGAAGTGGCGCAAGCCGCACTCAGCGGCCGCCGCGGGTCGAAAGTGTGACGGGCCTCGTGGGTGCGGTTGCGATGACGGCAGCGCTGGTCGCCGAGGCCACCGGCGGACGGCTCACGGCCGGTGCACCCGGTACAGCGTTTTCCGCCGTCTCCATCGACAGCCGGACGGTGCCTCCCGGAGCGCTGTTCGTCGCCATTCGGGGCGAGCGCTTCGACGGGCATGACTATGTGGCGCAGGCGATCGCGCGTGGTGCCGCCGGCGTGCTGGTCTCGCACGCCGTGGCCGCCGCCGGCGCCGCCGTCGTCCTGGTGCCGGACACACTCACCGGTCTCCAGGCGCTGGCGCGCGAGATCCGCAGGCGATCTGGCGCGACGGTCGTGGCCATCACCGGCAGCGCCGGGAAGACATCCACGAAGGAGATCACGGCCGACCTGCTGGAGACGCAGTACCGGGTGTTCAGAAACCGCGGCAACCTCAACAATCACATCGGCCTGCCGCTGTCGCTCACCGAACTCGCGAGCGGTCCTGACATGGCGGTCGTCGAACTCGGCATGAATCACGCCGGCGAGATCCGCGCGCTCGTCGGGATGGCCCTGCCGGACGTGCGGGTCTGGACGAACGTGGGCGACGCGCACATCGGCTACTTCGGTTCGCGAGACGCCGTCGCGCGCGCCAAGGCCGAAATCCTCGAAGGCGCGGGCCCGTCGACCCTGCTGGTGCTGAACGCCGACGACCCGCTCGTGATGTCGCACGCTCCCCGGACCGGCGGGCGCGTGCTGACGTTTGGTGTCTCTCCCGCCGCGATGGTGCGTGCGACGGATGTCCTCGACCGGGGATTCGACGGCACGGCCGCCACCGTCATCACGCCGCGGGGCCCGGTCGAGGTCAGCGTCGGCCTGCCCGGGCGGGCGCAGCTCATGAACGTGCTCGCGGCAATCGCCGTCGCAACCGAGTATGGAGTGGCACTCCATCGCATTCCGGCCGTGGTCGGTGCTGCGAGGCCGGTGGCGCGCCGCGGCTCGATCGCCCTCACGCCTGCCGGCGCGCGCATCGTCGACGACTCCTACAACGCGAGCCCCGCGGCCGTCATGACGGCCCTCGAGGCACTCAAAGCTACGCCGGGCGCCGCGCGACGCATCGCGGC
The DNA here is from genome assembly GCA_964548865.1 of uncultured Solibacteraceae bacterium. Classification (GTDB taxonomy): domain Bacteria; phylum Acidobacteriota; class Vicinamibacteria; order Vicinamibacterales; family SCN-69-37; genus DASUGC01. The sequence continues at coordinate 1,201 of CAZJTG010000024.1, forward strand.
CCTTGGAGAAATGCGCGAACTGGGCGACCAGGCCTTCGACCTCCATGACGCCTGCGGCCGTGCCGCAGCCGCCGCCGGTGTGGATCTGCTCGTGGCCGTCGGCGGTCCCGCGGCGGACGGATTCGTTGCCGGCGCGACGGCGGCCGGCATGGCCGCGAGTCGGGTCCTGCGGTTCGAGGATGCGCGCGCCGCATGCGCGCCGGTCGCAGCCCTGATCCGTCGCGGCGACCTCGTGCTCGTCAAAGGATCGCGTGGGACGCGGATGGACATTCTCGCGGACGCGCTCGCTGCGGAAGGGCAGGGCTGATGCTCGAATACCTGCTGTACCCGCTGCACGACACCTTCTCGATCTTCAACGTCTTCCGGTACATCACGTTTCGCACGGCGGCGGCGAGCCTGACGGCGATGGCGCTCAGTCTGCTGCTGGGTCCGTGGTTCATCAGCCGCCTCCGCGCCTTTCAGATCGGGCAGGTCATCCGCACGGACGGCCCGCAATCACACCGGCCGAAGGCCGGCACGCCGACGATGGGGGGACTGCTCATCATCACGTCCGTCGTCGTCCCGACGCTGCTCTGGGCCGACCTTGCGAACAAGTACATCTGGGTCGTGCTCGCCGCGACGGTCGCGTTCGGCGCGATTGGTTTCGTGGACGACTACCTCAAGGTCACGCGCCACAGTCATCACGGGCTGTTCGCCCGTTACAAGTTTTCGGCGCAGGTGGTCGTCGGGCTCGGCGTGGGCGCCGCGCTGATCGGGCTCGCCAGCTACGCGCTCTACGACACGCGCCTGCTGTTTCCCTTCTTCAAGGCCTGGCGGCCGGATCTGGGTCTGTGGTACGTGCCGTTTGCCGCGCTGGTCCTGGTCGCCGCGAGCAATACCGTGAACCTGACGGACGGACTCGACGGGCTGGCGATCAGTACCTTCGCCGTTTCGGCCGCCACGTACACGGCGCTGGCGTATGTGACCGGCCACGCCGTGTTCGCCAACTACCTGCTGCTGCAGCACTTCGACCCGGTGGGCGAGCTGACGGTCTTCTGCGCGTCTCTTGTCGGCGCGAGCCTCGGTTTCCTTTGGTGGAACGCGCACCCGGCGGACATCTTCATGGGCGACGTCGGGTCGCTGGCCCTGGGTGGCGCGCTGGGCACGGTGGCGCTCCTGACCAAGCAGGAACTGCTGCTGCCGATCGTCGGGGGCGTGTTCGTGCTCGAGGGCCTGTCGGTGATCATTCAGGTGGGGTCCTTCAAGCTCCGCGGCAAGCGCGTCTTCCGCATGGCGCCGCTCCACCACCACTTCGAGCTCATCGGTTGGGCTGAACCGAAGGTGATCACACGCTTCCTGATTCTCGCGATCGTGTTCGCGCTCGCGAGCCTGACGACGTTGAAGCTGAGGTGATGAGGATGGCCTTCAGCGTCGCGGGACAACACGTCGTGGTCGCCGGTGGCGGCCGGAGCGGGATGGCCGCGGCGGAACTCCTGCGCGCCCGCGGCGCGCGCGTGACGCTCACCGACACGCAGGACTCCACGGGCCTTGAGACCCTGCGAGCGGCCGGCATCGGTGTCGAAATCGGTCCCCATCGCCGCGAGCTGTTTGCCAGCGCCGACCTCGTGGTGCTGAGCCCGGGCGTGCCGCCCCTGCAGGACGCGATCGAGGCGGCGAGAAACGCCGGCGTCGCCGTGATCGGTGAAGTCGAACTGGCTTCGCGCTGGCTCGAGGGCCGCGTGATCGCGATCACGGGCACGAAAGGCAAGTCGACGACAACAACGCTTACCGCCCGGATGCTGAAGGAAGCAGGCTTCGACACGACGGCCGGCGGGAATCTCGGTACGGCGCTGTCGGCCCAGGTGGCATCCACGCATCCGGCCGCGCTCCACGTCGTCGAGGTCAGCAGCTTCCAGCTCGAGAGCACCGACACGTTTCACCCGTGGATTTCGGTGCTGCTCAATCTTTCGGCCGATCACCTCGACCGGCACGGCACGTTCGAGAGCTACGCGGCGGCAAAGGCCCGCATCTTCGCGCGTCAGACATCGGCGGACTGGGCGGTCGTCAACGCCGACGACCCGGCGGCCATGGCCCTGGCCGGCGGGTTCCGGGCGCGGCGCCTGGATTTTTCGCTCGAGTCGTCGCTGTCGGACGGCATCACGGTTGAAGGCGGTTCGATTGTTCGCCGTCGCGACGGCGCGTCGGCGCCGCTTCTTCCGCTGTCGGCCGTGCGCGTGCCCGGCCGCCATCTCCTCGGGGACGTTCTCGCGGCCGCCGCCGTCGGCTGCGTGGCCGGCGTGCCGCCGGCCGCGATGCAGCGCGCCGTCGAGGGATTCACTGGTCTGCCTCACGCGCTCGAGCGGGTGGCGGTGGTCGACGACGTCACCTTCGTCAACGACTCGAAAGCCACGAACATCGCCTCGGCGCGCCGTGCGATCGAAAGCTTCGACGCACCGGTCGTCGCGATCGTGGGCGGCCGCTACAAGGGCGGGGACTTCGGCGATCTGGCCGACGTCGTGCGGCAACGCGCGGTCGGCCTCGTCGCGATTGGCGAAGCGGCGCCGCTGATCGAAGCCGCACTCGGTGACGTGACACCGGTCGTCCGGGCCGCATCGATGGACGAGGCGGTGACTCTGGCGTTTGCCCGCGCGCCTCGTCCCGGGGTCGTGCTGCTGGCACCGGCGTGTTCGAGCTTCGACATGTTTCGCGACTACGCCGACCGGGGAGATCGATTCAGGGCGGCGGTCCGGGCGATTGAGGAAGGGCAGAGGGCAGAGGGCAGAGGGCAGAGGTGAGCATCCGAGCGTTGAACAGTCATCAGATCAGGGTTGCGACGGGGGGCCAGTCGCTGGGAACACGGGCCAATCTGGCACGTGAGACTGGTGTCCCCGTCCTATCTGGCTGATGACTGTTGAGCGCTTGACGGGTGACGACGGGTAACGACAGGTCACGACGGGTGACGACAGGTGACGACAGGTCACGACGGGTTAGTGGTGGGTACTGATCGCGGGTGATGGCATGGCGCGGACGTTGAGGTCGGACAAGGTGTTGTTCTGGGAGGTGGTCGTACTCGTGTGCGCCAGCCTCGTCATGGTGTTCAGCGCCTCGGCCGTGGTCGCCGAGAATCGGGACGGCCGGGCCTACGAAGTGTTCCTGCGGCAGCTGCCGTGGGCCCTGATGGGGCTGGTCGCGTTGTTCGTCATGATGCGCGTCGACTATCACCAGCTGCGCCGGCCTGAAGTCATCTGGACGCTGCTGGCCGTCACGGTCGTTGCGCTGCTCGCGGTCTTCGTGTTTCCGGCACGCAAGGGCGCGCACCGGTGGATCTCCGTGGGCGGCCTGACATGGCAGCCGTCCGAGCTGGCCAAGGTCGTGGCGATCATCTTTACTGCCGCCGTACTCGAACGGCGGATGCACCGGATCAACGACGTCAAGTACGCCCTCACACCAATCGCCATCGTCGCCGGCGGGCTGGCATTGATCATCGTGCGGCAGCCGGACCTGGGGACGCCCGCGATGCTCGTCCTGGCCGTCCTCGCCATGGTCTTCTCCGCCGGACTCAGCTGGCGCTACCTGGCGGGCGTCGGCCTGCTCATGCTCCCGGCGCTGGCGTACTTCATCGTCATCGAGCGTTACCGGGTCGATCGGATTCTCGCGTTTCTCAACCCGACCGGGGACCCGCAGGGCGCCAATTACCAGCTCATGCAGGCAAAGATCGCCATCGGATCCGGAGGCTGGCTCGGGCTCGGGCTGGGCGACGGCCTCCAGAAGCTGCACTTCCTCCCCGAGCCGCACAACGACTTCATCTTTGCCGTGATCGGCGAGGAGCTGGGCCTGCTCGGAACGACGGCCGTGCTCGTGGCGTTCGGCATCATCGCCTGGCGCGGCCTCCGCGTGGCGTTGCTCGCGCCGGACCGGTTCGGAGCGCTTCTCGGCGTCGGGTTCGCGATGATGGTCGCGTTGCAGGCGTTCGTGAACATGAGCGTCGTCACCGGCCTGGCCCCGACGAAAGGCATCCCGCTGCCGCTCATCAGCGCCGGCGGGTCGTCGATGATGATGAACCTGATCGCGATGGGCGTGCTCCTCAACATTTCGCAGCAGGCGTCGGCGTCGGCCGCGACTTCCGTGGGCGTGCGGTGATTTGCCGGGATGGCCTCGTTCACCGTGGTTATCGCAGGCGGCGGCACGGGCGGGCACCTCTACCCGGGGATCGCCGTCGCGCGGGAGATCCTGCGTCGCGAACCGCAGGCGATCGTCTCGTTCGCCGGAACCGCGCGCGGGCTGGAAACACGCATCGTGCCGAAGGAGGGGTTCGATCTGGATTTGATCCGCGCGGCAGGACTCAAGGGCAAGTCGATCCTGGCGATGCTGCGAGGCGCCCTGCTCGTCCCCGCCGGCCTCGTCGACGCCTGGCGTCTCGTCAGCCGGCGGCGGCCGGACGTCGTGATTGGTGTGGGCGGCTACAGCTCGGGGCCCGTTGTGCTGGCCGCGGCCATGCGGCGCATCCCGACGCTTGTGGTCGAACAGAACGCCGCGCCCGGTCTCACGAATCGCCTGCTCGCACCGTTCGTGCGCGCGGCAGCCGTCAATTACGCGCAAACACGGTCGTTCTTCGGAAGGAGGGGCTTTGTCACAGGCAATCCGGTCAGGCAGGAGTTCTTTCAGGGTTCGACGGTGGACGTCCAACGTGCGAAACGGAGGGTGCTAGTCCTTGGCGGCTCCCAGGGCGCGCACGCGATCAACATGGCCATGGTGGCGGCAGCGCCGGGGATGGTCGCCGGCGTCCCAGGCCTGGAAGTGGTCCATCAAACCGGCGAGAGGGATCTGGCTGCGGTCCGCCAGGGATACGAGCGTGGGCGCGTGCCCGCGCGGACGGCACCTTTCTTCGACGCTGTTGCCAGTGAGATGAACGCCGCGGACCTCGTGATTTGCCGTGCCGGCGCGACCACGCTGGCCGAACTGGCGGCGTCGGGCAGGCCGGCGGTGCTGATTCCCTTTCCGGCCGCGACCGATGACCACCAGACGAAGAATGCGCAGGTGCTGGCCAACAGCGGCGCGGCCGTCCTCATCGATGAAAAGTCGCTGACCGCGGAGCAGTTGAGCCGCACCGTGGCGGCAATCCTGTCGCACGACGCGACCCGGCAGGCGATGAGCGCGGCGATGAAAACCTTTGCCAGGCCGGACGCGGCGGCGCAGATTGCGAATCGCGTCCTCGCGCTTGCCGGCCGGGCGAAAGGCGCGCGGTAGACATGGTCTCGCTCGGACGCACCAGACGCGTGCACTTCGTGGGCATTGGCGGGATTGGGATGAGCGGCATCGCCGAACTGCTCGCGAACCTCGGGTACGAGGTCAGCGGATCGGACGCGAAGCGATCGGAGATTACCGATCGGCTGGGCGCGCTGGGCGTCCGCGTGCATGCGGGACATGCCGCCTCCCAGGTCGAACGCGCGGACGTGGTCGTCGTGTCATCCGCAATCACGCCGGACAATCCGGAGGTCGTCGAAGCCCGCCGGCGCCACGTGCCCGTCATCGCCCGCGCCGACATGCTGGCCGAGCTGA
>CAZJTG010000024.1:6758-7065 GCA_964548865.1 uncultured Solibacteraceae bacterium
TGGCGGGCGCGCACGGCAAGACGACGACGACGTCGATGATTGCCCTGATGCTGGAACGTGCAGGATTCGATCCCACGGCCGTCATCGGGGGGCGCCTGAGCGCGTTCGGCAGCAACGCCTGGCTGGGCCAGGGCCACTACATGGTGGCCGAAGCCGACGAGAGCGATCGCTCCTTCCTGAAACTGTCGCCCTCGATCGCCGTCATCACCAACATCGATCGCGAACATCTCGACGCGTACGGATCCTTCGCGTCGCTCGTGGAGGCGTTCGCGGATTTCGCGGGGCGCGTGCCGTTCTATGGCGCGGT
>CAZJTG010000024.1:7075-24583 GCA_964548865.1 uncultured Solibacteraceae bacterium
TCATCACCTATGGATTCCGGGAGCACGCGATCGTCCGTGGCCTCGACGCCTCGTCAGACGGCCGGAGCGCGAGCTGCACGGTCCGCTATTCGATTCCTGGTCTTCCCGAGGGATCGGGCGACGGCCGGCTGACGATTGGCGTGCCCGGCGTCCATAACCTGCAGAATGCCCTGGCCGCAGTCGCCGTGGGCCTTGAACTCGGCGTGCCGTTCGTGAAGATCGCCTCGGCGCTGGCCGAGTTCAAGGGGGCGGAGCGGCGGTACCAGGTGCGCGGCGCCGCGCGCGGCGTGACCGTCATCGATGACTATGGCCATCACCCGACGGAGATCGCGGCCGTGCTTCGCGCCGCCCGCGACGGCCGGCCGCGCCGGCTCGTTGCGGTCTTCCAGCCGCACCGCTACTCGCGAACGCGCGACCTGCTCGGCGAGTTCGGTCCGGCGCTGGCGCTCGCGGACGAGGTGTTCCTGACGGACATCTATGCGGCCGGCGAGGCGCCGCTCGAGGGCGCCACGCTCGAGGTGCTCGCCGACAGCGTCCGGCGATCCGTGCCGTCGCTGCAGGTGATTCCGGCCCTGGACGATGTTCCCGAGGCGGTCGCGTCCATGGCACGGGAGGGCGACGTGGTCCTGACGCTGGGCGCCGGCTCAATCGGTGCGACCGGCGATCGAATCCTGAGCCGCCTGGCGCAGGGAGGCACCCGTGGCTGAGCGCCGGCGCGGCCTGCCGTCGGGGGCGAATCCGGGCGTGTCCGCCGCCGCCGATCGCCGATTCCGTCGATCGGCGGTGAAGCCGGGACGCGCACGCTCGTGGAAGGCGGGGGCCCGGCGTCTCGCGCTCCTGGCCGTCGCCGCGGTCGCGGTGCTGGGCGTGCTCGTCTGGATGGCCGTGGCGTTCACCTACGCGTCGATGTTCCGCATCGATCGCGTGGTCGTCCAGGGCAACCAGCGGCTGGCAACCGCCGCCGTGCGGGCGCTCGTGGATGGCATCGACGAGCAGAGCATCTTCCACGTGAATCTCGAGGAGTACCGCACGCGCCTGCTCGATTCGCCCTGGGTAGCCGACGCCGTCATCTGGCGCGTGCTCCCATCGACGGTGCAGGTGCGCGTCACCGAACGGTCGCCGCTCGCGGCAGCCCGCCTCAATCAGCGGGTCTACCTGGTCGATGCGACGGGCGCCGTCATCGATGCCGCCGGACCGCAGTACGCCGGATTCGATCTGCCGATCGTGGATGGCCTGCTCGCCGAGGTCGCCGGCGGCTTCCACGTCGATCCTGCGAGGATTCAGCTCGTCGAACGGTTGTTCGTGGAGCTGGCCCCGCGGACCGATTTGTTCAAGCGCGTGTCGCAGGTGGACGTGACGGACCCGCGCAACGCCGTGGTCGTGCTCGACGGCGAGCCGGCCCGGCTGCTGCTCGGCGATCGCGAGTTCCTCGCGCGTCTGGAGCGGTATGTCGAGGCCGCGCCGGGCGTCCGCGAGCACGTGCGGATCATCGACTACTACGACCTCCGGTTCGATCGGACGATTGTCGGCGGTTCCGCGACGGTCGATCCCGCGGACACGAAATCAGGCAGGCAGGGGCAGTGACACGGCGAAGGGGCATGCATGGCGCGTAGAGAGCGGTATCTGGTCGGCCTGGACGTCGGGACGTCGAAGGTCGCCGCCATCGTTGGCGAGATCATGGACGACGGCAGCCTGGACATCATCGGGATCGGGCTGGCGGAGTCCCGGGGGATCCGTCGCGGCGTGGTCAACAACGTCGACTCGGCGGCCGAGGCCATAAAGAAGGCCATCGATGAGGCCGAACTGACGGCCGGCGTCGAGATCGACAGCGTGTACCTGGCGCTGTCTGGCGCGCACGTGAAGGCCTTCAACAGCCGGGGCGTGGTGGCGGTCGCGGGTCGCAATCGCGAGATCACGCGCGAGGATGTCAAGCGCGCGATTGACGCCGCACGGGCCGTCGCGCTGCCCGGGGGGCGCGAGATTCTGCACGTTCTGCCCCAGGATTTCGTCGTGGACGATCAGGATGGAATCGCCGTGCCGGTCGGGATGACGGGCAGCCGGCTCGAAGTCAACGTCCACGTCGTCACCGGCAGCTCCTCCTCCATGCAGAACATGATCGCCTGCGTCAACAAGGCGGGCGTCGAAGTGGTTGACACGGTACTCGAGCAACTGGCGGCCAGTGATTCAGTCCTGACGGCCGATGAAAAGGAACTGGGCGTCGCCCTCGTGGACATCGGCGGCGGCACCACCGACTTCGCCGTCTTCGAGCGTGGCAGCCTGTGGCACACCGGCGTGCTCCCGGTGGGCGGCGATCATTTCACCAACGACATCGCCGTCGGCCTCCGCATGCCGATTCCCGAGGCCGAGAAGCTCAAACGGCGGTCGGGATGCGCGCTCACGGCCATCGTTCCCGAGGTCGAGACGATGGAGGTGGCCAGCATTGCCGGTCGCCGGGCCCGGACGATGTCGAGACGCGTGCTGTCGGAGATCCTGCAGCCGCGGGCGGAGGAAATCTGCCACCTGTTCTGGGACGAGATCCGGCGCGCGGGCTTCGAGAAGTCCCTCAACTCCGGCATCGTGCTCACCGGCGGCGGCGCAATGCTCGAGGGCATGGCCGAGATCGCCGAACAGATCTTCGACCTGCCCGTTCGCCGCTCCGCCCCCGAGGCGGTCGTGGGCGGACTCGCCGACCATGTGAACAACCCTTCCTTCGCGACCGCGGTCGGCCTGGGGGTCTACACGCACCGCCGGCTCCAGCTCGAGCCGGCGCGGATCGGGTCTGGTACTTTCGAGCGCATTACGGGTAGAATCCGGACGCTGTTCAAGGAATTCTTCTAGGGAGTCACATGGATCCACGCACGCCACACCCCGATTCCATCCGCATCCTCCTCGATCAGGACGCGCCGAAGCTGGGCGCGAAGATCAAGGTCATCGGCGTGGGCGGCGGCGGCGGCAATGCCGTCAACCGGATGGTGCATGCCGGTTTCGGCGATATCGAGTTCATCGTGGCGAACACGGACTCGCAGGCGCTCGCGGTCAACGCCGCGCCGACGAAGCTCCAGATCGGCAGGCAACTCACCAAGGGGCTGGGCGCCGGCGCCGACCCGAACGTCGGCCGCGCGGCCGCGCTCGAGGACACCGAGCGAATTCTCGAGGTGCTGACGGGCGCGGACCTGGTCTTCGTGACCACCGGCCTCGGGGGCGGCACGGGCACCGGCGCCGCGCCGGTCATCGCGAGTCTCGCAAATCAACTGGGCGCGCTGACGGTGGCCGTCGTGACGCGGCCGTTCAAGTTCGAGGGCCGGAAGCGGTCGATGCAGGCCGAAGTGGGCATGCGTGAGCTCGCCGAGAGCGTCGATACGATGATCACCATCCCCAACGAGCGGCTGCTCTCGACCGTGGCCAAGACGACCAGCATGTCCGAGGCGTTCGCGACCGCCGATGACGTCCTGCGCCAGGCGATTCAGGGCATCTCGGATCTGATCCTCGTCCCGGGTCTGATCAATCTCGATTTTGCCGACGTCAAGACGATCATGTCGCGCATGGGCATCGCGATCATGGGGACCGGAATCGCGACGGGTGAGGGCCGCGCGCGGGTGGCGGCGACCGCGGCGGTCTCGAGTCCGCTGCTCGAGGACGCGTCGGTCGAGGGCGCGCGGGGCGTCATCATCAACGTCACGGGCGGCCCGGATCTGACGCTCGCCGAAGTCAGCGAGGCGTCCGACATCATCTACAACGCGGCGCACGAGGACGCGAACATCATCTTCGGGGCCGTCGTGGATCCCGCGATGGAAGGACAGGTGAAGATCACGGTGATCGCCACCGGATTCGACCCTCACCGTGCGGCGGCGTCCCCGTCGGCCCAGGCGACCAAAGCGACGCCGGTCGACATGAGCGCCTACACGATCGCGCGCCCTCAGGTCGAGGAGCGCCTGGTCGTCAACGGCAGTCCCCGCCTGGGGCGCCGGCCCGTGATCGACCTGCCGACGTTGAACTTCACGCCGGTGTCGGATCCTGACGCCGGCGGCGTGGAGGATGCCTCCCCGCTCGACGTGCCGGCGTTTCTGCGCCAGAAGAACTGAAGGCGGTTCGGGGTTCCGGATCCGCCGCTGGGCATTCCGGGTCCAGTACAATCGTCCACAGCCACCGCCGCCGGGTACGCCGCCTCCTGACGGGTGGCACCCGGATCAGGACGGGGCCCTGCCAGCGTGACTGAACGTCAACCACGGTCTGACTCCCGAAAGTCGAGGTCCGCCCCGAAGGCGCGGGGCGACAGTCACGCGCGCGCGCGGGACCTCCTGTCGCGCGAAGTCGGGTTCATTCGCAAGTCCCACGGCGGGCGCCTCCGGGTGGCCCTGGCCTTCCCCAATACCTACTTCGTGGGGATGTCCAACCTCGGTCTTCAAACGGTCTACCACTGGTTCAACGCAGACGAGCGCGTGGTGTGTGAGCGCGTGTTCCTGCCGGGCAAGCAGGAGCTGGTGGCCGCGATGGCCACGCGCGAGCCCTTCGTGACCATCGAGTCCCAGACAGCGGTTCGCGACTTCGACGTGCTTGCGTTCTCCGTCTCCTTCGAATGGGATTACACGAACATCGTCTCGATGCTGAGACTGGCGGGGCTCGAGCCGCGGGCCGAGCGCCGCGACCGTCGCGATCCGCTCATCGTGATCGGCGGTGCGGTGACGTTCGTGAACCCGGAGCCGCTGGCGCCGTTCGCCGACGTCATCGCCGCCGGCGAAGCGGAACTGCTCGTCCCGGCGCTCATCGATGCGTTTGCCGAGGAGGGAAGCCGTAATCGGCCGGCCCTGCTCAGGCGGCTGGCCGGATCGCGCGGCTTCTACATTCCCAGCCTGTACGACGTCACCTACGCGGGACCCGGCCGGGTCGCGTCGATAGCCCCGGTCGCGGGCAGTGACGCACCGCCCGTCGTGAGCAAGGCGGCCGTGAAAGCCGCGGACCGGATTGAACCGCCGTGCACGCACATCTTCACGCCGGACACGGAATTCGGATCGCGCCTGCTGATCGAGGTCGTGCGCGGGTGCGCCAACCTCTGCCGCTTCTGCTGGGCCGGCTACAACTACCTGCCGGTCCGGTCGTTCGCGACCGAGAGGATCCTCGAAATTGCCCGTGCCGCCAGGCCTCACTCCGATCGCATCGGCCTGGTGTCGATCGCGCTCTGGGGCCACCCGGACATCGAGCACATCCTCCAGTCGCTTGTCGACATGGGCTACAGCATCTCGCCCGCCTCGTTGCGCCTGGATGACCTGACGGAGACTATCGTGACCCTGCTCCGCACGAGCGGAGAGCGGTCGATTACCATCGCGCCCGAAACCGGGTCCGATCGTCTCCGACGAGTCATCAACAAGACCGTGACCAACGAGCAGATTCTCGCCAAGACCGATTTGATCTTCAGATGCGGCATCGAGAACCTGAAGCTGTACTACATGATCGGCCTGCCGACCGAAACCGACGAGGACCTCGTCGCGATTCGCGACCTGACCCTCGCGATGCGCGAGCGTATGGTCGGCGCCGCCCGGGCCCGCGGAACCGTGGGGCGAATCGTCGCCTCGGTCAATCCGCTCGTGCCCAAGCCCGGTACGACCTACCAGTGGATGCCGATGACCGACGCTCGCGAGATCGAACGGAAGGTCGATCGGCTGCGCGCGCTCGTAGGCGAAACCGACAACGTCTACTTCAACATCAAGTCGGAGCGGCATTCGTACTACCAGGGCCTGCTCTCTCTGGGTGACCGGCGTGTCGCCGACGTGATCGAGCTGGCCGAACGGAACGGACACAACTGGCGCGCGGCCGTGGCCGAGTCGGGCCTCGACGCCGACGCCTACCTCTACCGCGACCGCCGCGACGATGAGTTTCTGCCGTGGCAGATCATCGATGGCGGCATGAAAACGGCGTTCTTCCGCCAGGAATTCGAGAAGGGGCTCCGCGAGGAGTTGACCTTCGCGGGTCCTGCGTCAGGACGCCGCGGTTAGCTCCGCCTCATGTTCCTTATAGGCGTCGAGCACGAGATCGCGCAGCTTGTCGTGGCTCGACGCGTCGACCACGGGCCGCAGCAGCGCGTAGCTCCGCCGCTCGCCGCCGACCGAGTACTGGCGGGCCGGAAACGTCACGTTGCGGCCGCCGTCCCGGCGCTCCCAGATGCCGAAGCCAATCAGCTTCAGGCCGTCGAGCGGGCCGCCCGAGAAATGAAGCTCCGCGTCCGCGAGCTTGCCGGGTGGGTTGCCTTTGTCGTTCGGAACGAATTTGATCGTCATTTGTGCCTCCACCGGACGTCCGGCTGCGGACGAGGAAGAGCAACGTCGATGCCGGGAATCACATTCGTCGAACGTACGCGCCAACTACTGGCGGGAGCGTCGGTTAGGGGCAGTGACGAAAACCTGGCCGAGACCGCCAGGGCGGCGATGACTCCTGCAGTTCACCGGCGCCTCGGTCGAAGCCGCTGACATGACAACTCCGGTCCCCTCAGCGTTCCAGTGGTCGCCGTCGCCCGCGGGCACGATTCTCACGTCGATGGGGTTGGCGGCGATTGCGAGCCACCTCGTGACCTCGAAACCGCTCGCGTTTCGTGAGCGCGCGCGCGACGACTACGAACGCGTCGGTGCGGCGCTCGGTTGTCGTGGCGACGACGTGCTGCGGGTGAAGCAGGTACACGGCCGGGTGGTCATGATGGTGGCTCCGGGCGACCCCTGTGGGCCGGGCGATCCGCCCGAAGCCGACGCCATCATCTCCACCGACCCGGGGCGCGCGATCTCGGTCCGGGTCGCTGACTGCGTTCCGATCCTGCTCGGTGACGCGCGGCGCCGGATCGTCGCGGCCGTACACGCGGGCTGGCGCGGGACCGCCGCAGGCATCGCGGCCGCAACGGTGGCGCGCATCGAATCATCTGGCGTCCCGCCCGCCGATCTCACCGTGGCGATTGGTCCCAGCATCGGACCGTGCTGCTATCAGGTTGATGCGCGCGTGCGCGACGCGTTCCTCGCCGCCTGGCCCGACCTCATGGGATGTCTTGCGTCCGACGGCCCGGGACACTGGCGGCTGGACCTGTGGCGGGCCAACGTCGATCAACTCGTCCAGGCAGGCGTCCCGCGCGGTTCGATTGACGTCGCGCGCATCTGCACCGCCGACACTCTCGATCGGTGTTACTCCCATCGCGCCGAAGGCGACACGACCGGCCGGATGGTGGCCGCGATTCGCCTCAGAGCTTGAACAGGTCGTCGAACGCCTTTTTCGCCCCGCTGACGGGGACGGAGGAGCCGGTTTCGCGTTCGACCTTGATGCGCGGCGAGAAGAACGTGCAGGAGTTACGCGCGTCCTTGGGTGACACCCGAACCGGGATCGGCTGCGCGCACTCGAACGTGGCGCCGCCGTCGAAATACGCGCACTGGCCGCAGGCATGCAGGTCGGCGCCGCACTTGCCGCAGGCCGTGGCCGGCTCGATCGCGACCGGCTCGAGGCTGCCGCAACGGGCGCAGCGGAACACCTCCCGAAAGCCCGGCATGTTCGGCACCCTGGGGTCGCGGGGCATGCGGGGATCGCGCGGTTCGGGCGGCTTCTTCGGGCCGGCCGGGCCCTTCGGCCGCCGGTCCCGGTCGTCGTCCTGGTAGCCGCGCTGACGGTACTTCCGGTCTGACACCTGAGCGCATCTTAATACCGTCCGCCACCGGCCGTCGCCGGCAGTGCGTCGCCCGGCCGGGGGTCAGCGGCCGGAACCGGCTTCGGCGTCGTCCATCGCGACGTTGGCCAGACGGTCCGCGTCCGCGTTGAACTCACGGCGCACGTGCTCGAATGTCACCCGTCCGATGGCGTGGCTGAGCAGCCGGGCCTTGCCGTGGAGTGCCTTCAGGCCCTCGTTTTTGACCTTGTACACGCCCTTCATCTGCTGGACGAGGAGCAGGGAGTCCGACTTGATGTGGACGTTCGTCGCGCCCTGATCGCGGCACCACTCGAGCGCGGCGAGCAGTCCGCTGTACTCGGCGACGTTGTTGGTGGAATGGGGCAGCGCGCCACAGAGTTCGGCGACCACCTCACCGCTTTCGCTGCGGACCACCGCACCCCACCCGGCGGGCCCTGGATTTCCACGGGCCCCTCCATCGATATTCGCCGTGAATGTGCTCATCTGGATGAGGCGCAGCGCGAACTAGCCCGTGGCGCTCGCGGCGGGTGGGACGAAGTACAGAATCCGCTGGCAACTGTCGCACTGGACGATCGAGTCGTTCCGGCGGACCTGCTGCGTCACGTGCGGCCGCAGGCGGACGTGACAGGTCTCGCAAATCTCGCCCATCATCCTGGAAACGGCAACGCCCTTCCGCTGCTTGAGCAGGTTCGAATACTTCGAGAGGAGCGCTGCGTCGACGTTCCGCACCTCGCGGGCACGTTCGCTTGACAGCCGCTCGAGTTCTTTTTCGATGTCGGCGCGGTCCACCGCGAGCGCGGCCTTTGCGGTCGTTCCGCGGTCGGTCTCCTCGGCCAGGGCCCGCTCGGCCGCCTTCTGTTCGGCGGCCAGTGCGTCCCCTTCCTCCATCAACATCAGCAGGCGTTCTTCGATCGCGTCCTTCTCGCCCCTGAACGTCGCGATTTCGTGGAGGAGCGCCGTATATTCCTGATTCGTCTTGACCGCGGCCTTGTGATCCTCGAACTTGGCCAGACGCGCATCGACGGTGGCCACGTTCTTTTCGAGCTCGCGCCGCGCCTGGTTGTTCTCCTGCACCCGTGATTTGACCGCGTCAACGCCGGCACGCGCGCCGGCAAGCGCCGTCGCGAGCGCCTGTTCGGCCGCCGGCATGTCAGCCAGGCGCCTGCGAAGCGCGTCAGCGGCCGAATCGAGTGACTGGAGCGCGATCAGGGCCGCGAGCGTCGGTGACACTCGCCAAGTCTTTCACGACGGACCGCGCATCGGCAACGGCTGGCCGTATGTCAGACGCCGCCAAACCCATTCGGCCGGACCGAAGCGATAGCGTGTCAGCCACCAATGACTGAGCGGAAGCTGCACTGCGACGATCGTGAAGGCAATGCCCCAGGACTGGAGCGCCCCGATGCGTCCCCATAGCCCGAAGCCGAAACCGTACGACAGTGTGACGCACACGACCGAGTGCAGCAGGTAGTTCGTCAGCGCCATGCGACCCACGGGACCAAACGCCGCCACGAGTCGATTGCCGCCGGCGACCGCCAGCGCGATCGCGGACGCGTAGCCGAGCGCAAGAAGAGGGAAGCCGATCCCCTGCGCCGCGACGCCCAGCAGGGCGCCAGGTGTCGGCGGAAGATACGGCCACCGCGCAAGCGCCCAGGCGGCCACCACGTTCAGCGGCAGCCCGGCGACGATCCCCAGGCGCATCCATCGCAACAGGAGCGGCCGGTGTCGGCTGAGGTGCGCTGGGATGCCCTGCCGGGCCACCCAGAGCCCGAGCACGAACATGCCGAGGACCTTCGGGAACCGGACGGTGACGACGAGATCGGCCCACCGTCCCGCCGCCATGATCAGGTTGCCCAGGAATGCGTCACCCCAACCACCCGTTCCGATCGCCCTCAGCAGACTCAAAATCTCTGGTGGAATCCCGGTAGCCCCGCCGTCAACGCCGGGCGGGTCCGTCGTCGCCGGCGCGAGCACCGACCAGAGGCCGACCGCCAGGAGGTACAGGGCCGTCGGAACAGTCAGCAGGCCAGCGACCCACCGGACGAGCGACGCGTCCGAGCGCCGCGCGAACCACGGCATCGAGAATCCCAGGAGCGCGTAGAGGAGCAGGATGTCGCCCGCCCAGATGAACAGGGTGTGGACGAGGCCGATTCCAGCAAGGATCGTGAGACGCCTCCTGAACCGCCCGATCGCAGCCTCACCGCGCCGGCTGAGCTGAAGCCCGAAGCCGATCCCGAAGAGCAGCGAGAAGATGGAGTAGAACTTGCCCTCGACCACGACGTGTTCGAGGAACGTGACGACGCTGTCAAGACGGGCCGTCGGCAGCCGGCCGAGGTGCCCGTCGGGGTCGAACACCAACCCGAAGAACACAAAGGTGTTTGCGAGGAGGATGCCGCCGACGGCAAGGCCGCGCAGTACGTCGAGCGCCGTGACTCGATCGCCGGATTCTGCGGGCCGGTCCGTCACGGTCACGTCACCGGCATCCTAAGATGGTTTGCTCGTTTGAGGAAGGCGCTCGCCTGGGTCACGCTCCACGGCGAGCGGCGGCAGCGGCGGGTCGCGCCAGGTTGAGAAGTGGGCCCCCCAGGATTCGAACCTGGGACCAACCGGTTATGAGCCGGCAGCTCTAACCGCTGAGCTAGGGGCCCCCACTGCCAATCTGCGACGAATCACCGACAGTATGCAAAGTATCTCAGAACCTGCACTAAGATCCTCGGCGTGAAAATCGAAATCAAGGACGGCGCGGCCACGGCTCCGGCACCTCCGCGGGGCTGGATGCCGAGCAACACGACGCAGATCTTCGTCGGACTGGTGCTCGGCATCGCGCTGGGCTACTTCTATCCGTCGTCCGACGCGAACGGGGTGCATACCGCGGGGCTCGGCGAGCAGATCAAGCCCCTGGCCGACATGTTCCTCCGGATGATCAAGATGATCATCGCGCCGCTGCTGTTCTCGACGCTGGTGATCGGCATCGCCGGCACCGGCGACCTCAAGGCGATGGGGCGGATCGGCCTCAAGGCGATCATCTACTTCGAGGTGGCGACCACGATTGCGCTGTTCCTCGGTCTGGCGATCGTCAACTTCTTCCAGCCGGGCGCCGGTGTTGACGTCCCCATCATGTCCACCGATTCGCTCAAGGCGGTGCAGAGCACGCAGACCCACACGACGTGGAGCCTGCTGGTCTCGCTGTTCCCGACGTCGGTCATCGACGCGATTGCGCGGGGCGACATTCTCCAGGTGGTCGTGTTCTCGATCTTCTTTGGTGTCGGTCTCGCGGCGGTGGGCGAGAAGGGCAAGCCGGTCATGGAGGTGCTCGAAAGCACCGCCCAAATCATGTTCAAGTTCACCGCGTACGTCATGAAGTTCGCGCCGCTCGGCGTCATGGCGGCCATCTCCGCCACCGTCGGCAAGATGGGCCTCGGCATTCTGCTCACGCTGGGCAAGCTCGTCGTGCTGATGTACGCCGGCCTGTTCATCTTCGCCATCGTCGTGATCGGCGGCGTCTCGGTGCTGATCCGCGTGCCCTTCTTCACGTTCCTGCGCGCCATCAAGGAGCCGTTTCTCATCGCCTTCACGACGGCCAGCAGCGAGGCGGCGCTGCCCAAGTCCATCGAAGTGATGGAGAAGTTCGGGTGCCCGAAGAACATCGTGGGCCTGGTGCTGCCGACCGGCTACAGCTTCAACCTCGATGGGACGACGCTGTACCTGTCGTTCGCGAGCGTGTTCGTGGCGCAGCTCTTCAACGTGCCGATGACGTTCGGCCAGCAGATGATCATGATGCTGACGCTGATGGTCACGAGCAAGGGCGTCGCCGGCGTCCCGCGCGCCGCGCTGGTCGTGCTGACCGCGACGCTCGTGCAGTTCAAGCTGCCGCTCGAGGGGGCCGCGATCCTCCTGGCCATCGACCAGATCCTCGACATGGCGCGCACGTCGGTGAACGTCATGGGCAACTGCATCGCGACGGCCGTCGTCGCGCGCTGGGAAGGCGTGTTCGACGACGCGAAGATGAGGGCGTTTACCGCGAAATCCTGAGGCGCGACGCCGTCAGAATCCCCGGCCCGTCGTGGCGCTCCAGCGCGGGTTCACGACGTTGTTGTAGATCGATCCGAACTGGTAGTTGAACCCCAGCACCAGTCGGTAGCGGTACCCGGTGGCGAGTCGTCGCAGCCGGAGCAGGACTTCCTCATCGGTCGCCGTGCCGGCGGGCAGATACAGCTGGTTGCGGACGCGCGCGTAGCTGCCCTCCACACTCAGGCTGAAGCCCCGGAAGAGCCGCACATCGGTGTCGGCGAAGAAATCGAGGTTGTTCTTCGACAGGTCGTGAAGGTACGCCTGATAGGCGGCCGATCCCCGCCACGTGCCCCAGGGCAGCCGCAGCGCCAGGATGGCCGCCAGCCGATGATCCTTCAGCGTCTCCTCGTCTTTGCCAAAGAGCGTCTGCTGGTAGTAATTCACGGCGGAGACGCCGACGGAGTACTGAACGACGAACGACCGGCGGGTGGACTCCGAGTAGGGGAAGTAGTCCCATTCGACGCCGGCGGACTGGCGGACCTCGAGCTTCTCGTTCGACTGCGTGCTGGACGAGACCTCGCTCCGGAACGCGAGCGCCCAGTGCTCGCGGCCGATGCTCTTGATGACGGCGCCGTTCGCATGCCAGAACTCGCTCGAGCTCAGGACGACGCGGCCGTCGCTCAGCGTGAATTCGCCGCGGCTGAAATCGCCGTTCCCGGAGAACGAGAACTTCCAGCGGTCCGTCGTCCGGTTGGCCGATAGATTGACTCGCGTGCGGCGGCTGTTCTGGCGTTCCTCACCGTTCAATTCGACACTGGACCCGACGCGAAAGATCCAGAAATTCCAGGGATCGTCCGCCGGCTGGGCCGCGGGCGCCGCGCCGGTCTGCCCGGCATACCGCATCGAAAACCGGCCGGCGTCCGGCGTGCGCAGGACGTACGGCGCCAGGCCGAGCCCGAGCGTGCGCGTGACGCCGCGCCGCTGCTCGTCTTCCATATCCGAGCCACCGCTCGCGTAGGTCAGCGTCTGCTTGACGTCCTCGAACCTGCCGAGACCAATGAACGAGAAGGTGTACTCGCGGCCACCCGTCGCCGTCCCCTGCGTCGTAATGAGCACGTGCACATCCGCATCCGTCCGGTCGCGTACGTAGTTCACGTACGGCACGTCCTGGCGGATGTTGTCGAACGAGCATTGCTGCTGCGGGCAGTCGATGAAGACGCGCAGCACCTGCGAGCCGGCGGCCGGCGCGACCTGTGGCGGTGCGGGTGTCTGGCGTGCCTCGGCAGGCAGGGCAGTGACGGCGATGAGCAGGGCGAACAGAGGCAGCATCGATTCCTCGTGTGATGACTTCCGGCGGGTGACGCGCGGGGCAGTCGAAATAAACCGTCGTATTCTAGCAGTGTGCGGCGCCCGAGACCCAGCCGGGCCGCCGCGTCATTGATCGAGCCTGTTCGCGTTGGTTTCCTTCATCGGCCACATGATGGCGAGGCCGAGGACGCCGTACCCCATGATGTAGAACGCCGGCCACAGAGGCTGGTGGAGTGATTCCACGAACCACGTCGCCACCATCGGCGCGGTGCCGCCGGCGAGCGCCAGCGTCGCGCTGTACGCCACGCTCATCGAGGTCACGCGCGTCCGGAGCGGAAAGATCTCGACGAGCATCGCGCCCTGCAGGCCCAGCGCCATGCCCAGCGGGACGGCGAGCATCATCTGCGCCAGGATGAACGTGTTGGCCGACCCGTACAGCATCATCTGCTGCGCCGGGTAGATGAGCGCCATCACCACCACGGTCAGGAGCATCATCAGCTTCCGGCGCCCGGTGCTGTCGGACAGCCAGCCCCCGAGCGGTTTCGCAAAGAGCACGACGAACAGGCCGACGATCGACGCGAGCTGGAACTCGGCGCCGCTCGAGGGCGCCACGCCCAGCTGCGCCAGCGCCTTCCGCCGCTCCACCGAATACGTGAACGTCAGGTAGTAGGCGGCATTCGTCATGGCGACAATGCCGAAGGTCTGCAGAATCGGCCGCCAGTCCGCCACGAGCGAGCCGAACAGCGGGGGACGCGCCTGCCTGGCCTGGAGGCCCTGTTCTGTTTCCGTGATGCCGCGGCGGAGCAGGTACCCCACGATCAGGAAGAGGACGCTCCCGACAAACGGGATGCGCCAGCCCCACGCGTTCACGTCGGCCGGCGACAGCGTCGAATTGATGATGCCGCCCGTGGCTGCGCCAAGGATAAAGCCGAGCGTGACGCCGGCGGCGGTGGAACTCGAGACCAGCCCCCGCATGAGCGGCGAGGAAAGCTCGGTCGTGTAGACCATCGAACCGGTGAATTCGCCGCCGAGCGAGAAGCCCTGGATGACCCGCATCAGCATGAGCAGGAGCGGCGCGGCCAGCCCGATCTGCTCGTAGGTGGGCAGCAGGCCTATGACGAGCGTGGCGCCGCCGATGAGTGAAATCGACAGCGTCAGCAGCGCCCGCCGCCCGATGCGATCGCCGACTCGGCCGAGGACCAGGCTTCCGAACGGCCGCGCGAAGAACCCGAGCGCAAACGTGCCCCAGGTCAGGTACTCGCCGGCGACCGGGTCCGACTTCGGGAAGAACTGACTCGCGATATTGCTCGCGAAGTAGCCGTAGACGGCGTAGTCGAACCACTCGAGGACGTTGCCGATGATACCGGCCAGGGCCGTGCGAAGCGCGGATTGTCTGGCGCCGTGGTGAGTCATGCGGGGCGATTCTATGCGGAAGGGCTACAATCTGGCGAACTCGCCACAGGAGCTGCCGTGCCTTCGATTGTGCTCAAGCTCGACATGATGCAGACGCTCGCGCTCGCCGCCGTGGTGCTGTTTGCCGGCTATGGCATTCGCCGGCGCGTCGCGTTTCTCGACCGCTACAACATTCCCGCTCCGGTTGTGGGCGGCTTTGTGTTTGCGGCCGTGAGCCTGGCGCTGCGGCAGGCGGGCTATGTGGCCTTCGAGTTCAATACGACGCTGCAGTCGCCGTTGATGGTCGCGTTCTTTACGACCATCGGTCTGGGCGCGAGCCTGTCACTGCTCAAGATCGGCGGGCCGCAGGTGCTGCTGTTCTGGGGCCTGGCCTCCCTCCTGGCGATCTTTCAGGACGTTGTCGGCGTGGCGCTCGCGAAGGGCCTGGGCGTGCACCCATTCCTCGGCCTCATCGCGGGATCGATCACGATGACCGGCGGGCACGGCACCGGCGCGGCCTTCGGCAAGCTGATGGAAGATCAGCATGGTTTCAGTGCCGCCGTCACGCTGGCCATGGCGGCCGCGACGTTCGGTCTCGTGAGCGGCGGTCTCATCGGCGGTCCGGTGGCCACCGCGCTGATTCGTCGACACAAGCCCGCGCGTCGTGAAACCAAGGTGTCGCCGCAGGCAGCCGCGGCGGCGGCCGAGTACCAGTCGCTCGACCAGGAGATCAATGTCGAAGCTCCCGGCGCCGCGCCGACGTCCTACACGCTCCTGAAGATCCTGGCGGTCATCCTCGCCACGATGTGGGCTGGCGGCCTCCTCAGCGCCTGGCTTGGGCAATACGTCACGCTGCCCGCGTACATCGGCGCGATGATCGTGGCCGCGGTCGTCCGCAACACTTCGGACGCCCTGCCCGCGCTCACACTCGAGCAGCGCACGATCGACGACATCGGGACGATTGCCCTCTCGCTGTTCCTCTCGATGGCACTCATGTCGCTCCGATTATGGGAGCTCCTCGATCTGGCGATCCCCATGCTGATCATCCTCATGGTGCAAGTGGCGATGATGGCGGCCTTTGCCTACTTCGTGACGTTCCGCGTCATGGGCCGCGACTATGACGCGGCAGTGATGGCGGGCGGCCACTGTGGATTCGGCCTCGGCGCCACGCCCAACGCGGTCGCGAACATGAACTCCATCGTCGAGCGCTTCGGCGGCGCCCCGAGAGCGTTCCTCGTGTTGCCGATGGTCGGTGCGTTCTTCATCGATTTCACCAACGCCATGATCATCACGGCGTTCATCAACTGGGTGAAGTGAGGACCCGTCCGGGGCGGCCTGGGGTAGTTCACTCGCGCAGGTCGTTAGGGTAGAACCGGGAAAGGGGAGTATCGAGGGTACGTGACTCCTGACAACCCGCCGGCCGACCGCCCGGTGTACGACCCCGGCGACATCCTTGTCGCGAAATCGGCGGACGGCAGCTTCCAGGTGTCGCGAGTATCCGCCAACGGACGTTCTCTGTACGTGATGGGCTCTCAGGCGACCGAGCCGGCCGCGGTGAGGATGGCGTCTCGGGGCACGAGTGGCCTTCAACGGGTGTTCATCCGGAACGACGCCGGCGACTACCGCCTGGTGGCCTGACCCGCACGCCGGGCGACATACCCGCGCAGGCGTGCGTCCGCGCGAGTCCCCCGCCGCACGTCTATGATTCAGGTGTGTCCGTCTCCAGTGTTCGCAGGCTGGTGCCGCTGGCGATGTGTGCCGCCATCGCCGTCGCCGATGTGAACGCGTGGTCCAAGGTTTCGATCGCGGCAGCGTCGAGGGCGATCGCGCCCGGAGAACTGGTCGTGCTGACGATTACGACGGCGGCACCAGCCAGTTCGGTTCGCGTGACGGGACTCAACCGCGATTTTCCAGCGATTCGACAGACGCCGAATACGTGGCGCGTGCTCGTCGGGCTCGACCTCGACGTCAAGATGGGGCCGCATACGCTGACGGTCGAGACCGCTCCGGAACCAGCGGAGCGTACGGTGTGGCGTTTCGTCGTCGCGCCGAAGACGTTTGCGACGCGAAGGCTGTCGGTCGATCCCGCGTTCGTGAATCCTCCCGTCCAGGCGCAGGCGAGAATTCAGGCCGAGGCCGAACGCCTCCGGAAGGTGTACGCATCGCCCGCCGGCGAGGCGTTGTGGACGGGCCCGTTCGTCAGGCCGGTGACGGCGGCGGCCAACAGCGCGTTCGGAACCCGGAGCGTTTTCAACGGCCAGTCCAGGAACCCGCATAGTGGCGCTGACTTCGCGAGTCCCGCCGGCACGCCGATCCGCGCCCCGAACGCCGGACGGGTAGTGATTGCCGGCGAGTTGTATTTCACCGGCCACACGGTGGTGATCGACCACGGCCTGGGGTTGTTCTCGCTCTTCGCGCACTTGCGGTCGCTCGACGTGCGCGAGGGAGACATGGTGGTGACCGGGCAGTTCGTGGGCAACGTCGGTGCGACGGGCCGTGTCACCGGCCCGCACCTGCACTGGTCGGTCCGGATCGGCGGCGCGAGAGTGGATCCGATGTCGCTGCTGTGGGTGCTGGGGAAGGAGTAGGGAATCGCCCCCGCGTCAGGCGTAACGCGTGAGGCGAAACTCCTACCGTCCCTCGAGAAACGGCTTGAGGCGTCGCGACCGCGACGGATGCCGCAGCTTGCGCAACGCCTTGGCCTCGATCTGCCGGATGCGCTCGCGGGTCACCGCGAAGCTCTGACCGACTTCCTCGAGCGTGTGCTCGGAGCCTTCGCCCACGCCGAAGCGCATCTTGATGACGCGTTCCTCGCGCGGCGTCAGCGTCTTGAGGACGTTGTCCGTCTGTTCCTTCAGGTTGAGGTTGATGACCGCATCCGACGGCGACACGACGTTCGTGTCCGGGATGAAGTCGCCGAGATGCGAATCTTCCTCTTCTCCGATCGGCGTTTCGAGCGAGATGGGCTCCTGCGCGATCTTGAGGACCTTCCGGACCTTGGAGACCGGGATGTCCATCCGCTGCGCGATCTCTTCCGAGGTGGGCTCGCGGCCGAGTTCCTGGACGAGCGCGCGTGACGTGCGGATGAGCTTGTTGATCGTTTCGATCATGTGGACCGGAATGCGGATGGTCCGCGCCTGGTCCGCGAT
>CAZJTG010000025.1:0-23569 GCA_964548865.1 uncultured Solibacteraceae bacterium
CCGTAGGGCATCGACGGGTGGAAGCTCATCGATCCACGTCTCCCATGACGACGTCGAGAGAGCCGATCACTGCGATCACGTCCGCGATCATGCCTCCGACAATGAACTTGTGCAGCGCCTGGCAGGCCATCAGGCCGGGCGAGCGCATGTGCACGCGCCACGGGCGGTTGGTGCCGTCGCTGACCACGTAGCAGCCGTGCTCGCCGCGCGGGCCTTCGACCGGCACGTAGGCCTCGCCCTTCGGCACGTTGAAGCCCTGGGAGTACAGCAGGAAGTGCTGGATGAGCGCTTCCATCTCGGTGTACACGCGATCCTTGGGCGGCGGCACGTAACGGAAGTCGCGGCAGTCATACTGACCGGTGGGGCTGATCCGCTTGAGCGCCTGATTGCAGATGCTGACGCTTTGCCGCATCTCCTCCATCTTCACGAGGTAGCGCGCGTACACGTCGCCCTCGGTCTCGGTCGGGACCTCGAACTGGTAGGTCTCGTAATTGAGGTACGGGAACGTCTTTCGCACGTCGTAGTTGATCCCGACCGCGCGCGCCAGCGGGCCGACGAGCCCCGCCGCCATGGTGTCTTCCTTCGACAGACGGCCGACGCCCTTCGTCCGGCCGAGCCAGACGTGATTCTTGGTGAGCAGCTTGTGGTACTCGTCGAGCTTCGACGGAAACTTGTCGAGAAACGCGCGGACCGCGTCGTGAAAGCCGCGTGGCAGATCCTCCCGCAGGCCGCCGATGCGCAGGTACGACGGAAAGAGCCGGAAGCCTGCGAGCATCTCGTTCAGGTTGAGCAGCTGCTCGCGCTCGCGGAAACAGTAGAGCATCACCGACACGGCGCCGATCTCCATGCCGTGCGTGCCGAGCCAGACGAGGTGGGACGACAACCGGTTCAGCTCGGCGATCAGCACGCGGATGTTGGTCACCCGCTCCGGCATCTCCAGCCCGATGAGCTTCTCCACGGAGAGGCAGTACGCCAGGCTGTTCGACTGCGGGCCGAGGTAGTCCATCCGCTCGACGAGCGGAATCACCTGCTGCCACTTCTTCTGTTCGGCCGTCTTCTCGATGCCGGTGTGCAGGAACCCGATCGTCGGGTCCGCCGACACGATGTGTTCGCCGTCGAGCTCGAGCACCAGCCGCAGCACGCCATGGGTGCTGGGGTGCTGCGGCCCCATGTTGACGGTCATCGTTTCGGAACGTAGCTCAGGCATGCGCTCTCTCGATCAACTCGCACATCACGTGCAGCACGGTGCGGTGCACTTCCTGCACCTGCGCGCTCGTGGCGCCCGGCACGTTCACGTGCACATCCACCAGCCGGCCGGTCTCGCCGCCGTCCCGGCCCGTCAGCCCGATCGTCCGGAGGCCGGCGGCGCGGGCCAGCCGCAGGGCGCGGTTCACGTTCGCCGACCCGCCGCTCGTCGTGATGCCCATCACCACGTCGCCCGGCTTCCCCAGCGCCTCGACCTGCCGGGCGAACACGTGCTCGAACCCGTAGTCGTTGGCCACCGCCGTCAGCACGGCCGTGTCCGTCGTGAGCGCCGTCACGGGCAGACCGCGCCGCTCGCGCGCGAAACGGCCCACGAGCTCCGCGGCAAAGTGCTCGGCGTCGGTCGCGCTGCCACCGTTGCCGAACACGTACACGTGACCGCCGGCGCCAATCGCGTCGCGCATCACGCCCGCCGCTTCCACGATCGATGCGGCCTGTCCGTCCGACACCCGCCGGTGCAGATCCGCGGCCTCGGCCAGCGCCGCACGAACCACATCGACGTCATTCATGACCGGCGGGAACCCCAGCACTCGGCGTCATCATCGATCCGACGTTCCCGGCTTGTGCGCGGCACGCGCGGCCCGCTCCTGGCCGTCGCGAACGTTGCGCGCAAACTCTTCCGGCGTCAGCTGCAACGGCGACCAGCCGGACGTCTCCTTCCGGATCTGCACGGGATAGTCCTTGCGCAGCGGATGGCCAGCCCAATCGTCGGGCATCAGGATGCGCCGGAGATCGGGATGGCCGTCGAAGCTGATGCCGAACAGGTCGAACAACTCGCGCTCCGGCCAGCCCGCCGTCGGATACACGCCGGTCACCGTCGCCACGCGCGGATCGTCGGCCGGGAGTCGCACCTTCATACGCAGACGCGCCGGTGGCGCCGCCTGGGCGGCGCCTGCCGTCCTGAAGGCCTCGCCAAGGCAGGCCAAGTGATACACGAGCTCGTAGCGCGGCGACTCCGGCAGCCGATCGACGGCCGTCACGTCCACCAGAAACGCGAACTGCAGCGACGCGTGGTCGCGCAGGACGAGGCAGACATCGATCAGGTGCTCGCGATCGACCTCGATCGTCGGCATGTCGCCGGCCTCGAGGGTCTCGACGACGAGGCCGGGAACGGCCTGGCGGAGAAGGATGACGAGCGCAGGTGCGTCCATAGAACGTGGCGCCTACGCGCTCATCCTCGACTGATCGATCTTCCGCTGGAGCTGGACGATGCCGTAAATGAGCGACTCGGGACGCGGGGGGCAACCCGGCACGTACACGTCCACCGGCACCACCTGATCGACACCCTGCACAATCGAATAGTTGTCGAACACGCCGCCGCAGCTCGCGCACGCGCCCATCGAAATCACCCACTTGGGCTCGGGCATCTCGTCGTAGATTCTGCGCAGCACCGGCGCCATCTTCCGGGACAGCCGCCCGGCCACGATCATCAGGTCGGACTGCCGGGGCGAGCCGCGAAAGACCTCGGCGCCGAAGCGGGCAATGTCGTACCGGCCGCAGCTCATCGCCATCATTTCAATGGCGCAGCAGGCCAGGCCGAACGTCACCGGCCAGATGGCCGAGCGACGCGCCCACTGCACCATCTTCTCGACCGAGGTCGTCAGGATCGGAAGCTCTTGTTCAGACATGATTTGCTCGCCCGCGCTCATGGCTCGCTACGCTCGCACTTCGCGCGTTCATCCCTGACCCCTGGTCGCGCGGTCATCGGTGCCGCTCCCGGCCCCAGTCGAACGCGCCCTTGCGCCACACGTAGATGTAGCCGATCGTGAGGAGGGCGAAGAACGTGACCACCTGCACAAAGCCCATCATCCCGAGGTCCTCGAGCGCGACCGCCCAGGGGAACAGGAATGCCGCCTCGATGTCGAACAGCAGGAAAATCATCGCGACGAGGTAGAACTTGACCGACTGGCGCTCGCGGGCGTCGCCGACAGCCGGCATGCCGCACTCGTACGGCGCAAGCTTCTCGGGGGTGGGCTTTTTCGGGCCCAGGAGCAGCGACAGTGCGACGGACCCGGCGGCAAACCCCGCCCCGAGGCCAATCATGATTAGTACTGGCAGGAAGCCGCTCAAGACACCCCTCACGCGGAGCTTGTGCCCCGAAAGATCAAGCAAAGATAGCGGACGGTTCCGACAGAGTCAATTGTGATGGAGACTATTGGGACGCGCGGCCATGGACATTGTTCTGAACGGCGATCGACGCAACCTCGCTTCCGGCACCACTGTCAAGGCCCTGCTCGACCAGCTCGGTCTCGATTCGCGCGTCGTGGCGGTCGAACTCAACCGGAAAGTGGTCAAGCGAGACCAATACACCCTCACGTTCATTCCAGCCGGGGCCGAAGTCGAGATTGTCTCCTTCGTCGGCGGCGGCTAGCTCGCCCACACCCGTCGTCACCCGCCGTCACCCGCCGTCACCCGTCGTCACCCGTCGTCACCCGTCGTCACCCGTCGTTACCCGTCGTCACCTGTCGTTACCCGTCGTCACCTGTCGTTACCCGTCGTCACCCGTCGTTACCTGATCTAAGCTGGCCCTGATGATCGACTCGCTCACCATTGCCGGCCGGACGTTCACGTCGCGGCTGGTTGTCGGGACGGGAAAGTACCCCTCGCACGAAATCATGCAGGCGGCCCACGTGGCGTCGGGGACGGAGATGGTGACCGTCGCGGTGCGGCGCGTCGATCTGTCGGCGACGGGCGCCGCGGCCCTGCTCTCCTGGATCGACCGGTCGAAGATCTTCCTGCTGCCCAACACCGCGGCCTGCTACACCGCGGACGATGCGGTCCGCACGGCGCACCTCGCACGTGAGGCCGGCCTGTCGAACTGGATCAAGCTCGAAGTCATCGGCGACGAACGGACACTCTTCCCCGACAACGAAGCGCTGCTTGTGGCCACTCGGGAACTCGTCCGCGAGGGATTTGTCGTGCTGCCCTACACGAATGACGATCCGATCGCGTGCCGCAAGCTCGAGGACGCTGGCGCCGCGGCCGTGATGCCGCTTGGCGCGCCGATTGGCTCCGGCCTGGGCATTCAGAATCCGAACAACCTGCTCATCATCAAGGAACAGGCCCGGGTGCCGGTGATCGTCGACGCGGGCGTCGGCACGGCGTCCGATGCCGCGGTCGCCATGGAACTCGGCGCGGACGCCGTGCTGATGAACACCGCAATCGCCGGCGCGCGCGATCCGGTGGCGATGGCCGAAGCGATGAAGCACGCCATCCTCGCCGGGCGGCTGGCGTTCAACGCCGGCCGCATCCCGCGCCGGCGCTACGCAAGCGCCAGCAGTCCCGTGGACGGGCTGATCGGAAGCAGCGCGCGCTGACGCCTGCCACGATGAGCTCCAGACAGGCATTCGCGATGATGGCCATCCTGGGGCTGCTCACCGCGGCGGCCCTGTCGAGCGGCTTCCACGTGCCTGTCGCGGGCCGCCGGGTCCGGCCCGAACACATCGCCGCGCCCCTTCTTTTTGCCACGTTCGCCGTGCTGCAGTGGCGGCGCCGGCTTCCCGTGACGCGGATTGACGTTTTCTCCCTCCTCGCGATCGGCTGGGTCGTCGCCAACGCGGTGTCGTCATGGTTCTTCGCGCCCAACTGGCCCGAGAGCCGGGTGCACGTCCTGCGGATGGGACTGCTGGCCGCGACCTTCCTGACGGCCGCGAATCTCACACCGCATCCCTCGCAATGGGCCAGCCGCCTCCGGCTGTGGCTCGCGCTCTGCCTGGTGGCGCTGTCCTACGGCGTGGCCGCCTGGCTGGTCGCCCGATTCACGGGCATCTGGTTACCTGGCGTCGGGCTTGAACACGCGATCTCAGGAATCAGCGTCCACGGAACGTTGATGGAACGCAATCTTTATGGGATTCGAGCCGCAAGCGTCTTCGCCCTGCTCGCCTACGTGCTGATTGCGAGGCGCACCGGTCGTCAGCCCGGCGTCGTGACCTACGGTGTCCTCGGCGCCGCGTGCGGCCTCGCGGGTGTGGCGATGGCCCTGTCACTCACCCGGTCGGCATGGCTCGCCATCGTCGTGGCCGCGCCGCTGACCTACCTGCTGCTCGACCGGCGGTCGCTGACGCGGGCCGACCGGCCGCTGTTGCTCGCCTCAGCCGGACTTCCCGTCGCGCTCGTCGGGATGGTCGGAGCCATGTGGCTGATTCCGGCGCCAGCGCCGACGGGAAGCGTTCCCGGCGCCATGCCGACGCTCGAAGGACAACCGGCTCGAAGCTGGGGGCGTCAGCCCGCAGTGTCGCCGGTCATCCAGCGGCCGGCGTCCGGCACGGGACTGGACACGAACGGGGCCAGGATCACGTCCACCGTTCCCGGCCTGTCCGATCGGATCAGGACGCTCGGAAGCCTCGACTCGGATTTCACCGTGTCGACGCGCCTCCAGGATGCGAAGTGGGCGATCGAAGACTGGTGGCAAAGCCCCCTGCTCGGCCGCGGCACCGGCAGCTTCGGGCAGATTCACGGCATTCGCGTGGGCACGCACGCGTGGCTGAGCAGCCTCGTACTGCACACGCTGGTGGACACCGGACTGATAGGCCTGGCCATTCAAATGTCCCTGTTCTCATTGATCGCGATAGGTGCGTGGCGGGCGGCCGCAGTGACGCGGCACCCCGCGCTTGCCACGGGCCTTCGCGCCATGACGTTGGCGTTCCTCGTGCTGATGATCGCCTACCAGGTCACGGACGGCAGCTGGCTCGCGATTTTCTGGATCCATCTCGGCCTGATGGTGAACGGCATCTACTGCGTTCGAGAGGAGACGCGTATGATTCCGGGGACCGACTCTCGATGATGAAGACCACACCTCGGTGGCGCGAGCTGCTTTCCGCGCGGCGCGCGCGCGGGCTCTCGGTTGGGGCGCTCGGCCCCAACGAAGCGCGCATCCTGTTCGATCTCGTGGCCGGCGGCGGCGCCACGCTGGTCACGGTGCTGCTCGTCGGCCTGGCGTACGGCACCACACCGGCGGTTTCGGTCTGGCTCGGCGCGGCGGCCGCCAGCGTCGTGTTCCTGGCCGCCAACACGGCACTCGGCCTGTACTCGCGCCATCGCGTTGCGCCGGTGGCCCTTCGGCTTCGGCTGCTGGCGGCCTCGGTGCTCATGGCGAGCGCGGCCGGCTGGCTCACGAGCGGTGTGGCAGTCGTGCCGGTCGCCTGGGGCGCGCTCGCGCTGCCGCCGGTGCTCCTCGCGCGATGGATCGCCAACATCGGGCGCTCGGCCGCGCTGCCCATGCGCCGGCTGGTCACAGACCCGCATGCGCCCGTGGCGATCCTCGAGGGCGCCGGCTACATCGGAACGCATGCGGTCTCGGCTCTCCTAGCGCGCGGCTACCACGTGCGGGTGCTCGACCGGCTGATGTACGGCACCGACGCGCTTCGGGAGTTTGCCGGCCATCCGCGCTTCCGGCTCGTCGAGGGCGACGTCACCGACATCGCGCGCCTGACCGAAGCGATCAACGGCTGTCGCGCCGTCGTGCACCTCGCGGGCCTCGTGGGGGATCCCGCCTGCGCGGTGGACCCGGAGTACACGGCCCACACGAACATCGTGGCCACGCGGATGGCGCACGACGTGGCCCATTCGCTCGGCGTCTCGCGGTTCGTGTTTGCCTCGTCGTGCTCGGTCTACGGCCTCGCCGAGACCGAGGTCAACGAGCTCAGTCCCCTGAATCCGGTGTCGCTCTACGCGCAGACCAAGATCGACAGCGAACGCGAGTTGCTCAGGCTCACGCCGGACCATTTCTTCGTGACGATCCTCCGGTTTGCCACCGTCTTCGGGCACTCGCGGCGGCCGCGGTTCGACCTCGTGGCCAACTTGTTCACGGCGCAAGCCATGACGGAAGGCCGGATCCGCGTCATCGGACCGCAGCAGTGGCGGCCGTTCGTGCATGTGCGCGACCTGGCCCGATCCATCGTGATGTGCCTCGATGCGCCGGAAGCGGT
This sequence comes from uncultured Solibacteraceae bacterium, assembly GCA_964548865.1. Taxonomy (GTDB): domain Bacteria; phylum Acidobacteriota; class Vicinamibacteria; order Vicinamibacterales; family SCN-69-37; genus DASUGC01. The sequence continues at coordinate 7,191 of CAZJTG010000025.1, forward strand.
GGTCCAGAGCCAGATCTTCAATGTCGGCGACGCACGTCTGAACGCGACGATTCTCTCGCTCGCCGAAACGGTCCGCGACGACGGGCTGTCGTAATCGCAGACGCCGGCCGGCCGACAGGAGCGACGCCCGGTCGGCGTCTGCCCGGTCAGTCGTGGCTCAGGCGCTTTCGTCCGCTGAGGATGAGATCGCCGTACACGTCTCTCGCCTCGTGCAGGCGGCCGTAGCAGACCGGAAACCCATCGTCGACGCCTTCCCGAACGCGGCTGATGGCCGCCGAGAGCAGTGGGTTCAGGCAACCCAGCGCGCCGCGAGCGTTGTCCGGAAGGCGCCCGAAGTTCCTGGCCAGCCAGGTCCGCTGTCGCGCCACGGTGCCAACGGTGTATGTACCGAGTTCCGAAGCGGCGTCGAGGATCCGTTCCTGGAAGGCACGGCGATCGTAGATGCGCTGAAAGAAATACTCGCGCGCGTCACCCGTCCATTCGGCGGCCCCCGCAAACCCGACCCGGTGCTGATCCATGAAGGTGCGGCCGAACGGGACGCTCAACAGGAACAGCCCGCCTGGTCTCAGCACGCGGAGCATTTCTCGCACCGCCGCCGAGTCGCCGCGATCGCCGTCGATGTGTTCGACCACCGACATCGAGTACACAACGTCGAACGCCTCGTCGGCATACTCCAGGCGCCGCGCGTCCTGCAGGCTGAATTCGGCGGTGCCCCTGGCCGCCGCCTCGAGCCCCCGCCACATCACGCGATACTCGTCGATGTTGGCGGGGCTGATGTCGGTCAGGGTCACGGCGGCGCGACGCCCGGCCGCCAGATACAGCCCGAAGAGCTTGGGGCTGCCGACGTCAAGCACGGCGATCGGCGGATCGGGCGGCCTCGTGTGCTGGAACTCCCGCACGGCGCGGTCGAACGCGCGGTACTCGGCGAACCTCGTGTAGGCGTTGACCGGCTGCGTAATCTTGCCGACGGTCTTCTTCAACCCGAGGCGAAGCCCGTTGGTCGTCAGGTTGGCGACACCCGCCCGCACACCGAACGCGTAGTACGTCAGCTCACCGTGCGGAAACACGTTCATGGTTGCCGCTCGATCGCCCGGAGCTGCGCCCGAAGCCGGCGCCGGGCTTCGGCGTATTCGGGCGCCTGCGCCAGATTCCGCGTCTGGCCGACATCGCGCGCCCAGTCGAACAGCTCTTCGCGGCCGTCGCCATCGACGATGAAGTGCAGGCCGTCGGCGACCACCGACCGCATCGAACCGCGGCTCACCGGCCAGGTCTTCGCGGCGAAGCCATGCGGCTCCTTTCCGATGATGAGGCTCGACAGGACCGGCGACACAGCCCGATCGCCGCCGCCGCTCCACAGCGCCGACAGCGACACGCCCGGCAGAGTTCCGGCGCCCACAACGGTCAGGGCGAGCAGCGTCGCGGGCACATCGCGCAGCGACACCGGGCGGGCGATCTTCATGCCGGCGGGAATCGCCGGTGGGTAGCGGATCACGAGCGGGACCTGGAGGGAATGGCGGTAGAGGCTGTTGCCGTGCGCGATTAGATCGTGCTCGCCGAAGTGCTCCCCGTGGTCGCTCGTCACGACGAACACCGTGGACGCGAGCTGCCCGCGGCGCTCGAGCGCATCGCTGAGCCGGCCGACGGCGTGATCAAGGTAGCGCACGCAGTCGTCGTAGGCATGCTTCAGTCCGCGAAGTTCATCGGGCTTGTAGATGTAGTACGGGTTGAGCATCGGGTTCTCGACCGGCGGGCCCGTCGCGAACGCTGGATCGGGAACGTACGGGTCGTGGGCATCGAAGTAATTGAGGAACGCGAAAACGGGACGTCCTGCCTGCCGATCGAACCAGTCGAGGAACGCATCGTTGATTTCGCTCGCGGTCCGCCGGCCCACGGGCACCGGACGTCCCTGCGCGCGGCGGACCTTCTCCATCGCCATCAGGCCGAGCGCGGAACTGGCGACAAAATCCGACCAGCGCAGTGGATAGTCGTCGTAGTGGTCGAATCCACGGTCGAGACCGTGCTCGTAGTCAGCGTAGTTGGTATTCGCCACGAACCCGCCGGTGGCGTAGCCGCGGCGGCCGAGCACTTCGGCGATGACCGCCGGGCCGTCCGGAAACGGCGTCTGGAAATTGATGGGCGTCCGATCGTCGGTGAAGACCTGCGGTGGATACAGCCCGGTGAACAGCGACGCGTGCGACTCGAGCGTCCAGGATGACGTGGCGATGGCTTGCGTGAATTCAACGCCGCCGGACGCGAGGCGTGACAGGTTGGGCAGTCCGTCCAGGCCCCGGTCGGACGGCTCGAGCGACGGCGCCCGGACGGTGTCGAGGACGATCAGCACCACGTTGGGGGCGCCCGATGGCGCCGCAGCCCCGCGCGACGCCGCGCTCGAATGATTCGATCCTCGGTACGCGAGCAGGAGGCCCGCGATCAACAGCAGGCCCGTGGCGATCGCGCTCATCGCGCGTGTCCGGCCGGCGCTCTGCGACGCCTTCGCCAGAAAATGCGACGTCGGCAACGCGCCGCCGGCGGCGAGGATCAGGAGGCTCAGTCCGCCGATCGTGCCGCGGTACGGCAGCAGGATTGACGTCAGCCCCACGGCCACGAGGGCCCAGAGCACCAGGCGGGGCGTCACGATTCCAGGCATGGCGCGGTGTCCGAGCGCGCCCGCGGCCGCGATCGTGGCGCCGACCGTCGCGCCGGCAAGGGGCTTCAGCCACAGCCAGTGCGGACTCACATGGAACATCCCCGGCCAGTGGGGCTGCGGAAGCAGCGCCGGCAGGACGGCCAGGCCGAGTTCGACGAGGCCCGCCGCAAGCCCGATCCGCCAGCCTTGCAGGGTCCGCGACATGACGCCTCGGGCCTGCCCGACATCAGGTGCGTGCATCGGACGGCACTCTATCCGAACGCCAACCAACTATGCGAGACTCGCAGGCATCTCGATCGGCTCCCGTCTGCGCCACCTCGTCGCAGGACCCGCGCGACAGAACGCGTTTGGTTCGCTACTGATTCAGGCCGGCCTGCGCCTGTCCCGTTTCACCACCATCCTCGTCGCGGCGGCGCTGCTCACGTCACCCGCATTCGCCTCGCTGGTTCTCGTGCTGGCACTGACCGACCTCGTCAAGGGAAGCCTGCAGGCGTTCGACGTGGATGCCGTCCGCCGTCTCTCGCGCGGCGAAGAGGCCGATGGGGTCGTGCGCGGAAGTCTGGATGCCAAATTGCTGGCCGGATCCACAGGCGTTCTCGCACTGGCCGTCACCGCGTGGGTCATGTACGACGCCGGGACGACATGGCTGGTGATCGCGTCCGGCGCGGGTGCGCTTGCGGCCAGCCTCAGCGCGTCACTGCTCGTACGGTATCAGGCGTCGCTGGCCCTTCAACGGGTCAGCGGGCGCATCGGGGCGGCGAGCATCGCCGGCGCGGTGCTGGCGGCGCTCGCCGCGTGGACCACCGAGAGCGCGGCGGCGACCATCATCGCCGCCGCCGTCGGCGACGCGCTGCCGCTCGTGGTCGTCTGGCATGAGCATCGGTGGTCGCGGCCTGGCTGGCGGGACGCGACGGCCGTCATCGGCAGGTGCCGCGAACTGCTTCTGATGCAGTTCGCCTACATCAGTCAGTTCCGGGTCGGGACGATCGCCCTGGCCGCCGCGGGCACGCCCGTGGCGGTGGGCGAATACGGCATCGCCTCACGGCTGGCGGAGGGCTTCATCATCATCGCCGGTGCGCTGACAGCATCGAGTCTGCCGATGATCGGCGCCGCGCACGCGAGGAACGACTCCGCAGGGCTGGCCGCCATTTTCGAGCGAAGTTACGGCGCCGTCCTCGCGCTCCTCGCGCCGATCGTCGGCATCCTGGGACTCACGGCGCCGATCTGGATCGACGTGCTCTGCCCTCGCTACCCCGGCGTGGGGCCGCCATTCGTCATCGTGGGCGTGGCGGTGATGATCCTGTTCGGCAGCAGCCAGACGACCGCTCTCCTGAACGCGACGCACCGGGATCGGGCGGCCAGCCAATCGGCGGTCCTCGGACTGGTCGCGTCTTCGGTCGCGTTGTTCTGGCTCGTGCCCCTCGGGGCCGTCGGCGTCGCCTGGGCAAGAGTGGCTGGCGAACTCACCCGCCTCGTCATCGAAAGCGCCGCCGTCATCCGCGATCTGGGTATCCGGACGACCGTAGTCGTGCGGGCGTGGCTCACGGTGGCGCCGGCTGTGGCCGGGCTCGCGGTGGTCGTTGCCTGGCGGTGGCAGACACCGTACGTCTGGATTGCGGCGGCGGCGGTGCTGGCCGGAAGCGCCGGCCTACGGCAGTTCTGGCGCCGGCCCGCTCCAGATGATCTCGCCCAGTCCGACACCAATTTGTCTCGTGTCACCCGACACGCCGGCGATGGCGGGGACGAAGACCGGCGTCGCCGTGATGGTCAGGGTGATCGTGCCCTGTGATCGCCAGCGCGCCTCGCCCAGCAACCCGACGAGATCGAAGCCGACGAGGTGCCAGCCGTTCCGGCTGAGCGTCAGGCGCTGGCTGGCGGCGCGTCCAACCTTGATCTCGACGGTGACCGGTTGCGACAGCGGATCCGGTCGCACGAGCCAGAGAGCGATCTGAATCCGACTGCCGCGAATCGGCTCCCGTACAACAGCCGTCGGTTTGGTCCACCGGAAACCGGTGCCGCCTGTCCCGGCGGGCACGGGCTCAGCCGCCTGTTCCCATCCCCAGACGCCGGCGACACGGCCAACGCGCGACATCCGATCGGCCGCGTCGTTCGCGCGAGGAGCCAGGAACGCCGTCGTCACGATCGCGACCGCGGGCAGCCACAGGCGATGCGACACGATGCGCTGAAACCTGCTCATCGCTCCCTCAGTGCCGCAAGACCCAGCGCGGTGATCGCGGCAAACCACAGTTGATTGGAGAGATTGAGCAGGGGATGTCCGGTGGCCCAGGTCAGCACGAACGCGAGCGTGCCCACCGAGAGCCAGAGCGCGACACTGCGCTGCGCCGGATCTCGCTCGTGGTGCCGGTGTCGCAGGGCCGCGCCAATCGTCGCGAGCCACACCGAAAGACCCAGCATTCCGAGGAGTCCGCCCTCGGCAAAGACCTGCAGGAAGAAGTTGTGCGCGTTTTCGGGACCGTCGGCGCCAGGGTACGAGGAATAGAGTCGCGGAAACTGCCCGACACCGATGCCCAGCGGCAGATCGTCCATGCCGAATTCCGCCGCGGCCTTCCAGATCCTGAGCCGGCCCTTCAGGATGCTGTCGAGCGGGCGGTTCCAGTCGAACGTCTCCCAGATGGCCTCGGCAGGCGTTCGGGGACGATCGGAGTCCACCCTCGGCGCCACCACCAGGGCCGTCATCCAAATCAAGATCGCACCGGCGACGATCGCGAGGCCACCGCGCACCGCCACGCGGTGGTTCCGGTCGGGCGCAGGACGCCCGCGCTTTCGGGCCAGGACGGCGCACACCACGCCGGCAATCACCAACGACACCAGCCCAGCGCGCGACACCGTGGTGACCAGTGCTGCGCCCGCGAGCGCGAGAATCATCAACGGACCGACGGATCGCCGCCACGCCGAGGCGCCGGTCGTGGTGGGCCAGGCCACGCCGCCGGCCAGTCCAATGCCCAGCACGAGAAACGAGGCGAGCCCGTTGGGATCGTCGAGCGTCGAGTGGCTGCGCGTGAGATCGGGGTTCGCGCGAACCCAGTGGTCCATCAAGTTGGCGCGGGTCAGGTACTGAACGATCGCAATCGTGCTGACGAGCCCGACGCCGACGAGCGCGCCGTCAATCGCGGCGGCCACGCGCCGGCCAGGCTGGCTCGTCCGCCGGAGGCCGGCCGACAGGAGCCAGAACGCGAGACCGCCTTCGAGATAGATCAGCCCGATTCGGAGCGGGTAGTACGGATCGGCCACCTGATGCATCGGGTGGCCGAGGCGAACGAGAAGGCCGTCCGCCTGCGCCCGCCAGATCTCCCAATCCGCCGGGCTCCGACCGAGCAGGCCAATCGCCGTGCCAGCGACGACAGGGATCAACCACGTCAGGTAGCCGATACGGACGAGTCGAACCCCGACATCGCGCTCTTTTGACTCGGCCGCGAGCGGAATGCGGAACGGCCCGATGAGCATGAGACCCAGCATCCCCATCGCGAGGAAGAACACCTCGAGCGCCCACGGCCACCGGTAGCCGAGGTACGTACTCCCGGTCGGCAACAGCGGGAACACCGCGAGGCTGAATCCGATCAGGATGTCGCCGAAACGCTCACGCACGAGGAAGCAGGTCCTGGAGGAGTCTACAATTGTCCGTCCGTGCGAGTCCTGATCGACGCCCACATGGTGGGCCAGAAGGAAACCGGCAACGAGACATACGTTCGCGGCCTGGTCTCGGGCCTGGCGTCGATCGAGGGCGTCAGCGTGGCGGCCGCGATTGCTCCGGCCGGCGATCGCTCGACCTTCCCGGCATCGGTCGAAACGCTCCCCCTTCCTTCGCCCAGCAGCTGGCATCGGCTCGCGGGCGGACTCGCCGCGTTGTGCCGCGCCTGGCGCTGCGACGTCGCGCACGCGACGTACATCGCGCCGTACCGGCTGCCCTGTCCGGTCGCGCTCAGCGTGCACGACGTGAGTTTTCGGCGGTTTCCTGAGTTCTTTTCGGCGCGCGACCGGTTCCTCTTCCGAACGTCGCTGCCGCACAGCCTGTCACGCGCCGCGGCCGTCGTGACGCTCTCGTCCCATGCCCGGCGGGAAATCGAGACGTACTATCCCGGCTGCGCGGCCAAGACGTTCGTGGTCCCCGGCGCGCCCGCCGGATCCGCCCGGCTGCTCGACCGCGGCACCGTCGGCGCCGTCCTCGCGAAGTACGGCGTCATGCCTCCATTCCTTCTCGCGGTCGGCAATCTTCAGCCACGGAAGAACCTGCTGAGGCTCATCGACGCGTACGACGCGGTTCGGGCACGGCACTCAGGCGTGCGTCTGGTCATCGTCGGCCCTGATGGATTCAAGTCGTCCCAGGTCCACGAGGCCGTCGCCCTGCGGGGTTTGTCGGCCCACGTGCAGTGGCTCGGTTACGTCACCGACGACGAACTGGCCGGACTGTACAATGCCGCCGTCGCGCTCGTGTATCCATCCATCTATGAAGGCTTTGGTCTGCCGGCGGTCGAGGCGATGGCGTGCGGCTGCCCCGTAATTGCGGCCAATAGTTCGTCGTTGCCCGAGGTGGTGGGCGACGCCGGCGTGCTCGTCGATCCATTGAACGTCCCCGCCCTCTCGGCCGCCATCGAGCAGGTGCTCACAGACCCGGACCTGGCGCGCGGGCTGCGCGCCCGCGGACTCGCGCGTGCCGCCACGTTCTCGTGGCGGCAGAGCGCCGAAGCCGCGCTCGCCGCCTACGCCGCCGCACGAGCGTCGCGGGTTCCGCGCGGACCGGGCTGACGTGAGGCGCCTTCGCATCGCACTCGCGGGCACGCGCGGCGTTCCAGCCCGCTACAGCGGGTTCGAGACCTGCGCCGAAGAGCTCGGCGCCCGATTGGCCTCACGCGGCCATGACGTCACCGTGTACTGCCGGGCGCATTACAGCTCCACCGACGCGCGCGAGTATCGCGGGATGCGACGGGTGGTCCTGCCCTCGATCCAGCAGAAATACCTGGACACGATCGTCCACACGGGGATCTCCACGATTCACGCCCTCACACAGGGGTTCGACGTCATCCTGTACTTCATCGCCGGCAACAGTCCGCTCGTCTGGATTCCTCGACTGGTCGGGACGCGGACGGTACTGAATGTCGATGGCCTCGACTGGCGCCGGGAGAAATGGCCGCCGCTGGCGAAGCGTTACCTCAAGGCGTCCGAGTGGCTCTCGACGCGGCTGCCCAACGCCTGTGTCACCGACTCGCGGGTGGTCGAAGCGAATTATCGAGATCGGTTCGGGCGGGCGGCCATCTACATTCCCTACGGTTCCGAACGGGAGCCCCGTCCTCCGGGGGAGACGCTGGCCCGGTTCGGGCTCACAGCGGGAGAGTACGTGCTGTTTGTCGGCCGGCTCGTGCCTGAGAATTGCGTGGACCACCTCATCGACGCGTTCCCCCGGGTTGCCACCGACTTCAAGTGCGTCGTCGTCGGAGGCGCGGCCTACGCCGACGACTACATCCGGACGCTCGAGCAGAAGGCCGCGCGCGATCCGCGGATCGTCATGACCGGGTATCTGTTCGGTGATGGCTATCAGGAGCTGGGAGCGAACGCGGCGATCTTCGTCGAGACCAGCGGCGTCGGCGGCACCCACCCGGCGCTCGTCGAAGCGATGGCGTTCGGACGGTGCGTCGTGGCGTACGACACGCCGGAAAACCTCGAGACGATGGGGTCCGCCGGGACCTCGTACGCCGGCGAGGCCGGCGCGGCGGCTCTCGCACCGGTCCTGCAGAACCTCCTCGACCGGCCGGACGCGATGCGCGAGTTGGGCATCGCGGCCAGGAACCGCGCGAATCAGCACTACACGTGGCAGGCAGTGACGGACGCCTACGAGAAGTTGTTCAGGGAGCTTTGCGAAGACTGACGTCGCCGCTCAGTACGCGCCGCGTCCGCTGACGACCGCGACGACCGTGCGACCGAGAACATAGAGATCGAACCACACCGACCAGTTGCGAATGTAGTAGGTGTCGAACGCTTCCTGCTCGGCGATGCCGCCGTCACTTCTGACGCCAATCTGCCACCAGCCGGTCAGCCCGGGACGCACGCTCTGCCTCAGCGCGCGGAATTTCGGCGTGAACTGCTCGAGGTGGTAGTCCGGAAATGGCCGAGGCCCGACCAGGCTCATGTCGCCCTTCAGGACGGACCAGAGCTGTGGCAGTTCGTCGACACTGAAACGCCGGAAGCACCGCCCGATGAACTGAATCAGGCGCGGATCCTTGCGTAACTTGTAGTTCAGCCGCCACTCGTCGCGCGCCGCCGGGTTGGCCTGCAGGTGCTCCTCGAGCTGGCCGTCGGCGCCGTGCCGCATCGTGCGGATCTTCGGCACTTCGATGATCCGGCCTCCACGCCCCCGCCGGCTCTGGTAGAAGAGGACCGGCCGGCCGTCCAGAACGAGCACCAGCAGCATCGCAAGAGCGATGACAGGAAGCGACGCCACGAGCAGTCCGAACCCGACACACAGGTCGAGGACGCGCTTCGCGGTCTGATTCACCGGGCGCAGGAGGTTGTTCGTGTACTCGATCCCGACCAGCGTGGCGAGATTGCGCACCTGCACGCCCTCGACCGGCAGATCCTGAAAATTGTGCAAGAGAATCACGCGGTGGAAACACTGCTGAAGCGGGTCGAGCAGGGGCCTGGCGTCGGCCTCCTCCACTTCAAGGAACGCAACGCGGATGCCCGACGCAGCCAGGCTGGGCAGCACGTCGAGTCCGCCGACGACGGGTACGCCCTCGAACTCGGTCTCAGCCGGCGCCGCACCGCACGTGGCGACAGCCACCGGGCGGTACCCTAAATGACCGGCGCGGCGAATGGCCCGCATGACGCGCATGGCGCGCTTCCCGGTGCCGATGACGACAACCGGTTCGGCCCACCAGCGCCAGCCTCGAGCCACCGCGAAAATCACGACGCGCCCGAGCGGAATCAGGAGCAGGCTGATCGCCAGCGCGATGGCGAACGTGACGCGGGAGTACAGGTGGGGCACCTTCAGGACGAAGGAAAACGCCGCCAGGATCAGGAAGCCGAATGTCGTGACGAACGTCGCGCGACGCAGGGTTTCCACGGGGCCCAGGCCCAGACCCGGGTAGAGGCCGGCGCGCGCGTATCCTCCGACGAACAGGAGCAGCAGGGGCGCAAGCTCGAGATACATCACGGACGCCTGCTGTCGCACCGGCCACGCCCAGGCCAGGTACCCCAGAGCCACGGCGGTCGAAATCATGGCGGCGTCGCTCAGGGCCAGCAGCAGGTTCCGCGCGATCCGGAACCACCAGCGCGCGGCAGCCGAGTCAATCGCGAGCACTGGCGCGGGAACGCCGACGCGCGCCATGCGAAGTTCGGACGGCGTTCGCCCGGCGATGCCTGTTGAAGATGGGGAACGCGCCACCGTTCTGAGGATAGACCAACAAAACAGGTATTGGTTACAGAACGTGACGCGTACCGTCCAATTTTTCTCGGCGAGGGCGCGGTAGTGCGTCTACGTAGGTTTACGTAGACCGTACGCGGACCCAACCGCACTAGAATCCTGATCCAGGCAGACGTCCCAATGCAGTTCACGCACACGACCATCGCCGACGTGTTCATCGTCCAGCCGGACGTCTTCCCGGACGAGCGGGGCGTCTTTTCGGTCACGTGGCTGCCGGGGGAGTTTGCCGCCCGGGGATTGGAGACGGCGATCGCACAGGCGAGCAGCGCGCTGACGCGCGAGCGCGGGAGCATCCGTGGCCTCCACTACCAGGCCGCCCCCGCCGAGGAGGCGAAACTCGTCCGGGCCACCCAGGGCGCGATATTTGATGTCGCCGTGGACCTGCGCCCCGGGTCACCCACCTACCTGACGTGGTTCGGACACGAGCTGAGCGCCGCCAACCGGACGATGCTCTACGTGCCGCCCGGGTGCGCCCACGGCTACCAGACGCTCGAGAACGACACGGAGGTCTTCTATTTCGTGTCGGCGCCGTATTCGCCCCTGCACCAGCGCGGCGTGCGCTGGGACGACCCGGCCATCGGCATCACGTGGCCGCTGGGCCGACCGACGCGGCTCCACCCACGCGACGCCAGCTATCCGCTCCTCGATCGGACCATGCCGCGATGACGCGAAAGGAGCGGCCGGAGACGCTTGTCGCCGACAACCGCAAGGCCGGCTACGACTATCACCTGCTCGAACAGTTCGAAGCCGGGGTCGTCCTGACGGGCACGGAGGTCAAGTCCGCCCGCGAAGGCCGCGTCAACCTCCGCGAGAGCTACTGCCGGATGGAGGGCGCCGAGGCCTTCCTGCTCGGCGCTCACTTCGGCCAATACAGTCACAGCGGCTACTCGGTGCACGACCCGGTGCGCAAGCGAAAGCTGCTGCTCAACCGGGCCGAGCTCAACAAGCTGATCGGCAAGACCACCGAGAAGGGCCTGACCATCGTCGCCCTGCGGATGTTTCTGAATGGCAAGGGTCGCGTCAAAGTGACGATCGCGCTGGCCAAGGGCAAGAAGACCTTCGACAAGCGCGAAACGCTCAGACGCCGCGAGATCGACCGGGAGACCCGCGCGGCGGTGAAGACCAGACGGGTATAATCGGCGGTTGCGACACGTGACCGAGCCCGCGCCCGCCCAGTCTGCCGACATCCACGTGCCCTTGCTCGACCTGGGGGCGCAGTATGCGCCGATCCGCGAGGAGTTGCTCGCGGCCGTCACCCGCGTCTGCGACAGTCAGAGGTTCATCCTCGGTCCCGAGGTCGACGCGCTCGAGCGACAACTTGCGGCCTCTATCGGCGTCGGACACGCCGTGACAGTGTCCTCGGGCACCGACGCACTGCTCGTCGCGCTCATGGCGCTCGGCATTGGCCCGGGTGACGAGGTCATCACGCCCACCTACTCGTTCTTCGCGACGGCCGGATGCGTGACGCGCCTCGGCGCCACTCCCGTCTTCGTCGACATCGACCCGGTCACGTTCAACGTCACGGCGGAAGCCGTCGCGCGCGCCATGACGCCGCGGACGCGAGCCATCCTGCCGGTACACCTGTATGGGCTGTGCGCGAACATGCCCGCGCTGCTCGAAGTCGCGGCCTCGGCCGGCGTGCCGGTCATCGAGGACGCCGCACAGGCAATTGGCGCCACGCTCGGATCAGCGCAGGCGGGCACGATGGGCGCCGTCGGGTGTTTCTCCTTCTTCCCGTCGAAGAACCTCGGCGCGTTTGGCGACGGCGGCCTCGTCACGACCAACGACGCGAAACTGGCCGCCGAGGTCGTGCTGCTGCGCAATCACGGCGCCGAGCCGAAGTACTACCACTCGCGGATCGGCGGCAACTTCCGGATGGACGCGCTGCAGGCGGCGGTCCTTCGCGTGAAGCTTCCGCATCTGGCGGCGTGGACCGAGGCGCGCCGGGTGAACGCCGCGCGGTATCGCGCCCTGTTCGAGGCCGCCGGACTGACCGCGACGGTCGAACTGCCCTGCGAACCGGCCGGCGCGACCCACATCTACAACCAGTTCGTGATCCGCGTTCCGGAGCGCGATCGGCTGCGGGAGTACCTCGCCACACGGCGGATCTCGACCGAGATCTACTACCCGGTCCCGTTCCATCGCCAGGTGTGCTTTGCGAACGTCGAAAGCGCGGGGGGCAGCTTCCCTGTCGCCGATCGGGCGGCGGCGACGTCGCTCGCCCTTCCCATCTACGGCGAACTCACGGAAGCCCAGCAGCGCCACGTGGTGGCCGGCATCGCGGATTTCTTTCGCGGCCGATGAGGCAGCTCATCCTCGTGTCGGGCGCCGGCGGCCAACTCGGCCAGACGATGGTGTCGGCCCTCGGCGGCCGCCACGAAGTCGTCGCGATGGGCCGCCAGGATCTCGATCTGGCGAACGCCAACGCGGTGCTCGATGCGGTCGCGGCGATCTGTCCGGACGTCATCATCAATTGCGCCGCGTACACCGACGTGGACGGCGCCGAACGCGATCCGTCGAGCGCGCTTGCCGGGAACGCCTGGGCCGTGCGCACGCTGGCCCGGGCAGCGAACGAGATCAACGCCGCGCTCGTGCACTACAGCACGGACTTCGTGTTCGACGGCGAGACGGATCGTCCCTACACCGAAGGCGACCCCCCCAACCCGCGCGGCGCGTACGCCGCGTCGAAGCTGCTCGGCGAGTGGTTCGCGGAGGGCGTCGCCACGCATTACGTGCTGCGGGTGGAAAGCCTGTTCGGCGGACCGCGCGCGCGCAGCAGCGTGGATCGGATCGTCGAGAACCTCCTCGCCGGACGCGAAGTCCGGGCCTTTGTCGACCGTACGGTGTCGCCGAGCTTCGTGGACGACGTGGTCACGGCGACGATGGCCCTGCTGGAACAGGGCGCGCCGTCGGGGATCTATCACTGTGTCAACAGCGGTTGGACGACCTGGAGCGCGCTCGCCCGGGAACTCGCGCGCCTGCTCGACCGGCCGGCCGCTTCGATCCTGGACGTGCCGGTCGCAAGCGTCTCCCTGCCGGCCCCACGGCCGAAGTTCGCGGCGCTGTCGAATGCGAAACTGGCGGCGCAGGGCATCGCCATGCCGGCGTGGACGGACGCGCTCGAGCGTCACGCCCGGCGGCTCACGAAGGCGGAATAAGCCCGGCGACGTACTCCCCGATCGCCAGACCCGCCGTCAGCCCGGGCGAATCGATGCCGGCGGCATGGATGATCGCGGGCACCTGCGAGTCTCGACGAATCAGAAAGTCCGCGAATGTCTCCGAAGGCGGGTGCAGCTTCGCGCGGATTCCGGAACCGCCGAGGCGGAGGTCGTCGAGATTCACGGCCGGCAGGAGCCGCCGCGTCGGCTCGAGAAATGCCTCGAGCGGCAGTCGATCGTGCTCGTAGTCGGATTTGCCCTCCTGGTATCGAATCGTGGGTCCGATCCAGACGCCGCCGGAGAGCGTGCGGGTCAGATGCACGCCGAGTCCGTGTCCCGAGGGATGCGGCACCGGATACACCAGGCCGTTCACCAGCGCTCTGGCGTGCGGCGCCAGCTCCGCGTATTCGCCGCGGCAGGCGTGGATGGTGAAGGGGTCGCCACCCGCCAGGCGGGAGATCTCGTCGGCGAAAAGACCGGCGGCGTTCACAAGGGCTTCGGCCTCGATGCGCTCGCGGGGCGTGACGACCACGATCCCGCCGTTCTGGGCCGGTTCAAGGCCGATGACCGGCGAGCCCGGCAGCAGCACGCCGTCGTGTCTCTCGAGTTCGGACGCCAGGCGGTGAACGAAGGCCTCGGCCTCGACCCATCCCGTTTCCGGGGACCAGAGACCCGCCGCGGCGCTGACATGCGGCTCGCGCGCACGAACTGCCGCGGCAGACAGTGGTTCCAGCCGCACGCCGTTCGCCGCGGCGCCGGCCGCCAGCGCATGGAGTTCGGCCTCCTCGCCGGGGCCCGCCACGATGAGTTTTCCGCACTTGACGAAGGGCACGCCGTGCTCGCGGCAGAACGCGTAGAGCCGCGCGCGGCCCTCGTGACAGAGCCGCGTCTTGAGCGACGCGGCCGGATGGTAGAGGCCGCCATGCACGACGCCGCTGTTGTGCGTCGACGTCTCGAGTCCGGCGCGCGGGTGTCGCTCGAGCACGCAGACCGGCCGCCCGCGACGCGCAATCGCGAGCGCGCTCGCGAGACCGACCACACCCGCACCGGCCACGACGATCATCGGTCCATAGTACCGGCGCTCGGGCCGCGGACGCGACCGGTGATATCTTTACCGGGTTTATGGCTCCGAAGCGCGCGCTCATTACCGGAATCACGGGCCAGGACGGCTCGTACCTCGCTGAACTGCTGCTCGAGCAGGGCTACGAGGTCTTCGGCCTCACTCGCCGGCTCTCGGCCGACAATTACTGGCGCATCGACCACATCAAGGATCGCCTGACGCTGCTCCCCGGCGACCTCCTCGATCAGCTCTCCCTGATTCGCGTCATCGAGAAAGTGCAGCCGCAGGAGCTGTACAACCTCGCGGCGATGTCGTTCGTGCCGGCCTCGTGGGACCAGCCGATGCTCACCGGCGAGTTCAACTCGCAGGGCGTCACGCGCGTGCTCGAAGCCGTCCGCGTGGTGAACAAATCGATTCGGGTGTATCAGGCGTCCTCCTCGGAGATGTTCGGCAAGGTCCGCGAAGTGCCGCAGACCGAGTTGACGCCGTTCTATCCGCGAAGCCCCTACGGCGTCTCGAAGGTCTTCGCGCACTACATCACCGTCAACTACCGCGAGAGTTACGGCATGTTCGCGGTCTCGGGCATTCTCTTCAACCACGAATCGCCCCGCCGGGGCCTCGAGTTCGTCACGCGCAAGGTCACGGATGGCGTCGCCCGGATCAAGACCGGCAAGGCGAAAGAGCTCAAGCTCGGCAACCTCGACGCCCACCGCGACTGGGGATTCGCCGGTGACTACGTCCGCGCGATGTGGATGATGCTGCAGCAGCCGCAGGCCGACGACTACGTCATCGCCACCGGCGAGGCGCACTCCGTCAAGGACCTCGTCGAAATCGCATTCAGCCATGCGGGCCTGAACTGGACGGACTTCGTCGGTCTCGACCCGGCGTTCCTCCGCCCGGCCGAAGTCGATCAGCTCCTTGGCGACCCGAGCAAGGCGAAGCGGGAGCTGGGCTGGACGCCGAGCGTGGATTTCACGGGTCTGGTCAAGATGATGGTGGACGCGGATCTCGAACGGCACCGGCGGGCCTGAACGCCGTCCGGGGAACGCTCGCCGGCCGGGTGTCAGCCCCGGCGCTCCGCCAGTCTCACCGCCAGCAGAATCGCCTCGACCAGACTGCTCTCGTCCGCCATGCCCTTGCGCGCAATGTCGAACGCCGTCCCGTGATCGACGGACGTGCGGACAATTGGCAGGCCCAGCGTGACGTTCACGGCTCTGCCGAACGCCACGAGCTTCACCGGCACGAGTCCCTGATCGTGGTACGACGCGACGACGACGTCGAACTCGCCTTTCATTGCGCGAACAAAGAGGGTGTCGGCAGGGAACGGACCGGCGACGTTGATGCCGTCGCGGCGGCACTCCTCCACCGCGGGCACGAATACGCGGACTTCCTCCGTTCCCAGCAGCCCATGCTCGCCGGCATGGGGATTGAGACCGGCGACGCCGATGCGCGGTGCGCCGTACCCGAAACCTGGCATCCAGGCATGCGTCAGGCGAATCGTCCGGGCCAGCACATCGGCGGAGAGCGCCGACGATACGTCCTTCAGCGGTACATGCACGGTGGCGAGCACCACCCGGAGCGCCTCGGACCAGAACATCATCCTGACGTGCGGAACGCCGCAGAGGTGCGCCAGTAGTTCCGTGTGGCCGCGCCAGGGGAACCCGGCCAGCGCGAACGCTTCCTTGTTGACGGGCGCCGTGACGACGGCCTCTATCCGGCCCGCGCGCGCGTCTTCCACCGCCGCCACGATGGCCGCGTGCGCGGCCCGCGCCGACCCCGCATCCACGATCCCGGCAGGAAACGTCGCCAGATCGGCTTCGCTGTGCGGACCGTACAGCTTCGGCACGGAAACCGCGACGACGCGGGGATCGGCCGCGGCCTTGATCGCGATCTCGGGCCCGATGCCGGACGGATCGCCCACGGTGATGCCGACCACGGGGAGCGGGGCGCTCATAGCTGAAGGGCGACCCAGTCGGCGACGATTTTCGGACTCGCGTTCCGTTCGAGCGCGCTCTGGGCGCGATTGAGCGACGCGTAGCCGGCGGTCACGCGGGACAGCGGGAACGCGGACGAGATCGT
>CAZJTG010000025.1:23579-24565 GCA_964548865.1 uncultured Solibacteraceae bacterium
GAGGCTCACGCCCAGCGCTTCACGTTCGGGTCGCTCCGTGTCGTGCTTCGACAGCGCTGCTGAAGCCTTCAGCTGATCAGCGACGTTGCGCTTCGCCGCGGCCAGTACGGCAAGGGCCGCATCGCGGTCGGCGCCGAGGTCGCCGGACTGCTCGGCGAGCGCTCGGGACACACTGCCGCCCGACACCGCCGCCAGCCCGTTCGCGACACTCCGATCGGCGCCCGTGCGCTCGACAAGGACCCGAGCGACCTCTCGCTCGCTCAGGGAGCCGAATCTCAGCCGGCGGCAGCGCGACTGCACCGTCTGGGACAGGGAGTCCGGATAGGCCGAGACGAGAATGAGGACGGCGGAGGACGGCGGCTCCTCGAGTGTCTTCAGCAGCGCATCCTGGCCGTCGTCGCGCAGATCATCGGCGGCGATAATGAACACCCGGCGCTCGGCTTCAAAAGGCCGGTAGCCGACGACATCGAGGACCCGCTCGCGCAGGACCTTCAGCTTGATCGTCGCGTCGTCGCCGCGATCGACCACGGTGACATCCGAATGCCGGCCTCGTTCGACGCGCTGACACGTTGCGCACTCGCCGCAGGCGTCATCGCCGCCGGCCTTCCTCCGCACGGGGCAGTTGATGGCCTGCGCGAGCGCGAGCGCGGTGGTCATTTTGCCGACGCCCTCGGGACCGGCGAACAGCAGCGTTTGCGGCACTCGACCGCGGCCAACGGCGTGCCTGAGCAGCGCGACGAGCGGCGCGTGTCCGACGACGGAGGCCAGCGGCATGACGAGACATTATTGAACGACGGGCACGGCGAAAACGACGGAAACGACGCGAACCCGGCACTGCGTCGGGGCGTATGGCTTGCCTGCCGAAGCGCGGACGCGCGACGGTGGGTTGCCTGCCGGCGCGCACGAGTGCCATAATCGTCTGCTGTCGGCGTGGGCGGTTAGCTCAGTGGTAGAGCACCGGCTTTACACGCCGGCTGTCGCAGGTT
>CAZJTG010000026.1:0-24282 GCA_964548865.1 uncultured Solibacteraceae bacterium
GCAGATCACCCTCTGGAATCAGCAGGGGTCCCGCGTGATCTGGGGCACGTTGCTCGTGATCCCGGTGAACGAATCGCTCCTGTACGTGCGACCGCTCTATCTGCAGTCATCAGAGGGCAAGATCCCCGAACTGAAGCAGGTCGTCGTCGCCTATCAGAACCGGATCGAGATGGCGGAAACGCTGACACGGGCGCTCGGCAAGATCTTCGGGTCGTCCGTCGTCTCCGCCCTCGCGCCGGATCGGCTGGCGAGCAACGCCACGTCCGTCGTCGCAACCGCCGCCGACGCGCCGGAGGGCAAGGCGGGTCCGCTGCCGGCGGCAGGCACGGCACCGGCCGGCGCGACCGCCGCCTCGCTCATCGCCGAGATGCGCCTGCACTTTGACGCCGCGGACAAGGCGCTGAAGTCAGGCGACCTGGTGCTCTGGGCCGAGGAACAGAAGAAGCTGCGCGATGTTTTCGAACGGCTGGAAAAGCTCAGGAAGTAGTTTTCCTGCGCCAGTACCTCGCGAGCCCTGACCACGAGAAGTCGAAGCGGCCGGCGGCGGCGTAGGCCTCGGCCTCGGCGCGGCTGGTCGCGCGGGCCAGATCGTCCATCACGTCGTCCGTAAATCGTTGCGCCCGTTCGGCATCCGTGCCTGGTCGATCGAGCGACACGCGGACGCGCCGGCTCCAGTCGTCCATCCTTGTCCACAGATCGCCGAAGTGCACGCGCGGCGACCGCTGCGGGCCGAAGTGCGTGAGAAACAACACGTCCGGATTCCAGCGGAGAATGCGATCGGTGCTGATGCGCCAGGCGTCGAGGTCGATGTCGGGCGGCGGCGTCGGCGGCAGGACGACCCGCCCGCTCGTGCGGCAGATGCCAGCCGTGTCGCCGACGAACGCCACGCCCGCATCCAACAGGAAGTAGCTGACGTGATGCGACGCGTGCCCGGGCGTCCTGGCCACGTCGATGTCGTGCCCGACGACACGGATGCGCTCGTCCCCGACGAGGCGCAGCCTCTCCCGCGGTACAGGCAGCACCTCTCCCCACAAGCGCTCCATGTCCTGCCCGTACAGCCGCGCTGCGCTCGTCACGAGCTTCGCCGGATCGACGAGGTGCGGAGCGCCGGCGTCGTGCACATAGACCGTGGCGTTCGGGAACTCCCGGACGAGCGTCCCGGTCGCGCCGGCGTGGTCGAGGTGGATGTGCGTCAGCAGGATCGCGCGAACATCCGGCGCCGCCACGCCGCGCTCGGCCAGCGTTCCCCGCACGGTCCCGAGCGTCGTCGCGGGCCCCGGGTCGATGAGCGCCACACCCTCGACGCCCGAGAGCAGGCCGGTCGCGATGATGCCCGGCGACCCAAGAAATCGCAGATCGAAGTAGTCGAGGCCCGTGCCGAGCGTCATGAGCGCAAGGATTCTACGTCACCGGTCGTCACCCGTCGTCACCGGTCGTAACCTGTCGTAACCGGTCGTCACCCGTCGTCACCCGTCGTTACCTGTCGTTACCTGTCGTCACCTGTCGTAACCGGTCGTCACCTGTCGTAACCGGTCGTCACCTGTCGTAACCTGTCGTCACCTGTCGTAACCTGTCGTTGTGCCAGCCCCCGGCGAGAAGGTACAGGAGCGCGTTCAGACGCAGAAGAAGGAGCCGGAGCTCTATCAGGTGGTCCTGCTGAACGACGACTACACGACGATGGAGTTCGTGGTGCACGTCCTCGAATCGATCTTCGACAAATCACCCGCCGAAGCGTTCCAGATCATGATGCACGTGCACCGCAACGGCCGCGGGATCGCCGGCGTGTATCCCTGGGAAGTCGCGGAAACGAAGGTCGAATCGGTGGTCTCGCTGGCGCGCGAATCCGGCTTCCCGCTGAAGGCGGTCGCTGAACCGGTGTGACGGCGCGAAACGGTGGGTCAGTGTCGGGACGGCCAGTCAGCGGCCGACGACCATGAGGCCGCCCGATCGGACGGTGCTGGGCGAACGGGTCCCGCCATACCGCGCCTTGAGTTCGGCAATCACCGCCTGCCTGATGTCCGACAGATCCTGCACGTTCTCGACAAGCGGATTCGTGCGCGTCAGGAATCCCATCCGCGACTCGCCGCCCGTGAGCAGGTACTCGGGCACGGCAACGACGTAACGACGGTTGGGATCGATCGGCTGCCCGCGGAATCGCCAGTCGCCGCCCTGCCGCTCCAGGCCGCGCGCGTGCAGGAACCCGCCGGCGCCCTGATTCGCGAGACCCGCGGCGAGAACATCGATCAGAAGCGAGCCGCGCCACGTCGACTTCACCACGGTGCCGCCGAACGGCAGGACGCGAATGACGTCGTACTCCGAAAGCGGGCCCGCAGGAAGAATGTCGTCCACCCGAATCGATCCGCCGTTCAGGATCGCGATCTCGGCGTCCTTCGCGTCGCGGGCCATGGCCGCGGTGATGAGATCGGTGAGATTGCCGGCACGCACGCGCACGGTCGAATCGCGGCCATCCAGCGGCTCGTTCACCACCGCGACGACCGACGTGGGCTCGAACCCGTCCCGGCGGAAGGCAGCGAACGCCAGCGACGCCCAGCGGCTGACTTCGGCCTCCATCATGGGCTGCGGCCGAACCGACTCATTCAGTTGTTCCACACGCGCCGTGACCGACGGACGGCCCGCCGCTGGAAAATCCATCGTCGCAATCACCACGGACTTGGCGTTCGAGTCGGCCTTGAGAATCGGCGTGAAGCCGGCCCCGCGCCGGATGACGAAGTTATCGTGCTCGTGTCCGCCGAGAATCAAGTCGACCTCCGGCAGCGCCTCCGCGACGGCGATCTCTCCAGCCAGGCCGAGATGCGAGAGCACGACGATCGCGTCCACCTTGCCCCTGAGGCCGGCCATCGCGTCGCGCGCCGCCTGCACCGCCGGCAGGTACTTCACATACGGCTTGATCGTGAAGTCGATCGTGAGGCCGAGGAACCCGATGCGGAGCGTCCGGGAGCCCGCCTTCACGGTCTGGACGGCCGACCGCACCGCGGGCGCGAACACGCGGCCGCCGGCATCGGTGACATTCGTGGACACGAGGCCGAATCTGGTTTCGGCGAGGCGCGCCTGGAACTCCTGCTCGCTGAGATCGAACTCGTGGTTGCCGAACGTGGCCCAGTTGACGCCAAGCAGGTTCAGCACCGCGACCGCCTGCCGCCCCGCCAGGCGCTGGCCGTCGACACGCGCCGTGGCGATCGCCGATGGCGACAGATAATCGCCTCCGAGCGTCACGAGCACGGCCTCGCGCGCGCGCCGCTCGCGCTCGACGACCGTGGCCACACGGGACACGCCCCCCAGCCGGCCGCTCGACCCGGCCACCATCTCGTGCATATCGTTCAAGTGGACGAACGTCACCGAGGCAGTGCCGGGGGTCCCCCCGGTCGCGGCCGGCCCTGATCCTGGTATCGACGCGCACGCGGCCGTCGCCGCGGCGATGACGATGAACGACCACGTTCTGATACGCGCGCGCACGGACAACATCCGGGTGATCTTATCTTGTGGGTAACGGCCGCGTAACGCGCCGCTCGAGCAACGTGCTGCCGGTGGCTGCGATCTGGCGAATCACGACCGCCTCGGGCCGAACCTCAACGATGGTCACTGAAGGCACGAGGCCTTTGACTGGCGGCGGGCCGCATCCGCCAGGCGCGACGACGTTGGAAGGACACCCACTGCCTTCGGCGCTCAACTCACTCCCGGCTGCGCCGCTCACGAGGTAGATCGGCCAGCGGGCCACCGAGCGCGCCTGACCGTCGTAGTCCGGTTGCGCTTCGAGCGTTCCGCTCAGGCGGCCGCGCGACCCGACAGCAAACCGGCCGACCTCGGCCGGATCCGGGACGAACCGCAGCGGCCCGAACCACTGGAAATTGTGGACATGCCCGGAGAGCACCGCGGTGACATCGTGGCGCTCGAAGATCGGCGCGAGGTACCGCGTCCACTGGTCGCCCCCGTGCTCGCTGGATCGGTTGAACGGCGGATGGTGCAGTAGAACGAATCTCCAGCGTGATCGCCCGGCGGCGGCCAGATCGGACTCCAGCCACTGCCGGAGCGCCGGATCGGCCCAGTTGACGTAGCGATTCGAATCGATCACCGTGACGTGCGCGTCGCCCCACGTGAACGAGTAATTGGCGGCCGCGAGCATCCGTCGGAGATCCACCGCGGGTCCGGGCGGCCTGGCCGAGGGCGCGGGCGGGCCGTGGCGCGGGCCGGTGGGCACCGGTTCGGAGAATCCACGCGGGTGCCGCCAGAAGTAGAAGAACGAATAGTCCGTGGTGCAGCGGAACGGCGGCAGGGGCCAGCGGAGGTCCCCGACGTCGTGGTTGCCTGCGGCGACTGCGAACGGCACGGACGAGAGCAGTGATGCACCCGTCATCGGGTTGAAGCTGGGATAGAACTTCGCGGCATACTCGTCGCGGCGCCCACACTCGTACGCCACATCCCCGGCGATGAGACCGAAATCGATCGGATCTGCCTGGTGCTGCGCGAGCAGCCGGCCCACGACCGCCCGCTGGTTCTGACTGGCGTCGCCGACGTCTGCGGTGACAGCGAAGCGCAGCGGCTGACCCGGCGGGGCCGGCGCGCGGCCCTGCCCGGCCGCGCGCACGACCTCGCCCTGTCTCAACTGGTACTCGAAGGCCTCACCGGACCGGCCGGCGGGAATCTCGGCGGCCCAGACTTCACGATCGATGGCCTGCCGCCTCGCGATGCTTGACGATTCGGTCCAGCCAGGCTGGCCGGCTCCGCGCCAGACGACATGCCAGCCGGACGACCGCGAGGCCGCGTGCCAGACGACCTCCAGCATGCCCTCCGAGAAACGATGACCGAGTTGAAGATACGGACGCGTGACGAGGGGATCCGGCTGGGCCGGGAGCGGCCACGCCAGCGCGAGCGCCAGCAGAACGGTGAGACCGCTCTGCTTAGCGGCCGATCCAGACGAAGTTGACGGCTCCACCGCCGCGGGTCGCCACGGGCGACACGTCGAAACGCTTGTCGGCGATCGTGATGCCGACCGAGCGGCCCGCAACGATGCCGATGGCGGCGCCCAGCACGACGTCGCTCAGATAGTGGCGCTTCTGCTGGATGCGCGCGTAGCCGACGTAGGACGCGAGGGCATAGGCGGGTGCGCCGACCTTCCATCCGAACTCACGATGGAGCACGGTCGCCGACGCGAAACTCACCGAGGTGTGACCCGACGGAAACGAATTGCGCGTGCTGCCGTCGGGGCGCATGCGCCGAACGGAGTATTTGATGGCGTGCGTCACGCCCTGCCTGAAGCAGATGACCGCCCACGGACGCCACGCGCGCGTTGCCGGTCAGACGGCCGATGCCGTACGTGGCCGCGCTCGCTCCGAACTGGAACGTGGCGCCGCCGAGCACGGCGCCGGGCGTGAACGACGACCTCGAACCGGTACTCGACGCCCGGACGCTGAAGGACTGGTCGAACATCTGCGCCGACGCGGCCAGGGCGCCGCCAAGCGCGATCGCGGTCAGCGCGTTGTCCGTGCGAAGTTTCTTGATGCCCTTGAAGGTGCCGCTGGCCAGCGTGCCGAAGCCGAACTTCGGCGTTGCCGGCTCGGGTGTCGTTGCGGCAGCCTCCTCAGGCGCCGCGTTGACGGGAGTGGTGCTCTGAGCAAACGTACTCGACGCGCACAACGCGCCAACCAACGTCACTCCGCAGCAGCAGCGAACGACTCTCTGCATTTCCCACTCCGTCGATTCCGGGTGTTCCACCGGGTCCACATAGGATACGCCGCCCCGTCGCCGGGGCGCTTACCCCGTCGCCGCTTTCACATTCCTGCCTTATTCATCGGCAATCTGGCGGGTCAACCCCACGGCCTGCCATCCGGCGCCCGTGCGCCTGAAATAGGCCTGAACCGGCCTTTTCCAAGCGGGAAACTCCGGGTGGATCGAGCGCACCGTCACGGCCACGAACTCGGCCCCGGCCAGACCGGCCGGCAGCCGACCCGCCGCCGCCGGCACGCTGATTTCGACGCCCACTGGATCGTGCCGGTCGGCCAGATTATCGAATCGCGACCATTGGAGCAGGTAGCCCTGCCCCTCTGTCGCCGCGCCGGCATCGATGGCCGCGTTGCGGAAGGTCAGCACCCCCTCGCCGGACAGGGTGAAATCAACGACCGGATTCACCGCCGTCAGCCAGTGACGGGTGATCTTGTCGCGCCGCTTGATGAGCGCCTCGCTGATGTAACGCGTGGCGTTCGGATCCGAGTACCGGGCCTTGCGGACGATCGCCTGAATCGCCTGGTCCGAGAAGGCCGCGACGATCCGCGCGGCCCAGAAGGCGTCGTCCAACCGCATGTTGTCGAAGGCCGGATTCGGATACTCCGGCTTCCACTGTTCCGGACGAAACGCGTCGCTCTCGACCCGGCCCACAGACGGCGGCAGATTCGACGGATAGCGCGTGAGCTGCGCCCTGGGAATCCACAGTCCCAGGCTGGCCAGGGCCTTCCATGTCGGCCCGCCCTCGTACATGTAGCTGATGCCCGACCAGGGCCGCGGCGAGCTGCCGAGCAGCGACCCGAAATCGAACATGTAGTGCTTGATCCACTTACGGCCGCCTGCATCGACGAGCATGTCGAGCGTATTGATGGCGCGGGAATCGTCGTGGTTCAGCCACGCGCAGAACACGCGGTTGCCGCGGAGCTCGCGGCGATGTTCGTGCGGATAGATGTCGTTCGGATCGTCCGGCCGCGTGCCGTGATAGCGGAATGCCTCGAGGGGCGCGCCCTCGACGAAGCGGCTCGCCGTCATGCGGTAGGTGCCGTCAGGGTTCCGCGCCAGCAGGCGGAAGATGGCCTCGAGATCACGCCGCGTGAACGGCCGCCGGCCCGAGGCATCCCGCAGCGTGGCATTCGGCGCGATCGTCACTTTCGCGGGATCGACGTTGACGAGGTAGGTGTCCACCACGTTGTAGCCAAACGCGTGGTAGAAGAACGTGCCGATCATCTCCGACCCGCTCGCGAGCTCGGGGTAATCCTTCGTGTCCCCTTCGAGCTGGAACCACTGCGCGCGCGCCCGCGTGTCGCGCGCGTCGCGCGCGCGGAATCCCGGCTGAAAGCCCGCAGGGCCTTTGCCGCCGACGATGACCCATTCGGTGACATCGAAGCGGTCGATCGAATCAGGGCCGCGCTCGACCTCGGCAAGCGGCATCGGCCTGCGCCCCATGCGATTCGTGAACCAGCTCGAATCGGGTACTTCGTCCAGCGTGTTGACGTTCGACGCCCGGATGTCCCGCCGGTCGGCTCGCGAGGCGAACTGATTCTCGAGAAAGTCGTATCCCTCGCTCAACTGCGCGACCTTCGCGGTCGAGGCGTCGAACGCCCGATCGTCGTCCACCCAGATCGGGTCGTCCGGAAAGAAGCGCGGCGGCGTCTGACCGGACGCCGTCCATGTCGCGACGGCCACGAGCGCCAGGACAAGGAGGGTTCGCTTAGAAGACATCGGCAAACTTGAAGACGAGCCGCGGGCCTTCGCTGCCGAAGGCCACGTCGGCGCGGAGCGACACCTTCGACATGAATCCCAGCCGGAGCCCGAATCCGGCGTCGTGGCGCATGCCCCGGAGCGTGACGTCGCGCATCCGCGCCGTCACCGAGCCGGCGTCGTAGAACACCGCTCCCGTCATGAAAGCGTTCAGTTCGAAGCGGTACTCGGCCTGAAGGAGTACGACATGGCGGTCCCGCAGGCGGTACGCCACCAGACTGCGCACGGAATACGGTCCGCCGAGGGTCGGCTGATAGAAGAATGGCGCCTCGTTGCCCGCGAGCGGACGGACGCCGGTCGCGAATCCACGGAACACGAGGCTGCGGGCGCCGCTGACGATCGGGACGTACTGGCGCACATCCATCGTCCACTGCCGGAAGGAGTACTGGTGCCGGTCCCGGTCCTGATATGCCTCGTAGCTCGCGGCGTACACGCCACCCGACGGCGGGCCGAGCGCCCGGTCGGCCACATCGATGACGGCGCCAAAGCGGGCGCGCAGGAAATCCGGCTGGTGGGCCAGCCCGGGCGCCACGACATCCGCGAAGACATCCTCAATCGACGGGAACCTGGAGTCCTTCCCCGACGACACGCGGGGAGATTCCCTGCCGACCGACGCGGACACGCGGAACCAGTCCGTCGGCGCCACGCCGGCCTCGAGGGCAAGCGACGTCTCCTTCAACGCGAACGAGGTCTGGGCGGTTTCGGTCGAGGAAGGCCCGAGGCCGAAGAAGTCCTCCTGGGGCAGGCTGCGGCGCCGGGCGACGAACCGAATCGACGCACGATCGCCGGCGAGATGCGGCAGGCCGACCGAGCCGGCCAGCTCCCAGTACCCGCGCATCGAGACCGCGCTCGACCCCGTCAGGTCGTAGACGTGATTGGATCGCCGGTACGCGGGCCCGGCAGCAAGCCCGGCTCCCTGCGGCATGCCCCCGAACCGGACGAACAGCCCTCGTGGCGGATTGAAGATCCGCTCCATGAGGTAGCGATCTTCGATTCGAAAGAGCGTCGCCTCGACTCTGTTCGGCACGTAAGGCTTCAGGTCTTTGGACTTCTGCTCGCGCGCCTGGCGCGCGATCTCCGCCCGCGTCTCCTGGGCGGATGCGGACACCGCGACGAGCGACACGAGCGCGGCCACAACGGCGATTCGGCGTGGATGAGGCATCTGAAAACGCGGACCGGCAGTTTATCACTGCCGTTCGAGCTGGGACCGGACGCGTCCGAGCGTGAAGGCCAGCGTGTCCCTGGGGATGCCCGTGACCATGGGCCCGATCAGCCAGCCGAGGCCGAAGGGTACGTCGCGGGTCAGCGAGATCGACTCGCACTGCTCGATCGTCCCCTGCACGGACTGCTCGAACGAGCAATATGTGTTCAGCCTCCAGAGGTAGCCGCGTCCAAGATCGGCGGCCACGCGCGTCTCAGTGGGATCTCCGGCCGACGACACTTCGTAGAAATTGGACGCCACGCTGGACGAGTACAGGCGACCGGCACCCACGGGCTGGTAGACGATGAGGTAGTCCGCGTCGATGACCACCGTGATGACCTTCGTCATCGTCGTGCGCAGCCGCACCCGGTACTCTCGCGGCGAGGCGGACAGCACGGACGAGTTCACCACCATCGGCGCCAGCAGCTCGCTGTAGCGGTCGTACGACTGGACGAGCGCCGCCGTACGCGCCAGCGTCACGCCCCGAAGCAGCACGGCCCCGACCCAGTGATGAATCAGCGCGCCGGGTGCGTCGATTTCCCTGCCAGCGTCCCGGGTTTCGAGCGGCGCGCTCAGAATCTCCCCGGCCGCCAGCCGCGATCTCATTTCGGATCGCCTGGCGCCCGCCAGCCGGTCGACCCAGAGGAAGGGCGCGCGCCCGCCAACCTCGGCGGCCATGCGCGCCTCGGTCAGCCGGACGTAACGGTCGAAAGCCGCCACCGCCGCCGGGCGTACTGGTCCCAGGTCGGCGGGTGCGGCGAGCGCGACCGCCGCGAGGGCCGCGCTCGTTCCTCGAATCCACATCGGCCAGGGCTCCTGCCGGCTAATGCGCGGAACCCGGACGAACCAGCTCACGCCGCGTTGACGCTATCATCCTCAGGATTCGATGCACCTGCCTCCGAAGCTCCTGCAGGACGGCGCCAAGCGGCTGGTGTTCCTGGCGCCCGTCACGGCCGCCTTCATCGTGGTCGTCGAAGTCGGCGAGCACTACCTCCAGCCCGCACTCGCGCCGGTCTTCAGGGATCCGGTGAACCGTCTGCTCACGATCGCGGTCGTGTTCGTCGGGCTTGGCATTCGCGGCCTGCACATGGCGCGCGCCGTGTCCGACACGACCCTGCTTCGCCTGGGCATGGCGTTCGCCATCCTCGTGTCCGCCTGCATCTCGGCGATCGAAACCACGCTGCCGTTCCCGCCCGGCGTGCCCGTGACCGGCGTCTCCGCGGTCGGCCCCTGGCTGTTCATGTTCGCCGCGTTCGTCCCGGCCAGGCCGACCACGAGCGGGCTCGTCGCGCTGGCGTCGGCGACGATGTTTCCGCTGATGTATACGCTCAACATGTTCAGGCACGACTTTCCGCCCCTGCCGTTCAATCAGCTGGTCGTGTGGCCTGGGGTCAACTACCTCCACGCGCTGCTCGCGATCCTGGTGGTCCGGCGGCTCTACGGCGCATCGATCGCCGCCGAGCGCGCGGTGGAACTCGGCAGCTATCGTCTGGTCGCCCCGATCGGCGAGGGTGGGATGGGCGAGATTTGGCAGGCGACGCACCAGATGCTCGCCCGCAAGGCGGCGGTGAAGATCATCAAGCCGGAGGGCATGTCCGACCACCAGGCCGAGATGGCGGCCAAGCGCTTCCAGCGCGAGGCCAACCTCATCGCCAACCTGCAGTCGCCGAACACGGTGTATCTCTACGACTTCGGCACGTCGCGCGACGGCCGCTTCTACTACGTCATGGAGTTGCTCGACGGCATCAGTCTGCAGACGCTGGTGTCCCGATTCGGACCGCAGCCGGCCGGCCGCGTCGCGCACATCGTCAGGCAGGTCTGCGAATCGCTCGAGGAGGCGCACCAGCATTCGGTCATCCACCGTGACCTCAAGCCGTCCAACATCATGTTGTGCAAAGTGGGGCTGGCGCACGACGTGGTCAAGGTGCTCGATTTCGGGCTCGCCAAGTCGATCGCTCCGACCGACAACGTCACGCAGTTGACGATGGACGGCGTCGCCAGCGGCACGCCCGGGTACATCTCGCCCGAGGTCGCGATCGGCGAGCGCGCGGTCGACCATCGCGCCGACATCTACTCGCTCGGTTGTGTCGCCTACTACCTGCTGACCGGCACGCTGGTGTTCCAGGACTCCAACCCGGTGAGTCTCGCCCTCAAGCACGTGCAGGCGACACCCGACCCCCCGTCCTCTCGGACCGAACTGGCGATTCCCGCCGGATTCGAGGCGCTCGTGCTCGCGTGCCTCGCGAAGTCGCCGGCCGATCGGCCGGCCAGCGCCGCCGCGATCGCGGCTCGCCTCGAGCAATGCGACGTCCCGCGGTGGCGGCCGGAACACGCCGACGCCTGGTGGGCGAATCACCTGCCGCCCACGTCGAGTCTGCGCGCGAACGCGCCGGCGACGAGCACGCCGCACATACTTCAGAGAATCTGATCGGCCGCCGTGAGGACACGCATTACACAGCTGGCGATGGCCGTGGCGGGGACGATGCTCGCGCATCAAGTGGCCTCGAAGGCGGTCCGCGAGGCCGTATTTCTAAGCGGCCCGGGCATCGAGCATCTGCCGGCGATCGTGATCGCCACCGCCGTCGCCGTCGTCGTGGCCGTGCCGGGCTTCGCGCGTCTCCTCGCCGCCTGGGGGCCGCGCCGCGTGGTGCCCGTGGGCTTCGCCGTCAGCGCGGGACTTCACGTCGTGGAGCTCTGGCTTCCGGCCGAGCACAACGCCGTCTCCGTCGTCATCTACCTGCACGTCGCGGGCCTGGGCGCGCTGCTCCTGTCCGGTTTCTGGTCGCTGATGAGCGAGATCTTCGATCCGCGGTCGGCCAAGGAAAGCTACGGACCGATCGCGGCGGCGGGAACGATCGGCGGCCTGGCCGGCGGACTCGCCGTGCTCGCCGTGCCCGTGCATCTGTCGCTGCTCGTGCTGGCGGTGCTCCACGGTCTGTGCGCCGCGGGCTGCTGGGTCATCGGCAGGCGGTCGCCCTATTCCACGCTGGCGGAGCCCGAGCCGGTCGTGGGCTTTCTCGACTGGGACGTCTTCCGGCGGGTGCCGCACATCGCGACGCTGGCGCTGCTCGTGGTCCTCAGCACCGCCAGCGCCGGTATCGTGGACTACCTCTTCAAGAAGGAAGTCGCCGGCATCGCGGGATCCCGGCTGGAGTTACAGCGGATCTTCGCGATCTTCTACATGGGGGTCGGCATTCTGACGTTCTGGGCCCAGACGGGATCGGGCGGCATGATCCGGCGGTTCGGCCTCGGCAGAGCGATCGCCTCCCTGCCGGCGGGCCTCGGCGTGACTACCGTCGTCGCGCTCGTCTTCCCGAGATTCCTGCCCATTGTCGCCGCGAGAGCGACCGAGGCGGTGTTCCGAGGATCGTGGTTCAGGAGCGGCTACGAGCTGCTGTTCGTTCCGATGACCCCCGATGACAAGCGCCGGGTCAAGACGTTCCTCGACGTGACGTGCGACAGGGCCGGCGATGCCGCCGGCGCCGCCATCGTTCAGGGCCTGATCGTGGTGGCCATCGCGGCGCCGGCGTTTGCGCCGTTCGTGCCGGCATCGCTGCTCGTTGTCACGCTGGCCATTGTCGCGGCCGGGTTCGCGGTGTCGAAGCGGATCGACGGCATGTATCGCAAGATGGTCGCCAACCGCCTGGCCGATCAAGCATCGCCGGACTACGTCACGATCGTGTCGGACACGGGCTGGACGGTCCTCGACCTTCCAGCCGAGCTCCGGCCCGCAGTGTCATCCCGGAGCCAAATGACGCAGGCGCCCGCCCCTCCCGCCGCGCCCGTCGATCCAGCCGTCCAGAGGCTCTCGGACCTACGATCCGGCGACCGGGTGCGAGTCGAGTCGGCCCTGCGCCAGATGACGAGGCCGGAGCGGGCCGAGGTCGCCCAGGCGGTGCAGCTGCTCGCCTGGGACGACATGGTGCCGGTCGTGCGGCTGACACTGGAACGGATCGCCGCGACGCATCTCGGCCTGTTCGAGGATGCCCTGACCGATCGCGAGACCGACTTCGCGGTGCGCCGGCGCCTGCCACGAATCATCGCGCACGTCGCGTCCGATCGCTCGGTCGCCGCGCTCACGACGGGTCTCGAAGATCCGAGGTTCGAGGTGCGGTACCAGTGCGCGCGGGCGCTGTCCAGGATTCTCAGACACTCGCCGCAGCTGTCCGTCGATCGCGAGCGGATCATGGCGGCCATCGAGCGTGAGCTGTCCGTGCCGCTTCAGGTGTGGGAGGGCCACCGGCTCCTCGACGCCGAGTCTGGAGAGGATCCTGACTGGCAGGATCCCGAGTACGGCACCGCGCGCCGGAACCTCCAGCACATTTTCGGACTGCTTGGGCTGGTCCTCCCCAAGGAGCCCCTGAGGGCGGCTTTTCAGGGCCTTCAGTCGGCCGATCCGGAACTGCGCGCGCTGACGCTGGAGTACTTCGAAGGCGTGCTGCCGCTGTCGGTCGTGGTGCGTCTGTACGCGCTGCCCGATTTCGGCCGCGCTACAGAGTCTTCCGGCGGTGCTCCCTAGCGATTCTCGCGGCCACGCCGATCCAGGCGATGGTGAGGACGACGTTGACCCATGCGAAGCCTGGCGTGCCGAGGCCGAGGGCGCGGCCGCCGGCCACGATGCCCGTCTGAATCAGATCGCCGGTGCGGGTGAAGAACGTGTCAATCGCCGCCTTGGCCTTGTACTTCGCCTCGCGCGTAGTGGGCAGGAAGAGCGCGTGGCGAATCGTGTTCTGCAGCGAGTAGTCCGTCGCGTTCTCGAGAATCTTGCCGATGCGGACGAGCGCGAGGAGCGGCACGACGGCGATGACCGTGTAGTTCAGCAGCGCCAGCACCGGAAGGATGAAGAGCGCGCCGCGCACACCCATGTACCGGAAGACGCGCGACGTGATGAACAGCTGGATGATCAGGCCCACGAGGTTCACGATCGTGACGAGCGAGCCCGAAAACACCGTGATCCATTGCCGGCGATCCACCAGCTGCGCAGGATCGGTGCCGAACATCTCGAACGACTTCGCCTCGACGAGGCTGTCGAGCAGGAAATTGCCGGTCGTGTTCACGGCGTTGAGCAGCACGATGAGCACGGCAATCCAGAGCAGGTATCGGTCCCTGAAGATCAGGCCGAAGCCGCCTTCTTTGCCGAGCGGCGCGTCGTTCGTCCGCGCGGTCTCCGGATCCGCCTGCGCGCCGACCGATGCTCTCGTGTTGATGATGATGGTGAGGCCCAGCGACACGAGCAGCACCGCCGCGCCCATCAGCATGAGCGTGTATGGCGTGAAATTGAGGTTTCTGACCGCGGGCGCCACCGTGGCCGCGCCGATCCATGCGCCAAGTGACGCACCCACGCCGATCAACGGGAACAGCCGCCGGCCCTGCCCTTCCGTATAGAGATCGTTCGCGAACGCCCAGAATTGCGACACGATGAACACGTTGTAGATGCCGATCCAGATGTAGAACGCCACGCCCTCGCGGACGCCGGCCTGGCCGAGGACGTAGAAAATGGCGAGGTTCGAGGCGAAGAACAGGGAGGTGGCGATGATGAACTTGATTCGCGAGACCCGGGACGCCAGCCATCCGTAGAGCGGGATGATGGCCATGAGCAGCGCCGCCTGCGCGCCCGCGGAGTAGGCCTTGCCCACGGCGCCGCCTTCCGAAAGCGCCAGCGCGTCGCGGGCGGGCTTCATCAGGTTGTAGCCGGCCAGCACCAGAAAGACGTTGACGCTGAGGAGCAGAACGCCGACGCCCTCGCCCGCGCGAACGTCGGCAAACAGCGACAGGAAGCGCTCGATCGCGTTCTTCGGTTTTTCCCCGACCGTCTGGAAGAACGGAAACGACTTCTGGGAAACGAGCTCGGGGTGACTGACGAGCGTCCGCGGTTCGGACACTCCGGGCCGGCCAATCCGCGATCCGCTGTCCATGCCGCTGGCATTCTATAATCAACGGAGCCACCGTGTTCTCTGCGTCACTCGAGATCGTCCTCGCCATTGCGTACCGCGAAGCGGTGTCGCGGCGCCACGCCTACCTGACGCTGGAACACCTGCTCTATGCGCTGGCGCACGACCAGGAAGGCGAGCGCATTCTGGGCGCGTGCGGCGCGGACCTGCCGCGCCTCCGGCGCGAGCTGAACGAGTACCTCGAGACCACCCTCGAACAGGTCCGCAAGGGGCGGGAGCGCGAGCCGGAACAGACGGCGGCCTTCCGTCACGTCCTCCGGACCGCGGTCCTGCACGTGCAGAGCGCCCAGCGTGCCGAGGTCAACGCCGGCGACGTGCTCGCCGCGATCCTCCAGCAGGACAAATCGCACGCCGCCAGGCTCCTGGCTGCCCAGAACATCACGCGCCTCGACGTGCTCGACTTCATCTCGCACGGGGTCTCGAAGGTCACGCGACATTCCGAAGCGCCAGAGGCGCCCGGGGCTCCGACGGGCCCCGGCGAAGACGGCGGCGGCGCCGCCACGGCCGCCGATCCGCTGAAGGCCTATTGTCAGAACCTCACCGAGCGCGCCAGACGCGGACTGCTCGATCCTCTGATCGGCCGCGCCGACGAACTGCAGCGCACGATCGAAGTGCTCTGCCGGCGCCGCAAGAACAACCCGGTGTACGTGGGCGAGGCCGGGGTCGGCAAGACGGCCATGGCCGAGGGGCTCGCCTCGCGGCTGCAGGGCGATGACGTACCCGATCTTCTGCGCGATGCCGAGGTCTTTTCGCTCGATACCGGCGCGTTGCTCGCGGGCACGCGGTTCCGTGGGGATTTCGAGGAACGCTTCAAGGCGGTCGTGCGGGCGCTGTCGTCGAGGCCGCTCGCCATCCTCTTCATCGACGAGTTCCACTCCACCGTCGGCGCCGGCGCCACCACGGGCGGCACGATGGACCTCGCCACGATGATCAAGCCGATCCTCACGGCCGGCGACCTGCGCGTGATCGGTTCGACGACGTTCGAGGAATACAAGCACATCGAGAAGGACCGGGCGCTGGCCAGACGGCTGCAGAAGATCGCGATCGAGGAGCCGAGCATCGAGGAAACGGTCCGCATCCTCGCCGGACTGCGGCCGCGCTACGAAGACCATCACGGCGTGAAGTTCTCCGACGCCGCGCTCGAGGCCGCCGCGAAGCTGGCCGCGCGCCATCTGCGCGACTACCGGCTGCCGGACAGCGCCATCGACGTCATCGACGAGTCAGGTTCGGTGGCACGGCTGCGAAGGACAACCAGCAGCCAGCCACCTGCAACCAACAACGCCGGCGCGGTCACGACGATCGACCCCGCCGACATCGAGGCGGTCGTGGCCAAGATGGCCCGCATTCCGGCGCGCCAGGCGTCGTCATCGGATCGCGAGCGCCTGCGAGGCCTCCAGGAATCGCTCGAACGCGTGGTCTTCGGCCAGCAGGAAGCCGTGGGCCTCGTGGCGCAGGCGATCAAACGGTCGCGCGCGGGCCTGGGCGCGCCCGAGCGTCCGGCGGGCTGCTTCCTGTTCACCGGGCCGACCGGCGTCGGCAAGACGGAGCTGGCGAAGCAACTGGCCATCCAGCTCGGCAACGAGTTCCTCCGCTTCGACATGAGCGAATACATGGAGAAGCACGCGGTGGCGCGGCTCATCGGGGCGCCGCCCGGCTACGTGGGCTTCGAACAGGGCGGGCAGCTCGTCGACGCGGTTCGCACGCATCCGTACAGCGTCGTGCTGCTCGACGAAATCGAGAAAGCTCATTCCGACATCTTCAACATCCTGCTGCAAGTCATGGATCACGCCACGCTCACGGACAACAGCGGCCGCAAAGCCGACTTCCGGAACGTCGTGTTGATCCTCACGTCGAACGCGGGATCGCGTGAAATGGCCGCCAGGAGCATCGGCTTCAGCGACGCCGGCGACGAACGCGACGAGACGATGCGCCGCGTGTCCGAAGGCCGATCGAAGGCCGCGGTGGAGCGCGTCTTCAGCCCCGAGTTCAGGAACCGGCTCGACGCCATCGTCACGTTCAAGAGCCTCTCGCCGGACGTGATGGAGACGATCGTCGAGAAGTTCATCCTGCAGCTCGAGTCGCAGCTGGCCGAACGCCGTGTGGCGATCACGCTGCAGCCGGCGGCGCGGAAGTGGCTGGCCGAGAAGGGCTACGACCCCGTCTACGGCGCGCGGCCGCTCGGCCGCGTGATTCAGCGGGACGTGCGCGACCGCCTGACCGACGAACTGCTCTTCGGCCAGCTCGAGCACGGCGGCACGGCGACGATCGACGCCGATGCGACGGGGCTCACATTCACCCTCGCCGCCCGAACGCCCCCGGCGCCCGCCGAACCCGCCGAATCCGCCTGAGACGCGACATATCAATCGAATTGCCAGCGCGCGCCGGCCACACACAGGGCGGCGGATGCATTGCGGCGCGGCCGA
Source organism: uncultured Solibacteraceae bacterium (assembly GCA_964548865.1). Classification (GTDB taxonomy): domain Bacteria; phylum Acidobacteriota; class Vicinamibacteria; order Vicinamibacterales; family SCN-69-37; genus DASUGC01. The sequence continues at coordinate 17,073 of CAZJTG010000026.1, forward strand.
ATCGGAGTGAGGCGATAGGCGCCAGCATGAAAGACGCACCGGAGGCCACTGTGGTAAGCGTGGGGCTGGGGGCCCCCACGCGGTCTGGCGATAGACGGTAAGCCGCAGGTGCGTCTTTCGAGCCTCAACTCCGCGTGAGGCCGCGCCGCAATGCATCCGCCGCCCTGTGTCGGGGGCCTACGCGCGCACCCGCCACCAGTCTCTTGCGTGGTCGTCGGTCCACCGGCCGGTCAGAGGAACCGCGTCCAGCCGGCGCGCGAGATCATGCGCGGTCTGCGGCCGGTCGGCGGGATCCTTGGAGAGACACGCCAGCACGACGTCGTCGAGTTCGGCCGGCAGCGGAATCTCGGCGCGCTCCGAAGGGCGAGGCGCGGGCTCTCGCACGTGCTTCAGGATCGTGGCGATCGCAGATTCGCCTTCGAAGACCTGCCGGCCGGTCAGCATCCAGTAGGCCACACAACCGACGGCGTAGATGTCCGCGCGGCCATCCACGCCGGTCGAATTGGTCGCCATCTCCGGCGCCATGTACGCGGGCGTGCCGGCCGTGCCGGCGTCGGGCATGGTCAGCATCGTCTCGTTGGCTGTCCCGACCTTCTTGACCAGGCCGAAGTCCAGCACCTTCACGAAATCGAAGTCCGGGCCGAGGCGGCAGACGAAGATGTTGGCGGGCTTGATGTCGCGATGCGTCAGTCCGTGTTCGTGCGCTTCGCCGAGTGAATGACAGACCTGCCGGAGCAGATGGATCGCCCGCTCCGGTCCGACGGGCCCATGGCGCGTCACGAGCGCGTCCAGGCTCAGGCCCTCGAGCAGCTCCATCACGTAATAGAAGGCGCCGTCCTCGGATCGCCCGAAGTCGTAGACGTCGACGGTATGCGTCGATCGAAGCCCCGCGGTCGCGCGGGCTTCCCGCTCGAATCGGCGAATCACGGCGTCCTGCGAAGACAGGTCGGCCCCGAGCAGTTCGGGGCGAATCAACTTGACGGCCGCGGGCCGCGCCAGCAGCCGATGCCGCGCCACCCACACTTCGCCCATGCCGCCCCTGCCCAGTTCGGACACGAGTTCGTAGGCGCCGACTTCGCGCGCCCGCTTCAGCCTGATGTTGTAGCGGTGCACGATTTTGGACAGCACGAATGCGAGCACCGCGCACAAGTACGACGAGAACAGGAAGTAGGTCACGAGGAGCGTCACGCTCGAGTTCACGGGCGCGCCCGCAAACGTGTGCGAGATGTAGATCACGAGGGGCGACGTGCTCGCGGACATGAGCGAGGCGACCAGGACGCGCCGCGGCCGGTTCGGCGCGACGAGCGGAATCGTAATCATCCAGACGCATTCCCAGGGAATGCCGAGGAACCGGCCTATCAGGATGGACGGCGTGAACCCCTCGGCGAACTGGGCGGCCGCGATGCCGAGCGACCCGACGACGCCGAAGACCAGGCCGAAGTCGAGGAAGGTCTCGGGCCTCAGCCGCGCCAGGCGGGAAACGAGGAACACCGCGATGCCGAGCGCGATCGAGACGGAGGCCACCCAGTTCTGGAACCGCATGTAGCCGGGCCCCGTGGCGCCGATGGTCGAGACCATCTGGGTGCCCCAGTAGGCCAGGAAGTACGCGGACGCGTACACCAGGCCCGCCCAGCCCAGCCGCTTGGCGGCCTCGGCCGACAACTCCGGCGACAGCACGACGTGTGAGGTCGTGCCCGAACCCGTCGATGTCGCCGGGGCCTTGTTGAGGAAAACGGTGTCAGCGGACGTCGAATCCATCGAGACAATTGACATTATCCACGCTCAGATTGGATAAGGTAGAGACGATGAGCCATGTCTGATCTCAAAGTCACCGATCGCCGCTGGTGGGCGCGCGGCGAGGACGCCGCCCCCGAGGAACCCAAGCTCAAGCCCGCGTACGTGGAGGAGCTCGAGCAGAAGATCGCCGTCAAAGACCTCGAGATCCAGCAGTTGATCGCGCGGTACAAGGCCGCCTCGGACGAGTTCGAGCAGGCCCGCGCGCGGCTGCGCAAGGAAGTCACGAAGGACGTCGAGCGCGGGCGGCGGGCGCTCATCGCCGGCTTCCTCGAGGTCCTCGACAACCTCGACCGCGCGCTCGACGCGGCCGGCGACCGCCCGGCCGATCCGTTCGTTCAGGGCGTCTCGCTGGTGCGCCAGCAGTTTCTCGCCACGCTCGAGGGCCTCGGCGTCACTCGCGTCTTTCCGCTCGAAGAGCGCTTCGATCCCGCGCGCCACGAGGCCGTCACGAGCGCGACCGCGTCGCCGTTCCCGGCCGGAACCGTGATCGGCGTGATCAGGCCCGGGTACATGATCGGCGACGACGTCCTGCGCCCGGCACAGGTGGCGGTCGCGGCGGGAGACGACGGGTAGGATGTTTTCGTTTCCGCTGACGCATCGCTCGGTGCTCGAGCGCATCCGCAGCGCCGACGCCGACGTGCGCCAGCTCGCGTTCGGCGACCTCGCGCAGGGGTACTGGAAACCGGCCTATCACTATCTTCGCCTGCACTGGCGGCTCGCGCCCGAGGCGGCCGAGGACGCCGTTCAGGCGTTCTTCACCGTCGCGTTCGAAAAGAGCTACATCGAGCGATACGACCCGGCCAAGGCGAAATTCCGGACCTTCCTACGGGTCTGTCTCGACCGCTTCGTGCAGAACCTGAAGAAGGCGGAGACCGCGGAACGGCGCGGCGGCGGCACGACGACCCTGTCGCTCGACTTTCCCGGCGCGGAACGGGAGCTGCCGTCGATGTCCTCCGCCGGCACCGCGGACCTCGATCGCTTCTTCCATGACGAAACCGTCAGGTTTCTGTTCGCGCGCGCCGTGGAGTCCCTGCGAGAGCGCTGCACGCGCGACGGGCGCGCGGTGGTCTTCCACGTCTTCGATCGGCACGACCTGCGGCCGACGACGGACACGACTTATGCGACGGTGGCATCGGCACTGGGTCTCACCGTCAGTCAGGTCACCAATCATCTCCACGCCGCGCGCCGGCTGTTTCGGGAGCTTGCGCTCGAACACCTGCGCGCGCTCTCGGCCACGGACGACGAATTCCAGCGGGAAGCACGGGATCTGTTCGGCATCGACGTCTCATGAACAGGCTGTCGGACGACGCGGTCAACCGGCTTCGCGGCGCGGCGGTCTGGCCCGAGCTGCCTCCCGATCGATACGAAATCAGATCGATGATCGGCAGCGGCGGCATGGGCACGGTCTACGCCGCATTCGATCGCCGTCTGGATCGCGAAGTCGCGCTCAAGGTTTCGAACGGCGCGACGTCCCGAAGCGGCCTTGACGAGCGGCTGCGCCGCGAAACATCCGTCCTCGCGCGCCTGGAGCATCCGGGTATCGTGCCGGTGCACGATGCTGGGGAACTGGCAGACGGCCGCTGGTTCTACGTGATGAAGCTCGTGCGAGGGCTCACGCTCGCCGACCACGCATCCACGCTCGCGGGCGAAGCTGCGGTCCTCGGCGTGTTCGAGCGGCTGGCGCAGACCGTCGCGTTCGCGCACGACGCCGGCGTCATTCATCGCGACCTGAAGCCGTCGAACGTGATGGTCGGGCGCTTTGGAGAAGTGCTCGTGCTCGACTGGGGCGTGGCGAAAATGGTCGGCGCCGCCCCTCTCCCGCCGTCGCACGACCCGGCGCCCTCTGAGGGGACCGCGGCGGGCACGCGCATCGGCACGCCGGGATTCATGGCGCCGGAGCAGGAACGCGGGGACGCCCGGACGGTGACACCGGCATCAGACGTCTACTCTCTCGGGGCCGTGCTTTCATGGCTGCTGAAGGACGTCCCCGGCCAGTCTCCCAGGCGGCTGAGGGCGATCGTCGCCAAGTGCCTGCAGCCCGCGCCGGAGAACCGCTACCCGGACGCTGGCGCGCTCGTGGCCGACCTCGGGCGGTACCGCGCGGGGGTGCCCGTCGATGCGCTTCGCGAGTCCGTGCTCGAACGAGCCTGGCGCTGGCTCGAGAAATACCGCACGTTCGTCCTGCTGATCGCGGCCTACCTCATCATGCGCGCGGCGTTCGCGTACTACTCGCGTCCGTGAAGCGCGAACGCCGCCTTTCAGACGCGAGGCTGAATCCTGCCCAGTTCCCTACATGGCCCTACCCGACCTACAACGTGATGACCGGACAGGAGGCGCCAAAGGCGACTCAAGCTGGCGTTTAATAGGCACGTCATGAGCAAACCACTTCTCGGGTTGATTCTCGGTGCGGTCCTCGGTGCGATAGACGGCCTCACCGCCATGTTCTCCGCCCCCGAAACGACGCCGGACATCATGGGCATCGTGATCGGGTCCACCTTCAAGGGCATCATCGTCGGCGTCCTGGTGGGCTGGTACGCGGCCCGCGTGAATTCGCTCGCCAAGGGAATGGTGGTCGGGCTGCTGGTGGCGGCGTTCTTCGCGTTTCTGATCGCGATGTTCCCGAACCCGGATGGCAGCCACTACTGGGTGGAGATCATGGTCCCCGGCTCGATCGTGGGCCTGATCGTCGGCTACGCGACGCAGAAGTTCGGGAGAACTAGCGCCAGAACGCCCGCGTAGCCGCGGCGCGGCCGTCGTTCTTCGCCGGCCTGAGCCCAAGCACGCGGCACATGAACTCGTAGACGTGGATGTTCTCAATCGGCGGGACGACCAGCCCCTGACGGAGGCCCGGACCGGCGGTCACGAACAGCGCGTGCATCGACCGGTTGGTTCCGGGATAGCCGTGGTCGCCGCCTCGCTGATTGCGTTCCGCCTTCCGCTGCTCGAAGCGCTCGCGCGTCGTGATCGCCCAGCCGTCCGCGGCGATGCCGATGACCGGCGCCACGCGGGGATGCGTGCCGTAGTGCAGGTCCGCGGGCAGCTCGGCCTTGCGGTAGACGGAGAGCGACGGATGGCGTCCGCGCAACTTCGCATACAGATCGTCAGCCGACCCGGTGATCGGACGCACGTGCAGCACCGGGGACCAGTCGATGACCTCGACCGTCGCAAGGTCGACATAGTCGTCGACGAAGATCTTCCGATCGAGGGCCTGCTGCGACATGCCGTGATCGGCCGTGGCAATGACGGTCACCTGGCTCAGGAGGCCGAGCTTCTCGATTCCCGACATCAGCGCGCCAAGCCGGGCGTCCACGGCTCCCGCCGCCGCCAGTGTCTCCGGCGCGTCTGGTCCGTATGCGTGGCCGACCGTGTCGACGTCGCTGAAGTACAGCGTGACGAACGATGGCCGCTGCGCTTCGGGCCGCGCCAGCCACTCCAGCACCTGGGTCACGCGCTCGTCGTTGGGAAACTCGTCGCTATAGGGTCTCCAGTCCGTCGGCCGGATGCCGCCGATCTCCACTGCTGAACCTGGCCAGAACATCGACGACGCCTTCCGGCCCTGCCGAATGGCGGTGACCCACAGCGGCTCGCCGCCCCACCAGCGCGGGTCCTTGGCCGTCTCGGACGACATCGTGAAACGTTCCGCGATCACGTCGTCCCGTATGGTGTTGGCGATGATGCCGTGGTGATCCGGATACAGGCCCGTCACGAGCGTGTAGTGGTTCGGGTACGTTTTCGATGGGAATGACGGGATGAGTCCCCGCGATCTCACGCCGCGCTTCGCCAGCGCCCTCAGGTTCGGAACGTCGGCGCGGTCGATGTAGTCCCAGCGGAAGGCATCGAATGAAATCAGGATCAGAATCGGAGACGGTTGGCGCTGGGCCGCTGCCCCTGACAGCGCCAGAACAGCGAGCAGCAGCGTGATGGCGCACAGTTGAAACGACGCCGACAAATGCGAACGACGCCAACGAGCGCCAATGAAGGACTTGCCCGCCGAAGCCACGGACGATGTGAGTGATGGACGAAGGTGAGAGGACACGGAGTTCGCGTCGCTGGCGTCGTTGGCGTCGCTGGTCCTAATCTTCGGACGCTTCTTCCAGGTAGGTATAGCCGTGCAGGCCGTCCTCGTAGAAACGAAGGATCCGGCCCGATTCCTCGAGGTCGACGCGTCCGTCGCGCACGGCGGCCTCGACCGAGTCCCTGAGCTTGCGCAGGAGCCGCTCCGAGTCGAACTCGACGTAATCGAGCACTTCGCGGACGGTGTCGCCCTTGATGACCGATTCCAGCACGACGTTGCCGCCGGCGTCGAGGCTCACGTGCACGGCGTGGGTGTCGCCGAAAAGGTTGTGGAGGTCGCCGAGGATCTCCTGATAGGCGCCGACCAGGAACACGCCCATGTAGTACGGATCGCCGTTGAACGGGTGGAGCGAGAGCGTGCGCTTCACGTCTCTTCGATCGATGAACTGATCGATCTTGCCGTCCGAGTCGCACGTGATGTCGCCGAGCACGGCCTGCCTCGTCGGCGGCTCGTTCAGCCGGTGGATCGGCATCACGGGAAACAGCTGCTTGATCGCCCAGGAGTCGGGGATCGACTGGAACAGCGAGAAATTGCAGAAGTATGTGTCGGCGAGCATGTCGTCGAGGCCCTGGAGATCCTCGGGCACCTCGTCCATGGCCTGCACAATCTTCCTGAGCTTCGAGCAGATTGCCCAGTAGAGCGTCTCGGCCTGGCACCGCTGTCCGAGCGGCAGGTACCCGCCGTTGAACAGATTGAGCGCCATGTCCAGCGCCTGCTGCGCGTCGTGGAAGCTCTCGAGGGCGTTCCGCGCCGTCAGGTTCTGGTGCGTCTCCTTCAGATCGACGATCGGCTGCTCGAGTTCCTCGCCGTGGCCGTTCTGCTCGGTCTCATCCGGATCGAACCCGGCGACGCCCAGCACGTTGAACACCAGCACGCTGTGGTACGCGACGATGGCGCGGCCGCTCTCCGAGATGATCGTCGGGTGCTTCACGCCGGCGTCGTCGCACACCGACTGGATGTGATAGACGACGTCGTTCGCGTACTCCTCGAGCGTGTAGTTCACGCTCGACTCGAAGTTGGTCTGCGACCCGTCGTAGTCCACGCCGAGGCCGCCGCCCACATCCATGAACTCGAGGCCGGCGCCTTCCTTGACGAGCCCGGCGTAGATGCGCGCGGCTTCGTTCAGGGCGCCTTTCACGATGCGGATGTTGGGGATCTGGCTGCCGAGGTGGAAGTGCAGGAGCTTGAAGCAGTCCTGCATGCCGTGGGACTTCAGCTCTTCGAGGCCCTGGCGGACCTCGGCCACCGTCAGTCCGAACTTCGAGCGGTACCCTCCGGATGACTGCCATCGGCCGCCGCCTCGCGCCGCCAGCTTCACGCGCATGCCGATCTGCGGCC
>CAZJTG010000027.1:0-24276 GCA_964548865.1 uncultured Solibacteraceae bacterium
AGAACAGCCACTACTACGTGCTCGGCTACCAGTCCTCCGCCAAGAAGAGTCCGAACTGGGATTACCGGGAGATTTCCGCGAAGGTCACCAAGCCGGGACTCCGTGGAATCAACGTGACCGCGCGGAGGGGATACGTCGTGCGGTGATCCGACCCTGCCCGCTGGCCGCCGGCACTCCTGTCGTTGGCGTCGTTGATAATGGTGCTCAGTGATTTCTTTCGCCTCCGTCTCCAAGCAGTACGGCAAGCAGGTCCTCTTCGTCGACGCCTCGTTTCAGCTGAACCCGGGTGACAAGGTCGGCCTGGTCGGGCCGAACGGCTCGGGTAAGACGACGCTGTTCAGGATGATTATCGGCGAGGAGTCGCCCGATACCGGCGAAGTGTCGGTGCCAAGGCGGCTGACGATCGGCTACTTCAGGCAGGACATCGAGGAGATGTCGGGGCGATCCGTGATCGACGAGGCCATCGCGGGCAGCGGGCGGGTGGGTGCGCTGCACCACGAGCTCGAGGAACTGCAGCACGCGATGGCGGATCCCTCGCGGGCTGATGAGATGGATGCGGTGCTGGCGAAGTTCGGTGAGGTCCAGGAAGAGTACGACCACCTTGGCGGATACGCTCTCGAGAGCCAGGCCCGGGAAGTGCTGCACGGCCTGGGGTTCGACGATGCGTGGATCGACGGTGACGTGGGCGCGTTGTCGGGCGGATGGAAGATGCGCGTCGCGATGGCGCGCGCGCTGCTCGGCCGGCCCGACGTGCTCCTGATGGACGAGCCGACGAACCATCTCGACATCGAGTCGATCCTCTGGCTCGAGACCTTCCTGAAGTCGCTGCCCGGCGCCCTGCTGATGACCTCGCACGACCGCGACTTCATGAACCGCATCGTCACGCGCATCGCCGAGATCGACGACGGCGAGATTACGGCGTATTCGGGCAACTACGACTTCTACGAACGCGAGCGCGTGCAGCGCGAGGCGAACATCGAGGCTGCGTATGCGCGCCAGCAGGCCAAGCTCGCGAAGGAACAACGGTTCATCGAGCGGTTCGCCGCGCACGCCGCCAAGGCCGCCCAGGTGCAGAGCCGGGTGAAGGCGCTCGAAAAGATCGATCGCATCGAGCTGCCGAAGAAGCGGAAGGTCGTGAAGTTCGACTTCCGTCCGCCGCCGCGATCCGGCGACGTGGTGGCGGTCATCGACGGCCTGAGCAAGAGCTACGGTGCCCGCACGGTCTACGACCGGTTCAGCATGACGATTCAGCGCGGCGAGCGCTGGGCGGTGATGGGGAAGAACGGCGCGGGCAAGACGACCCTGCTGAAGATCATCGCGGGCGCGCTCGCGCCAGACGCGGGGCAGGTGAAGCTCGGCGCCAGCCTCGAGATGGGCTACTTCGCGCAGCAGGCGCTCCAGATTCTCGATCCCGAGCTCACGATCGAGGAACAGATGCTGCGCGACTTCCCGAACGACTCGATCGGCGTGCTTCGCAGCCTGCTCGGCGCCTTTCAGTTCTCAGGCGACGAGACGGACAAGAAGATCAAGATGCTCTCCGGCGGCGAGCGCACGCGTCTCGTGATCGCCCGCATGTTGCTGTACCCGCCGAACTTCCTCGTCCTGGACGAGCCGACAAACCACCTCGACCTCGCGACCAAGGAGATGCTCATCGAGGCGCTCGGCCGGTTCGAGGGCACGATGATCTTCGTGTCGCACGACCGCGCGTTCCTGCGGGGTCTCAGCAACCGGGTGCTGGAGCTCCCGGGCACCGCGAGCGAAGATCGTTCCCCGCTTGTGTACCCGGGCTCGTACGTCGAGTACGTCGCCAGAAGCGGCCATGAGGCGCCGGGCGTGCACTCGTAGGAATTTGGTGATTTGGCTATTGGGTGATTTGGCGATTCCTTGAGGAGGTTGGTCTTGAAGATGACGGTTGTGTCGGCGGTAGTGCTCGCGGGGTTCGTGGTTTCGGTCTCCGCAAATCAGGCGGCCGGGCAGGCGACGGCCAACTGCGTCACGATTGGTGCGCCGAAGCCCACTCTGCTGTATTCGCACCGCTACTCGGATACGTCTGGCACCACGGACTACACGAATCAGTGGACGCAGTTCTCGGCGACAGGCAGCCAGCTCCTCACCACGCGGGCGAATGGCAAGTCGACCTACGTCAGCAAGCACTCGGTGAACGACGATGTGTTCGTGCTGGAGTCGAGTGTCGCGACAGGTACCGATCCCGGTGGGCCGTTCAACAACTCGATGACCTACAGCCCGGGTGCGATCGGGGATCCCGCGTACAGGGCGTGCGCGGGCAAGACCTGGACGATTCCGGCAGTCAACGCTTCGAGCAAGTCCATGCAGGGCTCGTTTTCGGCGAAAACCGATCCCGGCACCATGCGCATCGTCGCGATCAATGAGTCCGTGACCGTGCCGGCAGGCACGTTCAATACGGTGCGTTATGTGAAGACGATGAACTCGGGACGGGGCCAGGTCGTGGACGAGTTCTGGAAGTCGATCGACCACGGCGTCACTGTGAAGCGGAACATGACGCAGCCCGGGGCCGTGGCGACGGAAGTGCTGCTGTCGATCAAGTAACCCGCGGCCGGCGTCAGCCGGCGGAGCTCTCCGGATACAACCGCTCGAACTCCGGCTCTCCGTGCAGGAGGGCGAGGTCCGGATCGCGCCGGGCCCAGTCCGCGTCGCCGAAGCCGGCGGCGTGGGCCTTGGCCAGGACGTCGAGGGCTTCGGCTTTCTTACCCAAGCGGCAGTACGCGCAGGCCGCGTTGTAGAGCACGGACGCTTCGTCCGGGCGCAGCAACATCGCCAGGTTGATCTCGCGGAGGGCATCGTCGGAACGGCCGAGAATGGCGAAGTCGATCGCCAGGGCAACGCGTGCCCGCACGTCCTCCGGTACGCCTTTGAGATGCAGATCCAGCGCCTGCGTTCGTCGCTGGCGGATGTTGCGTTCCGCGTCCTTCTTGCCGAGCGCACCAAGCGCGTTCTGGATCGGGGAATAGACGTTGTAGTCCTCGCCCGCGGCCTGAATCAACGGTTCTGCGATGTCGGCGAGCTCCTGATAGCGTCCGGAGGTGAACAGGCAACGGCCGATGAGATACGGCGCGCCCTCGCAGTCGGGTTTTCGTGCGATCGCCTGGCGCGCAATGCGCACAGCCTCGTCGTGCCGTCGCCGCGTGTGCAGCACCCAGGCGCGCGCGACTTCGGTCTCGGGCAACTCGGGCCGGAGGGCCGTGGCCTGTTCGGAGGCAGCCTCGGCGCGCTCCATCCACTGTGGCTGTCGGCCATAGTTGTAGTGGTGCAGGGCGGCGGCGTTCGCCATCGCTGCGTATGCCAGTGCGAACTCCGAATCCAGCACGACGGATTGCTGGAACATCTGATACGCGAGCTCGAGATCCTGGCGCGTCATCCGTCGCGCGTGGCTTTTCGCGCGCAGATAGAGATCGTACGCCTGCAAATTGTCGGTCGGCTTCGTGGCGAGCGCCGCGTGCTCCTGCGGTGTGAGCGTGATGCGCAACGCCATGGCGATCTTGCGCGCAATCTCGTCCTGCACCTCGAAGACGTCCTGCAGTTCGCGATCGTAGCGTTCCGACCACATCGGGAAGTCGGTACGCGTATCCACGAGCTGTGCGTTGATGCGCAGGCGGTTGCCAGCGCGCCGCAAGCTGCCTGCCAGCACGCACGCCGCGCCGAGCTGCTGGCCGATCTGCGCCGGGGTCACCGTCTTGTCGCGGTAGGCCAGCACCGTCGGTCGCGAGAAGACACGAAGGCCCTTGATCTTCGAGAGCTCGGTGATGATGTCCTCGGTAATGCCATCCCGGAAGTACTCGTCCTCCTTCACGCCGCTGAGATTCTCGAAGTAGAGGACCGCCACCGAGGCGTCGGCCGCTCTGGCCGGACCGCTGCCCGGCTCGATGCCGGTTGGACTTCGCTTGCCGGATGTGTCCAGCTTGCGCCGCAGGCGCTGCAGGTCCGTTTTCAGGTCGGTGGCGGACTGATACCGCAGGCCGCGGTCCTTCTCCAACGCCTTTTCGACGATCGCGTCCAGTCCAGGAGCGGCCGACGGGTTCAGGTCGGATATCGGCCTGGGGTCGCGATTGAGAATCGCCTCGAACACCACGGCGGACGTCTCGCCCTGGAACGGGAGCGCGCCCGTCGCCATCTGGTAGAGCATCGCTCCCAGCGAGAACAGATCGGTGCGCAGATCGGTGAGCTGTCCACGCGCCTGTTCGGGCGACATGTAGGACACCGTGCCCATCGCCGTGCCCGGCGTCGTGAGGTCGCCCGAGACCTGCGTCTCGTCGGCGGGCCGCGACGATCCGCCCGGCGCGTCGAACTTCGCCAGGCCGAAGTCGAGCACTTTCACCTGGCCCCGGCCATTGATGATGATGTTCGCCGGCTTGATGTCCCGGTGCACGATGCCCTTGGCGTGCGCTGACTCGAGGGCATCCGCCGTCTGAATCGCGATGTCCAGGAGCGCCAGCGGTTCCGGCCGCTGACGGGCGAGCAGTGCCGCCAGCGATTCGCCGTCGAGCAGTTCCATCACGATGAAGTGCTCGCGATCGTGCTGGTCGATCGAATAGACCGTGCAGATGTTCGGGTGATTCAGGGCCGACGCCGCGCGGGCCTCGCGCTGGAACCGCTCGAGCGCCTGCGGATCGCGGCTGAGCTCGGTGGGCAGGAACTTGAGCGCCACGCGCCGGCCGAGTTTCGAGTCCTCGGCCTCGTAGACGACGCCCATGCCGCCGCTGCCGAGGGAGCGTAGAACGGTGTAGTGCGAAACGGCTTGTCCGATCATGGCTGTTTGACGTGGAGCACAAGCGGTGCGGCTGGCGCGACGCGACCGGGACCATAGAGTACCTTACCCGGCCGCGCGCCCGTGTGCGCGCCTCGGTCGATGACGAGCACGCCGTTGACGAGCACGTAGTCGATCCCCTCGGGCGAGCGCCGCGGCTCGTCGTACGTGGCTCGGTCCTGCACGTTCTCGTAGTCGAAAATGACGACGTCGGCCCAGAGTCCCTCGCGGATGGCGCCTCGTGCGGCGAGGCGCATGCGCGTCGCGGGCCATGACGTCATCTTGCGCACGGCTTCTTCGAGCGTGAGCACGCCGCGCTCGCGGACGTACCGCGCGATGACACGCGGGAAGTTGCCGTACGCGCGGGGGTGGGTGAGTCCGGTGGGGTCGCCGCCGCCCTCGGCGGCGGCCGCGCCGGCATCGCTGCCGATGCTCGTCCACCTGAACCCGAGCGCCGTCTCGACATCGGACTCCGTCATCATGTGGTAAATCGCCATCACGCGGCCCTGGCCCTGCGCCACGAGATCGAACGCCGTGTCCGCCGGGTCCTTGTCGAGCTCCGCGGCAATCACGGCGATCGACTTGCCGTGGAACTTCGCATTGGCCTCGTTCCGCGCGTTGGCGAGGACGATGCGATGCCAGCCGCCGGCGGCTTCCACGAGGTTCGACCAGCCAGGCGCGCCGCTCGCAATCTCCTTCTTCAATCGCGCGCGGATCGCCGGATCCGCGAGCCGCTTGAGGAGTTCGGCGCGGCCGCCTTCCTGTGCCCATGTCGGAATCGTGGCCTCGAGGCCGGTGCCGCCGGCCATATAGACGTACATGTCCGCCGCCACGTCCACGCCGCGGGCGCGGGCCGCGTCGATCGTGCGCCCCGCCTCGCGCATGAGCGTGCCCCAGCCGGGCTGATGCGCCGCTTTCAGATGGAAGATCTCGACCGGCAGGCCGCCCCGCTCGCCGATCGTGATCGCTTCGTTGATGGACGCGATGAGGTCCTTGCCTTCGTCGCGCATGTGCGTCGCGTAGATGCCGCCATACCGGCCCGCGACCCTGGCCATCTCGATGAGTTCGTCAGTGCTCGCGAAGCTGCCGGGCGGATAGATGAGCGCGGTCGTCATGCCCATCGCGCCGGCCTTCATCGCCGTTTCGAGGATCCCCTGCATCTTCGCGAGTTCCTCGGCGGTGGGCGCCCGCGACGTATTTCCGATGACCGCCGTGCGCGCCTGCGCCGCGCTGAAGTAGCTGCCGAAGTTGATGCTGATGCCCGTCTTTTCGAGACCGGCGAAGTAATCGGCGACGCGCTCGGCCGCGACCGGCGTGCCACCCTCGCCGCCAATCGCGGTCGTGACGCCCATCCGCAATTTGTTCTCGGCCAGACCGTTACGGGGAAGCACGGCGCCTGACTGGTCCATCATGTCGATCCAGCCCGGGGACACGTAGCGGCCGCGCGCGTCGATCTCCTGCCTGCCCCGGCCCGGTACGATCCCGATGGCCGCGAAGCGCCCGTCCTTGATGGCGACATCCGCCGCAATCCACGGATTCCCCATGCCGTCGAGGACGCGGCCGCCCCGAATGACCACGTCGTAGTCGGGCGTCTGCTGCGCGGCGAGGACGGCGAGGCTGGCGGTGGCGGCAAGGCAGGCAACGCTCAGGCGACGGATCAGCATGCGGGATTATCGCCCGGGCGCCTCGGGTTCGGCGACAATAGGACCATGCAGAGCCGGAAGATCGAGGCCGTCATCGTCGCCGGGGGACTGGCCGTTGGGGGCATGTTCATCGGGGGTGGCATCGCCAAAGGGCGATCGGCCGATCGGTTCGTCACCGTGCGCGGGGTGTCGGAGCGCGAGGCGAAGGCCGATCTTGCGTTGTGGCCGATCCGGTTCGTGGCCGCCGACAACAACCTGGCCCTCGCGCAGGCGAAGATTACCGAGAGCGCCGACAAAGTCCGGGCTTTTCTCGCCAGGCACAAGATCGACGCCGCCACCGTGGAACTCCACCAGTACAACGTCGTCGATACGCAGGCGAATCAGTATGCCTCGCGCGATTCGGCCGTCCGCTTCATCATTCAGCAGACGATCATGGTGCGATCGAACAACCCTGACGTCGTCTTCGAGGCCAATCAGCGCGTCAGCGAGCTTGTGACGGCGGGCGTGGTCCTCAACTCCGGCGGCGAGATGGGACCCGGCGGGCCGACCTATCTCTTCACGAAGCTGAACGACATCAAGCCGCCGATGATCGCCGAAGCCACCGCCAGCGCCCGCGAGTCGGCGGCGCAGTTCGCCAAGGACTCCGGCAGCACGCTCGGCGCCATTCGCCAGGCGACGCAGGGCTACTTCACGATCCTCCCGCGCGATCAGGCGCCAGGGATCGAGGAAGCACAGCAGCGGCAGAAGACCGTTCGCGTCGTGACGACCGTCGAGTACTACCTGAACTAGACAAGGGCAAAGGGCAAAGAAGGGCGGCTCTGTGTTTTGCCCTGTGCCCTCTGCCCTTATTTGGGCGCCCAGCGGGCGTGGAAGGCGCGCGCGCCCTCGGCTCGCACTTCGACCGCCACTTCTTTCGCCGATCCCGATCGCTTGTAGGTGACGACGTACTGCGAGCCGATGATGTCGGCGAGCGCCTTGACCGCGTTTTCGAGGCGGGACACGTCCTGGATGTTGAGGCGGATGCCGCCGCTCATCGGCATGACCTCGCTCATGAGGCTGTCGCGGTTCGGGCTGCCCGTGCCGCCGTCGGCAAACGACACGCCGTACCAGGACACGCCGTTCTTCTGCAGGTCGCTCCCCACATTCGACCGCTGGACCTTGCTGCCCTCCGAGGCGGTGATCGTGTTGAAGGACACCACCGCCCGGCGCGCCTCGGGTCGCTTGCCGAGCGCCTTGGCGCCGTCCACCACGCCCTCGAGGAGGTTGGAGTCGGCCGCGCCGACGCCCGGCACCACGTCACGCGGTCGAAGCCTGGCGGCCTCTTCGGTCAGCGCCGCCGGGTCGGTGAGGAACGGCGTCACCGGCACGCCCGCGCCGCCGAACTGCCACAGCGACACGGATGAGCCTGGAAGTTTCGTCAGGAACGCGGTGACGAACCCCCTGGTCGTGGCCCGGAGTTCGTTCACGTAGATCCTGAACGTATCCGTCGTGTCCGCGAGCAGCACGACGCTTGCCGGACCCGAGGCCGGTTCGACCTTCAGAATCTCGCGATCCTTCCCGTCTTCCTTGACCCCGAGATTGGCCGCCGTCACGCCCGGGATCGGATTACCGGTCCGCAAGTTCATGACCGTGACAAGAAGCCGCTTCTCGTCCGGGGCTTGCTGCGCGCCTGCCGTCGAATCGATCGCGAGCAGGATCGCCAGCCCCGTCACTGTCCAGAAGCCCGCGTGCTTCGTTATCCCTGTCATGCGGCCTGCCTCCGGCCAAAGTATAGTGCCGTCGGACACCTTTCAGAGGAGCCGCTCATGTTGTTCGTCACGCTGTTCATCTTGCTGATCCTGATCGTCATTGCAGCCGTGGCGGCCCGAAGCATGGGGTCGCCCGCCGTTGCGACGCAATTGCGAAAAATCGCCGTGGCTACGGGCGGCGTGGTCGTCGTGCTCATGGTGCTGAGCACGGTCGTCGTGATCCGCGCCGGCCACGTGGGCGTCGTCGACCTGTTCGGGCGCGTGTCGGACACCACGCTCAAGTCCGGGCTGCAGATCGTCAATCCGTTCGCGCGGGTCATCCAGATGTCGGTGCAGACCCAGGAGATCAAGGAAACCATGGACGTCCCGTCCAAGGAGGGCATGACGATGGGGATCGAGGTGAGCGTGCTTTACCACCTCGACCCGGAAAAAGCCTCGGACGTCTACCGGAGCGTTGGCGTGGACTTCGTGGGCGTCATCCTCGAACCCCAGTTCCGATCGATCACGCGTGGGGTGACCGCAAGCTACGAGGCGAAAGCGCTCTACACATCCGAGCGCGAGGCGGTCGCCAAGCTGATCTTGACGGACCTGAAGCTGCTCGTCGAGCCGCGCGGCATCATCGTCGAATCCACGCCCATGCGACGGCTGACGCTGCCAGCGAAGATCACGGCCGCCATCGAGGACAAGCTGAGCGCCGACCAGGAGAGTCAGCGGATGACGTTCGTCCTGACCAAGGAAAAGCAGGAGGCCGACCGCAAGCGCATCGAGGCGCAGGGCATCGCCGATTTTCAGCGGATTGTCACCGATGGCATCAGCGACAAGCTCCTCCAGTGGAAGGGGATTGAGGCGACCCAGGAGCTGGCGAAGAGCCAGAACTCGAAAGTCGTCGTCATCGGCAACTCGAAGAACGGGTTGCCGCTGATTCTCGGAGACGTCAAGTAGACTGGCGCTCAGCCCGGCACCGACATGCGATTTCGAATCCCACTCATCGCGTCCCTGGCGCTCGCCGCCGCGTGCGGCGCGCCGCCGGAGCCGCCCGCGCCGACCGTCGCCCCGCCGGCGGCGCCCGCGCCCGCAGACCCCCCGGCTGAGGTTGCGAGGAAATGGCAGGTGAAGCACGAGGCCGACTACCGGCGGGACTGGGTGTCGATCGCCGGCCTCCATCCGCTGAATGAAGGCGCGAACACCGCCGGCAGCGGCAGGCAGAACGACATCGTGCTGCCCGAGTCGGTGCCGGCCGAGGTGGGTACATTCGTCATGAAGGGGCGGGCCGTGCGGTTCGAGCCGCGCGCGGGCGTGCCCGTGACGCTTCGGGACCAGCCGGTGACCAGCGCGATCGATCTCAAGGACAACGGCGCGCCGGGCGCCGATGAGTTGCGGATCGGGGAAGTGCGCCTCGTCGTGCACAAGAGCGGCGACAGGCGATCGCTTCGGGTCCGCGATCCCGACGGACCACTCGCCAGGGGGTTCCTGGGGTTTCAGTGGTTCCCCATCGATCTGCAATACCGCGTAATCGGCAGGATGATTCCGGACGCGGCGCCAAAGTCCCTGCGGGTGCCGAATACGCTCGGCGACATCGACGAGTACAGGACCGAGGGCGTCGTGGAGTTCCAGCTCGCGGGCCAGACGCTCAGGCTGCGCCCCTTCACGACTCGCCCGAAGCGCCTCTACTTTGTCTTCCGCGACGCATCGAGTGGCCATGAAACGTACGAGACGGCCCGGTTCCTCTATGCGGACCTCGCCGACGACATGACCGTGTTACTCGACTTCAATCAGGCGTACAACCCGCCGTGCGCCTTCAATCCGTACACGACGTGCCCCGTGCCCTTGCGGGAGAACAGGCTGCCGGTGAAAATCCTCGCCGGCGAGAAGGCATATCCGATCAAGGTGGAGCAGAAAGGGCGGTGACGTAGTGCGACGCTCGATCTCTTGTGCGGTCATCCTCCTGTCCGCGCTCGTCGCGGGCGGCCGCGGCGCCGCGGACCAGGCGGGCTACGACCTGCTCATTCGTAACGGCCGCATTCTCGATGGCACCGGGAGCCCCTGGTTCCGGGCGGACGTCGCGGTGCGTGGCGACACGATCGTCCGGATTGCGCCCGCGATTACCGAGCCGGCCTCGCGCATCGTCGACGCGGGCGGCGCGATCGTGAGCCCGGGCTTCATCGACACGCACACGCACGCCCGTCGGGGCCTCAGCCAGACGCCAACGGCCGCCAACTACGTCCGGCAGGGCGTGACCACCGTGGTCGAAGGCCCCGACGGCGGGTCGCCCGTGCCGATCGGTCCGTTTTTCACGGAGATGGAGAAGCTGCAGAAGTCGGTGAACATCGCCGCCTTCATCGGGCAGGGGACGATTCGATCGCAGGTGATTGGCGGCGTGGATCGCAAGGCCACGCCGGAGGAGATGGCCAGAATGGAGGCCCTCGTCGAGCAGGGGATGCGCGATGGCGCGCTGGGCCTCAGCACCGGTCTGTTCTACGTCCCCGGGACCTTCACGCCGACGAGTGAAGTCATCGCGCTCGCGCGGGTGGCCGGGAGGTTCGGCGGCATCCACACGTCGCATCAGCGGGACGACGCGGCGAAGGTGCTGGACAGCGTGCGCGAGACGATCGCCATCGGCGAAGAGGGCGGGCTGCCGACGCAGGTCACCCATCACAAGATTATCGGCAAGGCGAACTGGGGCCGGAGCGTCGACGCGCTGCGGTTGATCGACGAGGCACGCGCGCGCGGCGTGGACGTCACGAGCGACCAGTATCCGTACACGGCGTCGAGTACGAGCGTTTCGTCCGCGCTGCTGCCGGCCTGGGCGCTCGAAGGCGGACAGCAGGCCCAGCGCGCCCGGTTCAAGGATCCGGTGACGCGCGAGCGCGTGCTCGTGGACATCGTGAAAATGATTCGCGACGAGCGCGGCGGCGGCGATCCGAAAAACGTGCAGTTCGCCAACTGCGGCTTCGATCCGTCACTCACCGGCCGCACCCTGGCGGACGCGGTGAGGCAGCGCGGCTCCGAACCGACGCTCGAGCGCGCGGCGGAGACCACGCTCTGGATTGTGGAGCAGGGCGGCTGCCAGGGCATCTTCCACGCGATGAGCGAGGAGGACGTCGTGCGCATCATGCAGCATCCGGCCACGATGATTGCGTCCGACGGAGAGATTCCCGCGTTTGGACGAGGCAATCCGCACCCCCGGAGCTACGGCACCTTCGCGCGCGTGCTGGGGCACTACGTGCGAGAGCGGCGCGTGCTGACGCTCGAGGACGCGGTGCGCCGCATGACGTCGTTTCCCGCCGCCCGCATCGGCTTGTCGGACCGCGGCATCCTCAGACCGGGGATGAAGGCGGACATCGCCATCTTCGATCCGTCGCGCGTGCGCGACCGCGCGACCTTTGCCGCGCCACACCAGTACTCGGAGGGATTCTCGATTGTGATCGTGAACGGCCGGGTCGTGTTCGACGGCACGGACATGACGCCGGCCCGTCCCGGCCGCGTGCTCTACGGGCCGGGCAAGCGCTAGTCGTCCTGCTTGTCTTCGTCGTCGTCCTTCGCCCCGAACGGATACGCCGTCGTCGGCTTGCCCCTGGCCGGCACCAGCAGAGACGCGGTCATCGCGACGGCGAGGATCGCCATCGTGCCCAGGAGCGACCAGACGATCGGAATCTTGTACACGTCCGCCAGGAGCATCTTCGCGCCGATGAAGATGAGCACCAGCGCCAGTCCGTAGCTCAGCAGGTGAAAGCGTTCGTGCATGCCGGCCAGCAGGAAGTACATCGCGCGCAGGCCGAGGACGGCAAAGATGTTTGACGTGAGCACGAGAAACGGGTCCGTCGTCACCGCGAAGATGGCGGGAATGGAGTCCACCGCGAACACCACGTCCACGATGCCGATGAGCGCGATGACGAGCGCAAGCGGCGTCGCCATCCGAATGCCGTCCACCGTCGTGAAGAACTTCTCGCCGTCGTAACCGGGCGCGATACGAATCCGCCTGCGAATCCAGCGGAGCGCCGGGTTGGCCTCGAGGTCGGGCTCCTGTCCTGTGGCCCACCACATCTTGATGCCGGTGAACACGAGAAACACCCCGAACAGATAGAGCACCCAGTGAAACTTCGCGATGATAAAGGCGCCAGCCAGAATCATCGCCGCCCGCAGCACGAGCGCGAAGAGAATCCCGATCATCAGTACCCGTTTCTGGAATTCCGCAGGCACCGCGAAGTAGGTGAAGATCATCAGGAACACGAAGATGTTGTCGACGGCCAGCGCCTTCTCGATCAGATAGCCGGTCAGGAACTCGAGCGCGGCGGTGCCGGCGGCCGCGCGTGCCGCCGGATCGGTGCTGGTGCCGCCCTGTGACCACCACAGGGCGCCGGCGAACGCCAGGCTGACGCCAACCCAGATGGCCGACCAGATCGCCGCTTCGCGGGTGGAGACGCGATGGGCGCCCTGGCGGTTGAGGGCGAAGAAATCAATGAGCAGGGCGACGACGACGACGGTGGCAGAAAAAGACCACAGGAAGGGTGTTCCGATCGACATGCCGGTCCTTTGTCAGGTCGGCCGGCGCGCCGGGGAGTGAGGGGATCGTCCCCGTGTGCTGCCCGTGCTGGTCTTGTCGTCCGGTTGTGCGCCGGATGTGGGCACCGGGAGGCAGGCGAACGCGCCGGTTCGCCCACCGCCGTGATGACGATGCCGCTCAAACGCCGTGTGAACGGCGTCTCGACTACTCCCCGTCAGAGGCAGCCGTGATCTAATCAGGCGCCGGAGCTGGCGTCAAGCTCTCGGCGTGCCGAACCTTGCCGCCCGGCTTGCCGACTCCGCCGCCCAGCGCGCGCGGTTGATGCTGCCGAGCGGCGCGCTGGCCGGCGTCGAGTGCTCGGTGACGTCGATGTACTGCGCCTCGGTCGCCTCTTCGCTGAACGCCGAGCCTTTCGCCAGCGTCAATCGGCCGACGATGTGGAAGGGCGCCTGCGATTCCTTCCACGGAATGCTGGCGTTCTCGATCCAGTAGCTCGCGTCGCGCCGGCGGAACCAACGGCGCATCCTCGTCGTGTCCAGCAGCTGCACGCCGAAATCGAAGGCACTCATGTGATCGTCGTCGGTCACGTGCCTGACGATTTCGTTCTGGAGCTCGTTCGACGTTCCGTCGAGCGGCCGCGCCGAGTTGCCGCCGCACGGAATCGCCGAGTACTTCGCCGCGTCGGCCGGGCCATGGCAGAAGGGCACGGTGCTCCAGTAGCGAGTCAGCTGGTACGCGGTCTTCGGCGGCCGGCTCTGGACGATGCCGAGGGCAATCACTCGCAGCAGCCCGAGTTTGTCCGCGAACCTCAAGGAACGGAAACCCTTGAACGGTGTCGCGGCGTTGGCGAACTGCACAAGGGCGGCGAACGCGTGGGCGTCGTTGATCGGGAACGTGGTCGCGTTGTTCAACGCGAAATCCTGCCGTCCGCCGCCAGGAAGCTCCACGGCGAACGAGCACGCCCGCACGTCGCCCACCTTGTCCTTCTGGATCTGCGAGTTGCCGTTGGCAAACCGGACCGTCGCCTTGTAGACGCCTGGCTGGGCGAACAGGCCCTGCGCGAGCCTGCCGGCCAGCGTGGCGTCGCTGATAGTCCGGTGCACGTCGAACACCTCGAACGTGCCGCCGACGCATCGGCCCTTGGCGTGGGTGCCGCGACGCAGCGGCCGGTCCTGATCGGCGGCGAGCTTCGCCTGCAGCTGGAGCACGCCAGCCCGGATCTTCTGAATGTCCTCAGGTTCGCTCTTGCTGTACCTCGCGGCGTTCGCGCCGAAGGCACGCACCAACAGCAGGAGGGCGCCCGGCGCGAGCAGGCCCAGCCAAAGGAACGGCGTCCAGTCGAAGGCGGCTCCCGAGCCCGCGTTGAACACCGCAGCCGTGTTCGTCGAGATGCCCGCCTCTGTCAGCGCAGCGGTCGTGGCCGGCGGCGGCGGATCGAATGGCTTGTTGTGCGTCTTGAGGTACTCGATGATGTCGAACCGAATGTCATCATTGAGCAGGGGGTAGAAATCCCATTCGTGCCCCGTGTTCCAGTTGCCGGAGATCCGGGTGTTGAGCGTAAACAACTCCAAGCCAGGCGGCAGGTTGAACTTGTTGCGGTCGAGTTCGAGGCCGAGCTTCACGGGGTCGTAGTCGCGTTGTCCCGTGAGGAACGTCACCGGCCGGTCCTTGGCCGGCAGGAGCAGGTCGTAGAGCGTCGGTACCGACCCGTTGTGCAGATACGGCGGCGTGGCCCAGATCCCGACGAGCGTCTTCGATCGGTACACCTTCCGGCCCTTCGTGTCCGCCCACCGCTCAGAGTCGAGGAGCGTGGCCCGGAACGTGGGGTCCCACTGCGGGCCCTTGCGGATTTGCCGCGCCTCGAGCGCGGCGATGGCCATCGCATCAAGTTTCATCTCCGCGTAGGCGCGTTCCTTGACTTTCGTGATCGGCACGACCGATGCGTACGCGAATGGGGTCACCGTGCCGTCCGGAAGGATGACCGGCCGCTCGTAACCGATGGCGGTGAGCGGGTCCGTGCCCACCTTGTCGAGGGCGTGCAGCTTGTAGGTCCGCATCAGGCCGTCCTGGTCCCACGTCTCGTGGCACGGCGCGCAATACTCGGTGAAATATTTTTCGCCGCGCGCCGCCCTGGCGGTGTCGACCGCCGGAAAGAAATCCGGCCAGGTTGGCGGCTGCAGCTTGTAGGCCAGGGCCTCCATGCGGTGGAGGTTCTCGATGCGGACGGTGCTGTTGTAGTCCTTGTCCATCAACGCGCCGACGCCGAGCGCCTGGCCGATGTTGCGCTCCATGACGGAGTTGGTGTTGGCGCCCCACTGGAGCCAACCCGTGTACATCAGGCCCCAGATGTGCGGCAGGCTCACCGGCGCATCGGCTGGCAGCATGTTCTCGGCGATGTTGCCGAAGAACTCGTCGCGTCCCACTCCGAAGGCGTCGAGGCGGCCGTAGCCAGGCTGGACGCTGATGGCGAGCGATCGCGCGAGGACGGGCGTCTGCAGGAGCACCTGCCGCCGACTTTCGAGCAGGCCGCGGTTCTGCGTGAACATCTCCGTCACGCGGCTGAGCATCGATTCATCCGGGCCCGCCGCCTCGTCTCCACCGTGCGCCGTGAGCGCGCGGCGCGCCTTGCGGATCTCGCGGACCCGGCCCCAGAAACGGAGCAGGCGCCGGGGAGAGCTGAACGTGTTTTTCACCTCCGTCGCCATGTCGGAGAGCATCGTGTTCACGACCGTCATGGCCGGCCCGCCGTCGATGCGAACCGCGCGGTTGCCGTACTGCCACTGGCCGACGTGGCAGGCGGTGCAGTTCAGCCCCATCATCATCCAGCCTGAGACTTTCGAGCGGCCCCATGAGATCCCGACCGGCAGGCCGTAGGGGTTCCCGGTGCTTTTCGGATCCGACAGGAATCCGTACCGCTCGATGTTGTCCATGAACGGCCGGGCCTGGATGGATGCGTCCGGTCCGATGCTCTCGACTTCAAGCGCCAGGAACCAGTCGAGCGGGAACAACTCACCGCCTTCGGACAGGTGATAGAACGTGCTGCGTTCTGCCGCCGACAAGCCGTTCGAGCCCTGGGGAGTGAGCGGCGGCGGCAGCGGCGGGGCCACCTTGACGCTCGGGCCCACGATGCCGCTCGAGCGGAGGAAGATGCCTGTGCCGACGCCGGCAGCCAGCGTGACCAGAACGATCAGTGATGTGCGTCCTCTCATGACGTCAGGGCTCCAGGATGAGTGGCGGCATCGCATAGTTCACGCGGATCTGTGAACGTGCGAGCGCCGCAGAGCGTTGCGACCGTGTGCCAGCCGAGGGCGCGATAACTCTCGAATTCGGCGGCGCCGAACCATTGATTGACGGTGGACTGGTGGGGGAACGGCGGATTCGCGTGCGCGTAATTCGCCACGTCGACGGGCTCGTCACCGAGCACGGTCGGCTTGATGTACAGCAGCACGCCGTCCTGCACCGTGGGATCCGCGTCGTGATAGTTGATGGCCGCCACGGCCCAGCGGCGGCGGCGATCCGCGGGCGCCGACGGACCCATCGGCAGTCCGTCCGGGAACACGACCGACACGCCGAAGTCGATGCGGACGCGCCTGATGAGGTTCGCCAGGTCGCCGAATGCGAACGCTGGATCCGCGCCGGCATCGACGATGACGATCGTCCGGCAGCGGCGCCGGATCATCTCGTACGCGCCGAGATTGTCGAAGTGTCCGCCGTCCGAGAGGTTGACGTACGGATTGGTGTCTGTCGTCCGGGCCGTGAGCTCGTTCAGCAGGGGACCGGCGCCGAAGCTCGGCGCGGGCCGCATCCACGTCTGCCGGCCGGGCGTTCCCGGATTGCCGAGCCATTCGCCGAGGCGCGCGTTGAAGAGGGTCAGCAGGAACGTTTGCACGGCCGACGCCCCGGCGCCCATGTTCGAATTGGCGGCGGCGCCCGACGTCGTGATCGCGTCTCCGAGCGTGATGCCGCCGGCGTACTCGGCTGACGGCCGGTAGCCGACACCCGCCGCGCCAGAGTGGAGCGCCGAGAACGTGAAGGGTCGCGCCTGGCGCTCCGCCGTCGCCAGACGCGTATTCGCGACGGTGTTCAGCGTGGCGTTGACGACGTGGAACGGGCGGCCGAGTGACGCCAGATCGGCCATCCGCAGGTCGTCGTTCGCGTCGAATCCCGTGAACGGGCTGGGATGCCGCTCGTCGCTGGGTCGCGACGCGCCGAGGAACGTGCGGACCAGCCGGAAGCGATACATCCCGTGCAGCGAGAAACGGTTGACCGCGATCACGCGGCCGAGCCCGAGGCCGACGAGCGCCAGCAGGCCGAAGCCGACGAGATCCTCGGGCAGCGAGGCGCCCAGGACGTGCGCGTGTTCGGGAAAGAACTGCCGCTCGTGCACCGCGTTCAGCAGGACGCCATTCGCATCGGAGGCCAGGACGAACAACGCCAGCGTCACGAACGGCGCGGCGAGGGACGCCACGAGCGAACGCAGCCAGCCGGCTCCGGACAGCAGCGCGGCGCCGCCGCTCGCGCGCTGGGCGAGCCCGCCGAGAATCGCCAGCAGGCCGAGGCCGGTCCGTCCCGACGCATGGGTGACGCCGATCCAGTCGAGCGCGGCGTTGAGCGCGACCGGGCCCAGGATCACGACTGAGCTCACCGCCAGCCAGGCTGCTGCCGAGATCAGAATCCAGGCCCCCGTTCGGGCCCACCATTCGCGATCCTCGTCTGTCATTTCCCGGCTCGCGAGGCCGATGAACAGCGCCACCTGGAGGAACAGCATCGCCAGCGAGCCCGTCAGGTCGAGCACCGCGAAGGCCTGGGGATCGTTGTTCGCGATGACGGCCGCGAGCGCGTGCAGCTTCCAGGCCGCCAGGCGTCCGAGAGCTCCGGCGACCGCGGCCGCGATCCAGATTCGAGGCTGCCAGAGCCGTCCACCGAACGCGCCGCCCGCCAGCCAGGGCAGCACCATGCCGCCGGCCGAGACCAGCATCTGCGATCCGAGCGAGGCCCCGGCGCCGACGTCGAAATGCGGCGCCCAGAATCGATGGACGCTGAGCAGCACGTGGACGATGAGCACCGGCGCCAGGAACCAGACCAGGAAGCCGATGAGACCGAACGGCCGGCGGCCCAGGCTTGGGAGCTGGAGCGCGGCGTACGTCGCCGCGATCGCCACGAGCACGCTCATCAGGATGCCGGCCGAGCTGAACCAGGCCTCCAGCGTTTCCAGTGAAAGGAGTTCCTGCGACGGCAGCCCCAGCACGCCGAGATAGAGCCGTGGCAGCATCGCTGCGGCGGCGATGACGGGTATCAGGATCAGCCAGTTGACGATCAGGTTCCGCAGCATCGTGCCGGCGAGCGTCCACACGTCGGCCGAGAGGATGCCCGTGTGCGGGGTCAGGTACTCGATGAACGCGCGGAGCCGGCCGAGTGGGGCGGGCTCGTCACCGCCGGGCGCGAGTCCGTCGAGCGTGAGGCAGGGATCGGGCCCGCCCTTCGTCTTTGCGCGGATGCGCCAGGCCGACAGCCACCCGCCGATGTAGCCGCCGCCCGACACGGTGGAGAGGTAGTCGAACTTGTCGAGCACGCCGGCGCGCGACAGCGCCTGAAGCACCCCCAGGCTGAAGCTCGCGCTCCGGACGCCGCCGCCGGACAGACACAGCGCGGACTGGGCTCCGCCAGGCGCCTCCCCAAAGTGGCGCCGCTCGTCGGCCTGCACGCGGTCGAAGGGCAGGGGGTCGGGATGGGTCGAGGCGGCGGTGTCGGTCACGGCGTCAGGCGATCTCATCGAGCGTGGCGCGCGCAGTCACGAGGTCGGCGGTCGAATGGCCTTCGGTAAACCAGTCGTAGACGGGCTTCAGCGCGGCGCGGCCCTCTGGGCCGCGCTGCTGGCTGAGGAGGAGGCGCGCCAGCCCGGTGGCCGCGCGCAGCTCGAAGGTCTTCGCCTGCTGTTGTGATGCATAGTCCATGGCCTTCCGATAACTCGCTTCCGCGTCACCAGTCTTTCCGGACGCCTGGTCCACCTGCGCCTGGGCGCGATGCAGTTCGGCGATGTAGCCGCCTTCACTCATCCTGGCGGCGTGCGCGAAGGCCTCTTCGAGCGCGCGGCGGGCCTCTTCAACGCGTCCCCCGAACGTGAGCAGTTCCGCCAGCGCGCCGAGAAACGCGCTCCTGACGAGTCCGGATCCGATCGCCTGCTGCACGGCGATGCTGTCCTTGAGCTGCTCGATGCCCCGGTCGAGGTCGCCCAGCAGCGCGAAGGCCACGCCCTGAAACGCGCGGCCCCATTCCTTTTCCTGAGCGACGCCGTACTCGCGCGCGAGCTCGATGACCTCGTCGCCGAGACCGATCACGTCGGCCGCTTCGCCGCGATTGAGGTGCACGCCCTCGAGTACGAGCAGCGCGAAGGCCAGCGTCATCGGCTGGCGCTGCGATCGCGCGATGGCGAGTGTCTGCTGGGCCTGGGCGAGCGCCTGATCGGGGAAGCCCAGCACGAGCGTCGGGCGGCTCAGCATGGCGCGCGCGATCATGCCCGGGTCCAGGCCGTACATCGCCGTGTAGGCGAAGTGCTTCGAGGGATCGTGCAGGCGGCTGCCACGGTCGAGCTTGTCGCGCGAATCGACCATGTCGCCCATGAACTCGCCGCAGACGCCGACGAGGTGGTAACCACCCATCATGAACGCCGGATTGTCCGACTGCTCGGCCTTGCGCATCACTTCGTCAGCGCGCTCGCGGTATTCGCGAAGGTCGCCGCGGATGGCGTAGAAGAGCGTCAGCGCCCAAAGCACGGGCACGAGCTCGGGCGGATCGGCCAGGGCGTGACACAGCTGGCGCGCGCGCGTGAACACGGGCTCCAGTTCCGGCGTCGCCCAGCCCTTCAGCATGCGGAGGGCATGGCCGCGGATCATCTGCAGGCCCAGTTCGAGCTGCACGCGCTCGGGCCCTTCGGGCAGCCCGCGCAGGCCGTCGAGTCCGCGCTCGGCGAGCGACAGGGATTCGCGAAACGCGTACAGGCCGGCCGAGTGCTTGGCGGCGAGGAAGTAATACTGCGCGCTCGAGGCAAAATCGCGGGCGGCCTCGAAGAGCACGGCGATGGACGCCGCGCCGCTCGTGACGCGGCCGGCATGCCGTGCGACGAGCGATCGGGCGACCCGGCCGGAGAGCGCCGCGCGCCGCGCGGGCTGCAGGGAGGCGTAGAGCGCGTTCTGATAGAGCACGTGCACGAACCGGTAGTCCTGGGTCAGCGTGAGGTCCGGAAACTCGCGCTCCGAACCGCGTTCGACGAACACGTGCACACGCGCGAGGACGTCGAGCCGATCCTCGACGTCCGCCGGGTCCATTTCCGCCGCTTCGCTGAGGGTCGCCGTGTCGAACTGGGGTCCCTGCACCGCCGCCGCCAGGAGGAGCTTGCGGTCCCGCTCCTCGAGCTGCTGGATCTTGCGCTCGATCATGCTCCGCACGGATTCCGGCAGGTCCTTGACGCCGGCGGCGGCCGCCGCCGCGGAGAGGCGCCACCGGCCGCGGTCCTCCGCGATGCGGCCCGAGTCGCGGAGGTACCGCACGAGATCGGCCATGAAGAGCGGATTGCCCTCGGTCTTCGCGAAGATCTCGCCGGCAAACTCGGGTGGGAACGCGTGTTCGGGGAACTCGAGCGCCAGGTAATGGCTGACGTCGGCGGCGCTGAGGAACTGCAGCGAGAGTTCCTCGAGCAGGCCGCGCGCCTGGAGGTTGCTGCGCACGTCGAGAAACGCGTGCTGGCCGCGGGCCATCTCCGACGGCCGGTACGTCGTGAGCACCAGCAATCGTGTGCCTGCGAACCGGCTGGCGAGGTAGTTGACGAGATCGACGGTCGACGCATCCGCCCAGTGCAGGTCGTCGAGGAACAGCACGACCGGGTGGGCGCGCGCCAGGTCGTGCAGGAACGCGCCGGCCTCGCGCTTGAGGCGCTCCTGCGAGGCGGCCTGCGCCTCGAATCGCATCGTGCCGATGCCGGACTGCTCGCTGAGGCCCGTGGCGACCTGCAGGTACCACGTGGGCGCCACGGCCTTCATGAGCTGGTGCGCCGAGTCGCCGCTGTGCCGGTTCTGGAGGTGATCGAACGCGTCGAGAATCGGCAGGTACGCTTCCGATCCCGCCAGCCGCTCGGAACAGCGCCCGCGCGCGATCGTCGGGCGGTCGGGGCGCGCCATGGCCTCGGCCAGAAAGTCCTCGACCAGGCTCGTCTTGCCGATGCCGGCCTCGCCGGCGACGGCCATCAGCAGTCCCTGGCCGTCACGCGCGCGCGCGAGCGCCCGCCTGAGCTGATCGCGCTCGGCCTCGCGCCCGACCGTCGTGCGCCGCGTCGCCGCCGTGGCCGCGGCGGTGAGCACGTCGCCTGACGCCATCGACGCCAAGGCATCCTCGACTTCACGGGCTGACGGCCGCTCGTCCGGATTCTTCGAGAGCATCCGATGGACCAGCGCGTCGATGGGCTGCGGCGTCGAGGGCACCAGCCGCCCGAGCGGTACCGGCTGCTCCGAGAGAATGGCGGCGAGCACGGCCATGCTCGTGCCGCCGACGAAGGGCCGTTCGCCGCTCACGAGCTCGTAGAACGTGACGCCGAGCGCGAAGATGTCCGCTGGCGTGCCGACCGCGCCCGCCCTCGCCTGTTCCGGCGCCATGTAGGACGTCGTGCCCACGAGCTTGCCTGGTTCGGTGACGTGATCCGATCGCGATCGCGTCGTGTCCGACGAGTCCGCGATGTCCACCATCCGCGCGACGCCGAAGTCCAGCACCTTCACGTACCCGTCGCCGCGCATCATGATGTTCTCGGGCTTGATATCGCGGTGCACGATGCCGGCACCGTGGGCCGCCGACAGGGCGTGCGCGACCTGTCGGATGATATCGGCGACCGTGGAGAGCGGGGGACGCTCGGTGACGAGCGAACGGAGCACGCGTCCCTCGACCAGTTCCTGGACGATAAAGTGGCCGCCGTCGCCGGTGTCGCCAACGTCGTGGATCGTGACGATGTTCGGGTGGTTCAGGGCGGAGGCCGCGCGGGCCTCGCGCAGGAAGCGCTCGACGTCCGCCGACGCCGCGGCGGTGTCCGACCGCATGACTTTTACGGCCACACGCCGGTTGAGGCGGGTGTCAAACGCCCGGTAAACCTCGCCCATCCCACCCTGACCGAGCAGGTCGTCGAGGCGGTAATGGCCGAGGAACGGCGGGGGCATGGCGGGCAGACGGACTATATATAATCCGGTCGACTCATGGGTAACACGAACGTCCCCCAGCAGGGCGCTCGCGTCCGCGCTTTCGACCTCGGTAGCCACTGGCGAGCGCTGATTCACCGTCGCGCGAATCACGACCCCGTCATCGACGGCGTCCGGGCGTTCGCGATCATCTGGGTCGTCTGCTTCCACATCCCGTTCTTCCACCTCGGTTCATTCACCACCGAGGCGTTCGCGCTGTTCATGGGGCCCTGGACGCAGTGGATGGGCCGGGGCGACATGGGCGTGGATCTGTTTTTTGTCATCAGCGGGTACCTGATCGGCACCATCCTGCTTGACGAGTACCGCGCGACCGGGGGCCTCCAGGTGAAGCGTTTCTACGCCCGCCGGTTCCTGAGGCTGATTCCGGTGTACGTCGTGGCGATGATCGTGGCCGCGCCGCTCGTCCACAACATACCGAAGTCCGCGATCCTGATGGAGTTCCCGCCCTGGATGAACTTCGACACGATCTGGGC
Source organism: uncultured Solibacteraceae bacterium (assembly GCA_964548865.1). Taxonomy (GTDB): domain Bacteria; phylum Acidobacteriota; class Vicinamibacteria; order Vicinamibacterales; family SCN-69-37; genus DASUGC01. Next base: position 22,388 of record CAZJTG010000027.1, read on the forward strand.
GAACCTGCTGTACGTGAACAACTTCCTGCCCATCAACGAGCAATACATGGGCTGGTGCTGGTCGCTCGCGATCGAGGAGCAGTTCTATCTCATCTTTCCCGGGTTCATCCTGATCTTCATGCGGTTCCGCCCGAAGCTCCAGATGTTCGGCCTGCTCATGCTGGCGTCGGGCGTGATCCGCTGGGTGATCATCGACCGGCACGGCTTCATTCCGCCGTTTCTCGATACGCCGGACATGCAGTCGTGGGTCGATCGGTTCTCGATTGAGTACCAGAATCTCTACACGCGATACGCCGGCCTGCTGTCGGGCGTCATCGGCGCGTACGTGATGGTCTACCACCGCGAGCGCGTGCGCGCCTTTTTCGGCCGGACGGCGCTCGTCAACGTGCTCTCGGTCGTTGCGATCGCGCTGATTATCCCGACCGCGTATTTCTCGCTGGCGTCGCCAATGTTCGCGTCGATTCCGCGACGGGCGGCGGAGCTGTACTACTCGCATCACCGGGACGTCTTCTCGATTTGCCTGATGTTCCTCGTGCTCGCCGCCATCCACGGCTCCGGTGTCGTCGGCACCCTGCTTCGCTCGATCCTGTCGGCGCGCGTCCTCTATCCCATCGCGCAGATCTCGTACTCGTTGTACTTGGTGCACGAAGCGGTGATGCTGTGGCTCTTCCCGAAGACCGCCGCCGCGTGGGGACCGGCCCTCGGCAACTGGAACGCGCTCTGGCTCGCTGCCGCCCTCGCCGTCGTCCTGTCCGTGCTCTTCGCCGGGCTCCTGTACCTGTTCGTCGAGCAGCCCTGCATGCGCGCGCGATCGCTGCCGGGGTTCAAGCGCTGGACCGAGCGGGCCTCAGACACACACTGAGATCACCAAGGACACGGGAGACCACCAAGTATGGGCTTTGAAAACCCGGACCTTGGTGGTCTCGTCGTGCCTTAGCGGTCTTTGTGTGTGTCTGAAGCGTTATGCTGATGAGCCATGAGTGATCTGCTGCGCCACACCCTCGCCACTCTCGCCTACCGGGCCGAGAAGGCCCTCCGCGATGCGCCCCCGGACTTTGGCAGCTTCAGGCTCTCAGACGGCGGCCGCTCGGCCGTCGAGATCGTGTCGCACATGGGCGATTTGATGGAGTGGGGCGAGCGGATGGCTCGCGGGGAGTACCGGTGGGCGGCGCAGCCGACCGCCGACTGGACCGCCGCGTGCGACCGGTTCTTCGCCGGGCTGGCGTCCTTCGATCAGTCACTGCTCGGGTCGACGTTCGAGCCTTATGGGCCGGGGATGATGTTCCAGGGTCCAATCGCCGACGCGCTGACGCATGTCGGGCAGATTGCGATCATGCGCAGCGCCGCGGGCGCGGCCGTCAGGCCCGAGGCCTACGCGCGCGCCGACATCACGGTCGGGCGCGTCGGCCGCGAGCAGTCGTCGACGCGCAAGGAGTTCGACGGCGACGCCAGTCGGCCCAGGAAGTAGCAGGCTGCCATGTCTTTCAAACCCCGCGTCACGTTACCGGAGACCTCCTTCACGCTGCCGGCCCGGTACTACACGGACCCTGGGCTGTTCGGCCGCGAGCTCGACGTGTTCTACAGGCAGAAGTGGGTTGGCATTGCGCGGCTGGAGGAGCTTCCGGAAAAGGGCTCGTGGATCACCTGCACGGTCGCCGGCGACAACGTGCTGATCGTCCGGCAGGACGGCGACGAGGTCCGCGCCTTTTACAACCTGTGCCGGCATCGCGGGACGCAGCTCTGTGACGCCGAACGGGGCGAGTTCGCCGGTGCGATCCGCTGTCCCTACCACGCTTGGACGTACGACTACGACGGCCGGTTGATCGGCGCGCCGCACATGGACGGATCGCCCGGGTTCGCGCGGGAGGAGTTCCCACTGAACGCGGTGC
>CAZJTG010000028.1:0-24258 GCA_964548865.1 uncultured Solibacteraceae bacterium
AGCGCGGCCTGGCGATTGCGATGACCGGCATCCCCGGGCCGACGCTCGACGAGGGGTTGGCGTCGATGGCCGTCTGGAGCGCCGTCACCGCCGCCCCGAAATCTTTGAGGCCGGCGAGGGCATTGCCCTTGAGGATGCTGGCGTCCACGTTGCGGGGTTCCTTGGCGAGTACGATCTCGGCCTTGCCGCGCGCGTCTTCGAAGCGGCCGACAGCCAGGAGCGCCTGGCCCGCCCGGAGCTGCAGCGCAAGGTCGTCGGGAATCAGGTCTGCGGCACGCACCAGCTCCGCGAGTGCCCGGCCGACGTTGTCGGCCTTCATGTAGGCGTCGCCCAGCTTGACCCTGGCCGGGCCCGAATTCGGGTCGGCCTGGACTGCCGTCCGGTATTCGACGGTCGCCTCCGCCAGTTTGCCTTCGGCCATGAAGGCATCGCCGCGCTTCAGCCGGTCGTCACGAACGGCTGCCGGGTCCTCACTGCACGCTGATGACACCGCGAAACAGGCAAGCAGCCAGACAGCCAGAATCCTTTTCATTTGCATGGTGGGGAGGCCAGAATAGCACAGGGCTCCCGGCGGCCTGACGCCACCGGGAGCCCTGTGGAATTACCCGTACTGTTGTCGCTGAACGAGTTACGCCTTCTTCATGCGACGGCGAGCCATGGCCGCGAGGCCGAGGAGCCCCGTGCCGAGGAGCAGCATGGAACCCGGCTCCGGAACGGCGTTCGACGCCGAGAAGCTGAAGTTGCCCTGCGTGTCCTGGCCGCTGAAGTCGAACAGGCCGAACGTGTCCGTGTACCCTGTGATCTTCAGCGTGCCCGTGCCGTTCAGCAGCAGGAACGAGCCGCCGTTGAAGCCCTGCTGAACTGAGTTCAGCTGCGACAGCACGAAGCTGTAGGTCAGACCACCGTGAACGAATGACCACAGCGGGTTCACCGGGCTCGGGGTGAGCGTCGGCGAGAAGCTGAAGTCATTGAAGGTCACCAGCGTGCCGAACGGCACGGCCGAGTAGGAGCCGGAGCCGAATGGCAGGCTCGTCGTGAACGCGTTCGGGCTTGCGTTGCCGAAGTCCACGCCGGTCGCCGTTGCCCAGTTCGCGCCGCCCGACGGCGACGCCGCGCCACCGAACGTGATACCACCAACAATCGATGCGGCCTCAGCCTTCGGCGCGAACGCCACAGCCGCAGCCACCATCACCGCAATAAACAAACGCTTCATCTGAATCACCCTCCGAGGCCAGAGCCTCTATCACCAGTCCAAACCGGCTCTACAGGCTCGACCTCAAGTCCTGCAGCCTTATGCTCGGCCGTTTAGATAGCAAGAAGAGTGCCCTGTACCGACAGCACCAAATTCACGAGGCAAGTATATGAAAACAATAAACTTAGCTCGTTGTGACAGTCCTGAAACCAAGCCGAAAGTCAACCCTCCGAAGTACTTTAGCCGCGCTATCAGCGATTGAGTCCTGAAAGCGCCGCCTTTGCCTCCGCCGCACCGGCGAAGCCCGGATTCATCTTCAAGGCCTTCTCGAGCGCCGCCTTGGCCTTGGCCGAGTCGTTGAGTTTCACATAGGTCATACCCAGATGGAAGTATACGGAGGGATCAGACTGGTCTCGCTTGAGGCTTTGTTCCAGGTGCCGGGCGGCCAGCTCGTAGACGCCGGTCTTGTAATAAATCCAGCCCATGGTGTCGTTGACCTGCGGGCTGTCCGGCAGATGCTTCAGCGCGGCCTTGGCCAGCGTCGTCGCTTGATCCAGGTTGCGGTCGGACGCCACCAGGATCCACGCGAGGTTGTTGGCAGCCACCGCCGCCTCGGGATCGATGCCGAGCGTTTTCTCGTACTGCGCCTCGGCGGCCTTCACGTCGGCCTGCGATTCCATCAACATGCCGAGCATGGTGTTGGCTGACACGGAACGCGGGTTGCGACTGACAACCTCCGTGAACTGGTCGCGCGCGTCCTGCAGGCGCTTCTGCCCGACGTAGAACGATCCGAGCAGTGCGTACGCGGACAGCCGGTTGGGCTCGACCTCGATGGCCTTCTTCAACGCCTCTTCGGCGCGTTTGACATCGCCGCCGGCGACGTACGTCCGCGCCGCGAGACCGAGCAGGTCGGCCGATGGCGGCATCCGCCTGACCGCCGCGTCGATGCGCTCCACCGCTTCCTTCCTTCGGTTCTGCGCGAGGTCGATCGCGACCAGGCCCTGCAGCGACTCGAGGTCGTTCGGCTGCGCCGCCGCGACGTTCGTGTACGCCGCGCGCGCCAGGTCCGTGCGCCCGGCCGCCAGGTGCCGCGCGGCCGAGAGGTTCTGCACGGCAATGGAATTCGGATACGTCTTCTCCAGAGTCGCGAGTTCCGCAGACGCGCGCGCGACGTCGCCTCTGGCAAGCGCCAGGCGCACCATCAGGGAACGCGCGACTGGGTTGGCGGGCTGAAGATCCATCGCCTGTTTGATGTACGTTTCCGCGCGGTCCACCGCGCCGGACACCAGGTACACCCGGCCGAGGTCGATCGCGGCGCGCACCGATCGCGGGTCCAGCTTGAGCGCTTCCTCAAACGCTTTGACGGCGTCGTCCGTCCGGTCGCGTGCGGCTTCGACCGTGCCTATCGAGAGCCAGGCCTCGGCGGCCGCGGCGGTTCCCGGCTCGTCCTTGACGAGCGCCTGCGATGCCACCAGGACCTCGTCGTGCTTCCGATCCGTGACGAGCAGGCGGAGATTCAGCAGCCGGGCCGGAATGTACTTCGGCTGCTTCTCGAGGACCTTGTCCACGAGAATGTGTGCGCCGGGGCGGTTGTCGGCCGCGGCCTCGATCGCCGCGAGCCGGATGGTGGCCGGCGCGAAGGCATTCGGGTCCTTGCCGAGATCCTCGAGCACCTTCTTCGCCTCGGGCATGCGGCCGAGCGCGACGTAATAGTCGGCGAGGCTGAGCGACGCGTCGGCCGTCTTGGCCGAGTCCGCGATGGTCTTGAAGAACTTCTCCGCTTCGGCCGCGCGGCCCGTGGACATGTAGAACACGCCGAGCGCGCGGTTGGCGCTGGTATTCGCCGGTTCCAGCGTCAGCGCCGATTTGAAGACCTCCTCGGAATCCTTGAAACGCGACGTCGCCCAGAGGAAGTTGGCCAGCGCGAGCTTTGCGCCGACCGAGGACGGCGAGGCGTCCACGGCCTTGCGGAACGTCACTTCCGCCTGCGCCTTGTCGCCCCGGGCGAACTGGATCGCGCCCATGTTGGTGTAGGCGGCCTCTTCCTGCGGGTTGAGCGCGATGGCTTCCTGGTACTCCGCGATGGCACCGTCGAGATCCTTCAGACCGGCAAGCGCGTTGCCCATAAGCACGAGCGCATCCACGTTGTTGGCCTGAAGATCGAGCGCCTTGCGCGCGCGCGCCTGGGCGTCTTCGAACGACCGCGCGAGCAGCAGCAGCTGGCCCGCCTTGACCTGCGTCAGGACATCGGTCGGCAGGAGGTCCGCCGCCCTGACGTACTCGCGCAACGCGGGCCCGAGTTCGCCCTTCTTGAGGTAGGCGTCACCGAGCTTCAGGTGCGCGTCGCCGCGCATCGTGTCCGCCTGCACGGCGGCGCGATACTCGACGATGGCCTCGTTCAGGAGCGATTTCGACAGGTAGTCGTCGCCCTTGGCCATGTGCTCGTCGGCGTTCGGCTTCGAGCACCCCGACACGATTGCAAGCGCCGCACAGGCGGCGAGGAGCCAGGATCCAGATTGTCTGTTCATGGGTCAGTCCGGCAGGAAAGACGAGAGCTTTGGCAGCATGAGGTTCGTGAAGGCAATCGCCTGCTGTTCGGCGAGGGCTTCGGCTTCCGGTGTGCCGTTGGCCACCGGGACGACGAGCCGCACGAGCGCGGCGTCCGTCCGGTTGTACCGGGCGGCGTCGAGCACCAGATAGATCTTGCTCCAGTACTCGCTGCCGACGATGCGGCCGCGGCTCTGATACCAGTAGAGCACCAGCTGACGGTCCAGGCCCTTCCGGATCATGTAGCGGTTGACGGTAATCTGCTGGCCCGACGGGTTGCGCGGATCGGGGAACGACAGCGGCCGGTCGGACACGGGCTCCCAGCCGGCGCCCGGCAGGCAGTTCTGCGGCGAGTGGATGGCGCCGCCCTGCGTCTGGCTCCGCCAGTAGCCGATGTAGAGATCGACCATCGCCCGATCGGGTGTCTGGTAGTAACGCGTCATGTAGTCGTCGAGCTGCAGCACCTTGAGGATGGCGTCGGTGAACGGCGGGCGCTGCACGCCCTGCCATTCGCCGAGCTGCATCGGAAACAGCGCGAAGGACATGCGCAGCGGCGTCTCTTCCTGCCGGTCGGCGCGCGCGACCGCGACCGAGGCGCCGGCCAGTACTGCGAGCACGATGAAAACCCTGATGCGCATGTGCGGTGATCCTCAACCAGCGTTCGGCGCCGTCGCGAGGCCCGCGGCCGGGCCGGCGCCCTTCGGGCGCGGGGCGATCTTCGCGATGATCCGCTGGAGCACGAGGATCATCACGAACGCGAACAGAAACACGATCCACCCCGAGAACTCGTGAAAGAAGCCCTCCGCGGCTTCCTGGCCGATCCAGTGCGCGGCCATGCCCGTGCCGGCCACGCGCGCGCCGTTGGCCAGGATCGCCACGGGCACCGCGGACGCCACGATGAGCGTGCGCACCCAGCCGCGCGGATCCATGAAATAGCCGTAGACGATGCCCAGCGTGATCAGCGACACGAGCGAACGGATGCCGCTGCAGGCCTCCGCCACTTCGAGCGTGGTGTGCGCGAGCACCAGCAGGTTGCCCTCGCGAAGCACCGGAATCCCGACGGCCGAAATCGCCCACTCGCCGACGCGTGACGCGAGTAGCTGCAGCGGAAACGCGATCTGATTGAAGATGATCGCCGGAATCGGAATCATCAGGAACAGGAACGCGATCGGGAACAGGACGATCCGCAGGTGATTCCAGCCGAGCAGGAACAACACCAGTCCCGCGATCACCGGGAGCAGCGCGACGCGGCTCAGAAAGAGCTCCGATCCCCAGAGCCCCGCGAGCAGCACCAGCAGGCCGCCGACGAGCAGTCCCAGGCCGAGGATCGAGGGTCGGGGCACCGCGGAGGCGAGCTGGGCGCGACGCTCCCAGACGAAGTACAGCGCGATCGGCGGGATCAGAAAGCCGTGCGAGTAGTTGCCGTCAACGATCCATGCGTCCACGAGACGGACGAAGACCTGCGAGAACACCAGGCCGAGCCCGGCGAGAATCGCCAGCGTGGTTGCGAGCGTCTTGCCGTTCATCCCTTGATCTTTCCCATGATGGTCTGCACGTCCGCTCGCGATTGCGCTCCGGGATCCGCCTTGAGCGCCGCGTCGAGAAACAACCTGGCGCGTGCGGTCCTGCCCAGCGCCAGATTCACCGTCGCGGCGTGCACGAGCACATCGATGTCCGCTGGCAGGGACGCCGCCGCCCGTTCGATGAGGGGCAGGGCGACATCCGCGCGATCGAGCTTGAACTGCACCCAGCCCAACGTGTCCGCAATCATCGGCGCCTGGTTCGACAGACGATAGGCGCGTTCCGCAAGTGGCAGCGCCTCGGCGGCCGCCCCCTGTTTGTCGGCCAGAAGATAGGCAAGGTTATTCAGCGCAACCACGTCCGACGCGTTCGTTCTCAGAATTGCCCGGTATCGCGCGGCAGCGCCGTCGTGGTCGCCTCGGGCGCCCAACGCCTCCGCGAGCATCAGGTGGGCGCCAACCAGCCGCGGCTCGAGCTCCGTCGCGCGCGTCAGCGTGGCCTCGACGTCCGGCTCGGGTCGTCCCTGCGCCCGCTGGCTCATGGCCTTGAGCTGCAGCTTGATTGCGTCCTGCCGGAGGTCCTGGCTCTTGATCGCCGCCAGCCGCCGTTCCGCGAACAGCGCAGGCAGTTCGGTGTCCTTGTCGAGCCCGCGGTGGAGCTGACTCGCGGCCACCGGCGCGGTGAGAAACGGCGCGCACAACGGATCGCCGATGACCGTGGTCTGCCAGCTGAGGTAGGGCATCGCCAGGTAATACGACTCGGCGAGCGTGAATCCCGCGACATACGCCGGGAACAGAATCTGCGGCCGCACGATGCCGTCAAGGTAGGGCTCGGACACGTTTGCCGCCATCCCGGTGAGGCCCTCACGGATGAAGTCGGCGGCGAGCGACTGGCCTCCGGTGGTGGCGCCAGCCGGCGCCGGTTTCCAGATCGCCGGCGGCTCGCGGAACGTCCGGCCGTCCGTGCTCACGAACATGGCGCCGATCGCGCCTGGCGCGAACGCGAAGCCCAGCGCCCGCAGTTGATTCGACGGATCGTTCGAGCCCCACGAAAAATAGCCGAGCACCGAACCGCTCGCGGCCGCGAGCGCCTTCGTGGTTTCGATTACTACCCTCGCGCCCGCGTCGCCGAGCCGCTTTGCGGCCTCGGCCAGCCAGGCATCGCCACCGGGATCGACCAGCGTCGCCTTCTGATCGAGCACGATCGTGCCGTCGCGCGACGGCCGTAATCCTCTGTCGATCAGCCTGATCGCATCGTCCGCCGTGTACCCGTCGAGCCGGGTGACGAGGTAGACGTCGCTGTCGATGCGCGAAAACCGCCGTGCCACGCTGAGCGGCTTCTCGCCCAGGTAGTACGGATTCTCCGTGCGTCCGGGCGCAAGCACCGGCCGTCCGGTCAGCTTCCGATAGAGCAGTGTCAGTTCCGAATCAACGCTCGCGATGGTTCCCGACAGTCCGCCGGTCCCGTCCACCCGAATCGGGACGCCTTTCGCGAGCACGATGAAGAGAATCTTGTCCTGCAGCAGGTGCCTGGCAATCCACCGGCTCACCGGACCTTCGATCGCCGCTTCGAAGTCGGCGCGGCTGATGCCCTCGGTCGTGGGCGCCTTGATCCGGACAACGTTGGCCGCGGCGAGCGCACGGGCCCGTGCGTAGTGCTCGCCGACGCGAAGCGAATCGGCGCTCTGTTCGTTGATGACGACGAGGACGTTTTCGGCGGACTGGGCGGCAGCCGGCGCCGGGTGCATCGCGCACCAGGCGGCGAACGTGACGACGGCTAGCTTTCGACGAACGGACGCGGCTGATCCGCGGCGGCCTGCGCCGTGGCGGGGTCCCACCCGGTAATCCGCGGGGTCACCTGCTGGAACACATGCTCGTCGGTTGTCTCGATGCGAACCATGTAGGCCACCGGCAGCATGTCGAGCACGCCGGAAAGAAGTTTCAGCACCGCGGGCGCGAGGTGGTTCTCGTCGTCCTGCGTCAGGGTAGACGTGATCTCGATACGCACGAGGGTGTGACAAAGCAATCTGCGTTCCGGCGCCTAAGTCGTCCCTGCAAGCGGAATTACAAGACATGTCGGTCCCTGGTTGACAATGGTCTGCCGTATCCCGGCGTTTAGCCCACGAATGGGCCGAATTTCCGCGACTTCCGCAGTACTTTCGCACCGCCCGCCCCGAACCGGGCAACGGCGGTGCCAAACAGGCCGTGCAGGCCTACCTGCCGAGGGCCCTGAGCAAAGTCCGGGCAGCGTCGGCGCCCTGGAAGCCCGGGTCGATGCGGAGGGCCTCGGCCAGCTCCTCGCGCGCTCTCTGGAGTTCCCCGAGCTGATCGTACGCCACTCCGATGTGGTATCGGACCAGGGCGTTACCGGCGTCGGCCCTGAGGGCGGTTTCGAGGTAGGGCAGCCCGAGCCGGGCCCGCTGCTTCCTGACGTGAACCCACCCGAGCGTGTCCGCGAACCCGGGGTTTTTTGGCTGCGCGCGCATGGCCGACGAGGCGAGCAGCAGCGCATCGTCGAGATTCGTGCCCTGGTTGGCGAAGAGTCGCGCCAGCCGCGCCGAGGCGGTCTGGTGGGCGTTCAGCATCTCGGTGGTGCCGCCGGTGATCTGGTTGTCCTGGATCACGCGCTCGTATTGCGCGCGGGACTCGGCGAATTTCGACTGGCGCTCGAGCAGATCGCCAAGTTCGAGCCGCAGACCGACCGACGCCGGTGTCTTCTCGAGCGACGCCTCGATCGCTGCCTGCGCGTCTTTCGTTCGTCCTTGCGACACCAGAATCGATGAATACAGCAGCGTGGCGTCCTCGCGCCCGGCGTCCCTGTTCAGAATCGCCCGGAGCGACGACTCGGCTCGCGCCGGATCTTTCGTGGCAATCGCGACCTTCGCCACGAGGAGCAGGTACGCCGGATTCCCGGCGTGGGCCGCGGCCGCCTGGTCTATCTGCGACCGGAGCGAGGCGGCACGACCGGATTTGATCTCCACGTCCACCAGGCCGGACAACGCATCGACGGAGTTGCGATCCATCTGCAGCGCCTTCTGGAACGTACGGCGCGCCTCCTCGGTGTTGCCTCGTGCGGCCTGAATTGCGCCCCGGAGCGACAGGATGTCCGCTGAGAGATGTTTCGCCGACGCAAACGGAGCGAGCGCGCGTTCGGCCGCGGCCAGGTTTCCGAGGCGGACGCTGGCGCGGGCCGTGATGATTGCCGCATCCTTGTCGCCTGGGTTCAGTCGCAGGCTCTGGTTGCCGATGTCCTCGGCAACACCGTCACGCCCGAGGGCGAGTGCGATGCCGGCCAGGGACTTTGCGACGGCGGCATCCCGCATGTCGCTGCGCCAGACTTCGCTGTACTCGGTGAAGGCCGCCGACAGGTCGCCGTTGGCGTGGAGCGCCCGAGAGAGTGCCAGACGCGCGTCACGGGACGTCGGCGCCGAGGCCAGGGCGCTCTGTGCGAGTGTCAGGGCCTGCGCCTTGTCGCCCATGGCCAGTAGCACCGTCGCCTTGACGCGCAGCGCGACCGGATCGAACGGCTTTCGTTTGAGCAGGTCATCCGCGCGCTTGAGCGCGACCTCGTGCTGGCCGAGCGACAGCTCCGCATCCGCTGCCCTGGCCGCAGCGCCTGAATCGGGGTCGTTGGTCGCGGCAATGGGACCCAGAATCGCCAGCGAATCGGCGAACCTCTTGCGCCGGAAGTAGAAATCCGCGAGCGCGAGCATGGAATCGCGGTCGCTGCCCGCGGCGGCGACTTTCAGATAGCGCTCCGCCTCCTCGGGCTTGTCCCTGAAGTCGTAGAACAGGCCAAGCGCGCGGTTGGCCTGAATGTTGCCGGGTTCCTTGTCCGCGGAAATCCGCAGCAGCGCCGCGCCTTCGTCCCAGTCGCCGTATATCCAGAGATATCCGGCGAGCGCGATGCGAGTGTTGAACTTGTCGGGTGCGAGGTTGTACGCCTGCCGCAGCAGCTTCTCGGCATCCATCGGCTTCGAGTTCCTGTTCGGACTCAAGCGGTACCTGGCGCCCTCGAAGTGTCGCCCGAGACGCATCTGGGCCTCGACTTCGTACACACCCATTTCGGGGTTCCGGAATTCGGATCGGGCGACGCCCTCCAGCATCAGGAGCTGCGGGTCGACGGGCCGTTCCTTCTGAAGCGACCTTACTTTCTCGGTTGCGTCGAAGAACCGGGACAATCCCAGCATCCACGTCACCCCTTCGATCTGCGCGTCCCAGTCGTCCGGCAGCTTCTCGGCGGCCGTGATGAACTGGCGTGCGGCCAGATCCCAGCTGTGGGCCCCCTCGAGCGCCCGGGCCAGTTTCTGCCTCAGCCTGCCGTCCTCGGGGTCCACGGCGACCGCCTCCTGAAAGGCCATGATGGCCTCGCCGAATTTCTTCTGCGCCATGGCTTCGTCGCCCCGGCGCACGGCCTCCCCCTTGTCAATGGTGGGGCGGGCACCGCCGCAGGCGGCGACCGAGAACGTGATCGCAAGGACGACCGCGGTCAGTAGACGGGCCGCGAGGAGTCGCCGTATTAGCATTAGGCGCGTGACGGAGTCAGGCCCGGACATCTCTGTCGTCATTCCAGCATATTCCGGTGCCCGGACCATTGCCGACTCGCTGGTGTCCGTCAGGCGGGCCACGGCCGGCCGCCGTTGTCAAGTTATTGTCGTTGAGAGTTCAGGGGACGCCGCCGCGTCAATCATCCGATCCGACTTTCCCGAGGTCGAGCTGGTCTGCTCGCCGCAGCGCCTGACCGCTGGCGGCGCCCGGAACGAAGGCGCCCTGCGGGCGAAGGGGCGCCTGGTGTTCTTTACAGACCAGGACTGTGTCGTTCCCGACGACTGGATCGCGCGGCTCGAACGGCATCTGGCCGATCCAGCGGTGGGAGCGGCGGGCGGCTCCGTCGGCGTTCAGAATCCGGAAAGCTGGAGCGGCTGCGCCATGTACTTCCTCGAGTTCCTGCGGCACTTTCCGAGGAACGGAGCGCCGGTGCGCGACACGAATTTTCTGGTCGGCTGCAACAGCGCCTATCGCCTCGAGGCACTACGCAAAGTCAGTTTTCCCGACCGCACGCTTGGCGAGGACGTGATCTTCTCGTACCACCTTGGGAAAGCGGGATTCGGCGTGGTCTACGACCCGTCGATCGAAGTCAGGCACTTCAATCGCATCGGCTGGAATGAGTTCTTCCGCTACAACCGGGAGATGGGCAAGTCGTCGGCGGTTTATCACGTGGTGGTCCGCCGCTGGTGGGCGTTGCCCTTTCTCGCAGTGCCGGAGCTCGCGCTCGTCGCTCCGGCGCTCATTCTCCCGAGGATCTTCCTCGAGCTCGCACGTTCGCGGTGGTCGTTCCTCGTGAAGTTCCTGATGCTGCTGCCGATGTGCCTTGCCGGCAACGTCGTCTGGGCAAACGCGTTCCGCCGTCAGGTCAAGGAGATGCGCGCGAGTTCCGGCATCGGCACCTGAGCGACGCCCCTGACCGCGGCGTGCTCCGCGGCGTGATCGTTCAGCGGAGTCCGACCCGCCGTTTCAGCAGTTCGTACAGGCACGACTCCGGGAACGCGCCGTCCGGATCGATGCCGCCAGCGCGCCACATCTGGTGCCACAGGTGCACGGCATACGTATCCGGACCGAACGACGGCACTCGATCCGCGTCGATGAGGCGCTGCCAGTCGAAAAACGGCACCGGGCTGAACGCCTGGGTGGGCGCGAGATCGTCCTGCCATCCGAGCGCGCGCACCCCCTCATCGAGCAACCGTGGCCCCACCTCGCCCCAGCGCACCGAGTCCTGATCGCGCTCGCGGCAGGCGCGCCACGCCCAGCGCATCAGGGCGCTGCCGGCGGGTTGCTTGATGACACTCGACGCCGCGCCGGTATCGGCGCCGCGTTCGCGCCGATCGCGCTGCTCGGAGGCGATCACAGACTCACCATCGAAGTCGAACGGCTGCAGGCAGACGACGTCCGTGTCCACCCACCAGCCCCCACGATCGAGCAGGAGCTTGTAGCGGAAGTAGTTCGACCCAGCAGAATAGCTCCCGGCACCGAAGCCGTCGCGATAGGGGAACAATTGATCCCGGGGAAGGACTTCGGCCGCGTCCTTGAGGACGACGCCGTCGGGGACATCCGAAATGTGGTCGTAGCAATAGAGGTGGTACTCGGCGCCCGACGCCAGAAACGACTGGACGCCCAGCCGGCCCATGGTCGAAAGCCGCTCGCCAATCCACAAGCTCTGCGCAATCACGGCGCCTAAAGTAACCTGTTTTGCACGGGTTATACATCGTGCGTGGAACGTCCGATACGGGAGTGGGTAGTGCAGGCTTGAACAAGAAGGAAGAGCGGATCCGGCGTTTACGGCAACTGAAGATGTCCCTGGCGTCCCGCGGCGCGCCGCAGCGCCTGCTGGTGCCGGCCGTGGAAGTCGCCGAATTCTGGCTCAGCCACGGCTTCCGCGAAGTGATCGTGCGCAGCCGGATGCGGCTCGGCGGGCGTACCACGGCGCCGGCCGCGACGCCGTCGCTGCGGATCCGTCGCAACATCGACCCATCGGTCGCGTTCGAGATTCCGGCCTCGGAGTCGCCCCGAAGCTCGATTGTCATTCCCGTATGGAACAACGAGGGAATCACGCGTGACTGCATCGGCGCCATCGCCGCCCTGACTCCCGCCGGCACCTACGAAGTCATCGTCGTCGACAACGCGTCGGACGCGCCGACGCAGGAGATGCTCGCCGGCATCAAAGGTCTGCGCGTCGTGCGGAACGACACCAACATAGGTTTTGTCGGAGCGTGCAACCAGGGTGCGGACGCCGCGCGCGGTGAGTTCGTCGTCTTTCTGAACAACGACACGATCGTGCTCCCGGGCTGGCTCGAGGCGCTCGTCCGCACGTTCGAGCGCGATCCGCTGGTCGGCGCGGCGGGAGCGAAGCTCATTTATCCGAACGAACGCCTGCAGGAGGCCGGCGGCATCATCTGGAGCGACGGCGAGGGCTGGAACTACGGCAACAAGGACGATCCCAACAGACCCGAGTACAACTTCGTCCGGGAAGTAGATTACTGCTCGGGTGCGTGCCTGATGCTTCGGCGGCAGGTCTTCCGCGACATGGGCGGATTCGATCCGCGCTATGCGCCCGCGTACTACGAAGACACCGACCTGGCGTTCAGGCTGCGCGAACAAGGGTTGCGGGTGATGTATCAGCCGGCCTCGCGCGTCGTGCACTGCGAAGGCGCGACCGCCGGCACGGACACGTCCACGGGCGTCAAAGCGTATCAAGTGATCAACCACGCCAAGTTCAAGGAGCGGCATGCAGGTGCGCTCGCTGCACAGCATCCGCACGACCCATCACTCCTCAGGCGCGCGCGCGACCGGCGCCGCGGCCTCCGCGTGCTGGTGATGGATCACATGGTGCCGCATCACGATCAGGACTCGGGCTCCGTCCGGATGATGGCCCTGCTCTCGATGCTGGTCGAGCTGGGCCATCGGGTCACGTTTCTGCCGGACAACCTCGCGGGCCTCGAACCGTACACCTCCGAAATCCAGCAGATGGGCATCGAAGTGCTCTACGGCCCCTCGGAGTACGGGTACGTCGAACGATTCGGGCACGAGTTCGACTGTGCCATCCTCTGCCGCGCGCACTTCGCGAAGAACTATCTGCCAGGGCTCCGGGCCGCCAAGCCGCGGCCGTTCATCATCTTCGACACCGTCGATCTCCACTTTCTGAGAGAGCGGCGGCGTGCCGAGCTCGAGAACGACGCGCGACTCGCGGAAGCGGCCGAACAGACGCGCAGAGTGGAAACAGGTGTGATGCGCGAGAGCGACATGGTCTGGGTCACGAGCACGCACGAGGCCGACCTGCTCCGCCGTGACTCGTCATTGCCCTCAATCGAAATCGTGCCGAACATCCACTCGGTGCGATTCGACGTTCCCGGATACGCGGCGCGTAGGGACCTGCTCTTCATCGGCGGATTCCGGCACACTCCGAACGAAGACGCCGTGCACTACTTCGTCGAGGAGATCTTTCCGCACGTGCGGGCGTCGCTTCCGGACGCGCGCTTCCTCATCGTCGGCTCGCACATGCCGCCGTCGATCGAGCGGCTGGCGTCGGACCGCGTTGTCGTCAAGGGTTTCGTCGCGAATGTCGAGCCCGTGTTCGACGGTAGCCGGCTGACGGTTGCGCCGCTGCGCTATGGCGCCGGGGTCAAGGGCAAGGTGACCCAGAGCCTGGCGTGGGGCGTGCCCGCGGTGGCCACGCCGGTGGCCGCGGAAGGCCTCGGGCTGGTGGACGGCGAGCACCTGATGGTGGCGTCCGATCCGGCGGCGTTCGCGCGTAAGGTGATCCAGGTGTACACGGACGCGGATCTCTGGACGCGCTTGTCCCAGAGGGGCCGCAGACACATCGACGCCAATCTCGGTTATGAGTCGGTCAAACGGACGCTCGCGGCGATGCTGGAGCGCGCCTGAGTCATGACCCTGAACGTAGTCGCCATCATCGCCGCTTACAACGAGGAAGACATTATCGGACAGGTCGTGCGCGCGCTGATCGACGACGGCGTCAAGGTATATTTCATCGATCACCAGTCCACCGACGGCACGCTCGCGGCCGTTCAGGCGTTCGACGGCAGGGGCGTGATAGGCATCGAGTCTTTTCCGCCCGCGCGGCCCGCGGCGCGGAGCGGACACCGATTCACCTGGGAGGCGATCCTCAGCCGCAAGGAGGAGCTGGCGGCATCGATTGACGCGGACTGGTTCATTCACCACGACGCCGACGAATTCCGCGAGAGTCCCTGGCCGAACGAGACACTGGCCGACGGCATTGCCCGGGCAGACGCTGCCGGCTACAACGCCATCGACTTCGAAGTCCTGAATTTCTGGCCGACCTCGGCCTTGGACGGGGACGCCGGCGACGTGAGACAGCGGCTGCAACTCTACGAGCCGGCCGGCGCATGGGACCGCGTGCAGATCAAGTGCTGGAAGAAGACGCGCCATCCGATTTCGCTGGCCCAATCCGGCGGTCACAGCGTGGAGTTCGTCGGGCGGCGCGTCTGCCCGGTGCGGTTCCTGCTGCGGCACTATCCCATTCGCAGCCAGGCCCATGGCGAGCGCAAAGTCTTTCGCGAGCGGAAGGCCGCGTTCGATCCCGGCGAACGCGCCCGCGGCTGGCACGTGCAGTACGACGCTTTCGCCGAGGGCTCATCCTTCGTCCGTTCCGAGACCGAGCTGAGGAAGTTCGATCCCGACGCTGTGCGGCTGCAGCTGCTGACCCGGCACCGTGGTGTCGAGCGGCTGGAGCAGACGCTCGCCGCGAGTCAACGCGACGCCGATCGGCTCACGGATGCCATCGTCGAGCTTCGCGCACATCTGACGGCGCAGGACGCGCAGATCGAGGAACTGCGGCGGGCGAGATCGGCCGACGCGGCAGATGCCGAGGCGCTGGGGCAGCACCTTCGCGACCAGGACGCGGAGCTGGCGCGGCTGCGCGAGCGGACTGTGCAGGACGTGGAGACGGCGCGCCGCCTCGCGGAATCCCAGGCCGCGGCCATCGAACGTCTTCGGCGAGAACGCGATCGCCTCCACCGAGAGGTGGACGCGCTGCGCGCGCAGCTGCTGGCGCAGGACGTCGAGACCGATCGCCTCCGGCGCGAAGCGGCGGACCACCAGCGTGAGCGTGCGCGCATCAGCCGTGAGGTCGCCGCCAAAGACACGACGATTGAGCACATCCTCGCCTCGCGCAGCTGGCGGATCACAGCGCCGCTGCGGGCGGCCGATCGATGGATGCGGGGCCGGGCATCGGAGTCCAGCGGACGCGGTCTCGCGATCGCAGATCTTCCGCTTGGCGGCGGTCTTCGGCTGGCGGGCGACGTCAGGGGCTTCTGGGCTGACGGCTGGGCCGGCCGCGAACTGGAGTTCCAGTTCAGGGCCGTACGGGCGGTCACGGTCATCCGCATCGCCGGTCGCGTGCCACACCAGTTGCACGAGGGGCAGGATTTCTCAATCGAGGTTGGCGATCAGCGATCCTCGCACCATGTAAGCCCTGGCAGCTTCGAGTTGCGATTGCCCGTCGCGCCGGGCGCTGCGCGAATCCGAATCACCGCGTCCCGGTCGTGGCAGCCGAGCCGCGACGGCGAGTCTCAGGACGATCGGGAACTCGCGTGGCTCGTGACCGCCATCGCCGCGCGATAGCGGCCCCAGAGTCGTCCGACGCCCCAGACCACCAGGATGCCCGCGACGACCGCCTGCAGGCGGAGCAACCACACGAAGAGGCTCGGACGATATTCGAACCGGACGAGGCTTGCGCCAGATTCGACGACGACGCCGACCTGATTCAGGTTGATTCTGACGGTGGGAGCCGGGCGTCCATTTACCGATGCGATCCACGCGTCCGTGAAATACTCGTTGAGAACGACGATGGCCGGGCGGTTGGTGCCGACGCTGAGCTCGACGACATTCAGCGTGCGATGCTCCTCCTTGATCACCGCGTGCAGTGCGTCCTTCGGCGTATTCAGCAGGAGGTCCAGGCGAGGCACGTGCACGCTCCGGTCGATCAGGACCTCGCGCCCGCTTTCAAAGCCCGCCTCGACGCGGTCGATGAACTCATTCGGTGTGTCAAACAACGCCGCGACTCGTCCGACCGCGAAGTACAGCGGCAGCGCCGAGTCTGCCTGATACACGCGATGCCCCTCCACGTCGCGGACGGGCCGATACGTAATCTTGTCGACGTGCGCGCAGCTCTTGCACACGTAGTACTTGCCGCCAAGGAGCGCGTAGTAGTGGCGGATTCCCTGAGCCTGTGCGACCTCGGTGAACTGCCGCGCGTTCGTCACAGGGTTCTTGAATGCCTGGAAGGCGCGCAGCCCGTAATAGCTGCCGTTCATGGCCCAGAACACCGCAGGCAGTTCGTCGCCCTCGAAGGCCGTGCGGTACCGCTGGGCATCGGGGACCCGGCTCAATTCCGCCAGCACCCGGTGCGATGCCAGGTTGGCCTGCCGGAAGTAATCGTTGACACGCAACAGGAGGTTGGCGTGCGGGTGCGCCAGATTGGCGGCGATGACGAGCAGTGCGGCACCGCCGAATGCCATCGTTCGCGCCATGCCTGACAGCCGCACCGCGGCGACCAGCAGCACCACGCCGGCGACGAAGGCGCCGACCACCACCCACATGGGAGCCGTGCCCGCGTAGGCGAGCGGCGATCGAGTCGCCCACACGGCGAGAACGGCGAACACCGCCGCCGGGAGGGCAAACACGCGGAGTGAGCGCCCGCCCCCGACGCGCGCAATTGCCGACGTCAGCGCGTCGAAGCCGAACGCGGCCAGCGCCGACGCGCCGAGCATGAACACCACCATGTGCCGCGGCGGCTCGCGCACCATGTTCAGGAAGGGCACGTGGTAGTTGAGTTGCGCGAAACCCGTATGGCTGCCCATCGCCGACAGCAGCGCGTACGCCGCGAGCACCACGAGAGGCGCCACCAGCCAGCGTCGCCGTACCTCGACGAGACCCGCCAGGGCGAAGAGGACACCACCGAGTCCGATGAACCAGCTGCCGACGATGAGGGGCACCTGGAGCGGCAGCAGCACCGACGCGAGCTGGCCCGGCGACATCTGTCCGACCAGCGTGGCCTCGTACGGCATCCGCACGTTGTTCGTGATCGGTGGAAAGTCGCCGAGGAAACGGATCATGTCGTCGAGGTTCAAGAACGCCGGAATAATGCTCGGCGCGGACAGCAGGAGTGCCAGCGCGCCCATCGCCAGGATGTCCCGGAGCGCGCGTCGCATCGCTCGTCCGTCGCGCGCCGCGATCCAGGAGACCGCGCGACCGAGAAACAGCACGACGCCGATGAAGATCGCGTGAATCAACGGTTGCGACGGCGACGCGAGCGTGAGCAGCGCGAGCGCGATCCCGCCCACCAGCACCGGCCGGCGTTCGTACCGGCCTTCGAGAATCAGGACCACCGCGCCGACGACGAGCGGCAACCACGAATACGACGCGATGATGTTGACCCAGCCCGCGTAGCTGATGCTGTTCTGGCTCAGCGCGAACAACGAGGCGCCAAGGAACGCCCCGAGCGGCCGCGCCCGCATGCACCGCAGCATCACATACGAGTTGAAGTACAGAACGAATAGATGAAGGACGGTGATCCAATGTACCGCCGACATTGCCGCGAGCGGCGAGCCGAACACGTCGAACCTGAGGAAATAGAACGGGTACGCAGGAGAGAAATCGGGGTCGTTGAACACGGACATTCCCGACAGGACCGTGTTCATCCAGTACGGGTACTCCCCTGCGACGAACGCCTGCGAAAGAAAACTGAAGATCGGGACGAGCTGATACGTGTTGTCCTGCTGCGTCGCGAGGCTGCTATCGGGGCTGAAGAGTTGCGCGAAGGCGACGCGGAAGACGACGGCCAGGGCCAGGGCCGCAAGCAGCAGTTCCATGCGTCTCGACGCGACTGGTCCGGTACGAAACGCTGCCATTGAGCGCGTGGATCATATCCCGCCGTAACCGACGCGAAAAGAATGTACGATGCGCCGGAGATGATCGCCGCGATCCTCGCGCTCGCATGGGCCGCGGTGCCCGTGTTGTCGCCGCAGGACAAGGCCCCGTCAAGGCCGACCATTGTCGCCACGCCCAATCCCGTGCCTGCCGGGACGGGCGGGGGCAGGACCACAATCACATGGACGACCGGTGCCGACGCCGACGGCGAAGTGCGCGTCTCCATTGCCGGAGCGCCGGATCGCGTATTTGCACGTGGAAAGTCCGGATCGTCCGTCGCTGATTGGATTCAGGCCGGCACGACGTACGAGTTCACGTTGTACGCGCCGACCGGCGCCGTCGCGATCGCCTCGGTGCGCGTCACTCGCGCCGCGCCGCCGCCTGGAGCCGCGTGGATTTCCGCCGCGCCCAATCCCATCCCGGCAGGTGCCGCGCCCGGCGAGACGACGGTCACGTGGACAACGGGTAACGGCACCGAAGGTCGGGTCAAAGTCTCGACGGATGGGGGACTGGAACGCACGGTTGCTGCCGGTCCCAAAGGCACGTTGCCGGTGAACTGGATCAGCGGCAGCTCCATGTACGAGTTCCGTCTCTACACTGCCACCGTGCCGTCGACGTTGCTGGCCAGGGTCAGCGTGTCCCGGGCGCCGGCGGACTCGATTCCACACACACCGCCTGACGTTGACATCAGCCGTCTCGGCGGCTCCGATCCCGAAGTCGATCCGCGCGTGCGGGTCAACTGGACGACCGGCGATCGGTCGGATGGCGTCGTCTACGTCTCGACCGATGGCGGGCCCGGCGAGGTCTTCGGCCAGGGGCCGACCGGATCGGTCATCGCAGATTGGATTCGTCCCACGTCGTCGTACGAATTCAAGCTCTACTCGGTGTCGTCGCGTGCGCTGCTCGCCTCGGCGAGCCTGATCGCGACGGCGGTGCGGGCTCTCGAGAGCCAATCCGACGAACCACTGTCGGCGGAGAGAATCGCAACCATCCGCTCCCGGTCGTTCCTGACGGCGACGCCCAATCCGGTGCCGCCCGGGCTCGGCGGTGGCACGAGTGAGGTAGCCTGGAACCTCGATGCTCTCGGCCATGGACAGGTGGCCGTCGCCGTGGACGGCGGTGCTGAGACGACGCTGGCGTCCGGTTCGGGGGGAACTACGTCGTTGACGGTACGCGCTGGTATGACGTACGAGTTGCGGCTGTACGGCGGCCAGCCGCGCGCGCTCATCCTTTCGACCACGGTCACGCGCCAGAGTGCCAGGCCCTGGGCGCTGTCTGGAAGTGGTGTCGCGCTCGTTCTGATCCTGGCCGCGACCGCCCGCCGCCTTCGTGCCCGCCGAAGTGCCGCTGCCGGATCCTGAGCGGCCCGAACGATGCCGACGTCCTGCGTCATCGTGCCCTGCTACAACGAGGCCAGCCGCCTCGACGTGGCAGCCATTCTCCAGTGTGCGGCTGCCAATCGGCGGATTCATTTTCTGCTGGTGAACGACGGCAGTGCGGACGGCACTGCCGCGGTGCTCGCGCGGCTGTCCGAGGAACTGCCCTCGCAGATTCGCGCGCTCAACCTGCCCAGGAACTCCGGGAAGGCCGAAGCCATCCGCGCAGGCGCCAACGCGCTCGCCTCGTGGCGACCGTTCGACTACGCGGGATACCTGGACGCCGATCTGTCGGCGCCGCTCTCGTCCCTCGCGGAGCTCGAGGCGGCACTCGAAGCGGATCCCTCGTACGACCTCGCCATGGGCAGCCGCGTCGCGCTGCTCGGCCGGACGATTCGTCGCAACGCGTGGCGGCACTACGTCGGTCGCGTGTTCGCGACGGCCGTCAGCCTCATGCTCGACCTGCCCGTCTACGACACGCAGTGCGGCGCCAAACTCTTCCGGGTCAGGCTGATTCCGGAGGTATTCGCTGAGCCGTTTGTTACACGGTGGTTCTTCGACGTCGAGATGATCTTCCGGCTGCTGCACGCGCGCGGGCGCGAACGGGGATCGGCGTCGATTGTCGAGGTGCCGTTGGCGACGTGGATCGAGAAGCCGGGCACGAAACTGAGCCTCGGCGATTTTCTGACGACACCCGTCGAACTCCTTCGAATCTGGCGGCGCTACAGGTACGATTCGCGAGGCTGAGAGGGGAGGGTTACAACGCGCCGAGCCCGCGCGCTGATGACCGGCGACCCAGCGCCACGACTCCGAGCACTCCGAGGCAGCCGATCGCGACGATGGTCAGTCCGCCGTACACCGTCCACGGCCGGTATTTGAACTCCACAGTGTGCGTCCCGTCCGGTACCATCACACCGCGAAAGGCGTAGTTCACGTTGACGGCGGGTGTGGTAGTGCCATCGATCGTGGCCTGCCAGCCGGGATAATCGGGCTCGCTTGTGACCAGCAAGGCGCGACCGATTGATGTCACATCGAGGCGGACGTAACCGGGGCGGTAATCCCGAAGGGCGACGGTACCGCGTGCCCCGGCGTCTGGCCGGCTGGTTCCGGGTGCGGACGCGGTCACGACGGCCACGTGCGTTATGTCGAGATCGGCCGCGATCGCCGTCAGCGCTTCTTCATCAGACCCGACGACCTTCACCTCATCGACCAGCCAGGCGATTGGTCTGGCGCTTGGATTCTCGAAGACGCGGATGGGGCCGAAATTCCTGACGGGGACGAATCTCTCGAACCACCGCGGCAACGCCTCCGACGACGTGGTGGCGAGCAGGCCGATGCCGAGCACGTCGGACGCATGCGACGGCGCATGTGACTGGAAACGGTGCAGCTTCAGCGGCCGTGTAGCCGCGAACCCGCTCGTACTGGGCACGCGCATCAGCTGCGTCACGTTCTCGGCGACGCCGGTCGCTTCCCAGAGGTGCATTCGAAACGTCCCGGGACGCGCGCGGGCGAAGTCGATGAGATTGGTCACCGCAGGATCTGTGTATTCCGGCAGGTTCCGCGCGTCCGTGTGGCCCGCCGCAACCGCCGGCCAGTCACGCGACACCTGCGGCCCGAGTTCGGCTCCGACCAGCGCCACCGCCGCGAGCCCGCCAATCACGCCGAGTCGCGGGTGCCACCTCGCCAGTCTGGCCGCCAACCACGCCACTCCCATTCCGGCCAGCACACTGGCCGCGAGATGCGTCAGTAGCAGCCAGCGGACCGGCGCCCGGGTCTGATTGAGGGGAAGCCAGGCCGCGATCCGAAGAGCAGGCGTCTGGTCGCCGAGGGCGATCAGGACGCCGATGGCCGCGAGCGCGCCCCAGATCCAACGCCAGCGGGTCCGGCCCCACAATCCCGCGATGACGAGCGCGGCGCCCGTGAATCCGAGGTAGATGCTTCCGTCGTCGGGCGGCTGTGCCTCCGGGTTGACTACCGATGAGAATTGGTGCACTCGCATCGAGGCGTTGATGGCCATCACGTCGTACGGGAGCTTCGTGCTGGCGACCATAGGTTCGTCGAGGCCGACCCAGCGGAGTGCGCGCGCCTGGTACTCAGCCATTGGCCCCAGCTGCGCAGCCGAGAGCGTGAGGCTGCTGATCGCGAGCACGAGGATGGCAGCGCCCGCCTTCGCCGCGGTCAGTGGACGCTCCTGGGGGAGTCGGAGGATCGCGGCGCCCACGAGCACGCCGCATGTCGCCACAACACCGTGGTACGCAGGTTGGCCGTGCCCCGCGTAGATCGACGACGCCACGGCCGCACCGGACGCGAGCATCCATCGCACGTCGGATCGCTGAATGGTTCGAATGGCGCCCCACACGATGAACGGCACCCAGGCCGTCGCCCAGAAGATATTGAGCTGGTTGTTGGCGCGCATGCTGAAGTAGCCGCCGAGCGCAAATACCAATCCGCTCGCGGCCGCCGCCAGCGCCGGCAGCCGAAGAGATCGCGCCGTCAGGAAGGCGCCGGCGCAGGCGAGCCAGGCATGGGCGACTCCCATGAGGTGGAGCGTCGCGGTCGTTTCTGCCCACCGGCCGCCGAGCCACGCAACCAGAAGCGCCGGCGGGTACAGTCCGAACGCCTGACCCTCGCCGAGATGCGGCACACCGCCATTCGAGTAGGGGTTCCAGAGCGGTAGTCGCCCGGCCTGAACCTCGGCCACGTTGAACCGCCACCATGGCCACGTCTGCTCGATGGCGTCATGGAGGCCCAGGAGGGTCGAGACGCCGGACAAGGCCGGGTACCATGCGGCCGTGATGATGCCGAAGCAGACAAGAAGCAGCAGCGCGTCTCGCCAGTCGAGTTCACGCGGGTTGGTCCGTCCGTCCGTGGTCACTTCGGGCGTCCCGTGAAGCCGCGCAGCTCGTACGCGATCCGGCCGTGGCGGTCGTGAATGACGGCGTCGGCTGGGAAGCGAATGACGTCCGCCATGTACCGGTTCACGAGCCCGACATTCACGAGCAGCATCACGATGACGGCCGCGGCGACGATGTGGCGAGTGGAGCGTCCTCGTGTCGAGACTTCTGCCGCGGCGATGGCGACGATCATCGTGGGGATCCCAGGGTCAGCCTCCCGTCCTCAGGAACGCCGGCGGCCACGCGCCGGTATCATACGCCTGCTAGAGCCGAACCACGCCGGGAGGAACATCAGCATTGATGCAGACCGCCGCAACCAGCTCGTCACGCGCAGGCACTTCGCGCGCGCCCCTCGTGACGTTCTGCGTCTTCTATTTCCTGTCCGGCTTCTCCGCGCTGGTGTACCAGACATCCTGGCAGCGCATGCTCGGACTGTTCGGCGGCTCGGATGCGATTGCCGCGAGCCTGGTCGTCGGCGCCTTCCTGACCGGCCTCGGCATCGGCAGCCTCTGCGGCGCGTCTGTCGCCGACCGCCTGAGCGCGCGAGCTGCCGTGTTGTGGTTCGCCGCGTGTGAGTTCGGCATCGCCGCCTTCGCCGCGGCCAGCCCGTTCCTTTTCTACGATGTGTTGTTCGTGCGCTGGATCGGCCTGGCGCAATCGTCCGGGCTCGGCCTGCTGGCGGCCTTCGTCGCGCTGCTTCCACCGACGCTGCTGATGGGGATGTCGATGCCGCTCCTGTCGAGAGCCGTCGTCACGAGCATCGACGAGGCCTCTTCCCGAATCGGCTGGCTCTACGGGCTCAACACCGTCGGTGCCGCGCTGGGCACGCTCGCGGCCGGGTTCCTGCTGATTGGGACGTACGGCTACGAGGTCACGGTCTACATCGCCGGACTGGTGAACCTGGCCATAGGCCTGGCGGCGCTTGCCGCCCGGCCCGCGTCGGGCGCGACTGTGGCGGCCGCGACACGCGAACGGCGCAAGTGGATCGACGTGACCCCGGAGGTGTGGCGCTGGAGCGCCCTCGCGATGGCGTCCGGATTCATCATCGTCGCGCTCGAGATCGTGTGGTTCCGTGCGCTCGGCCTGCTGATGAAGTCCGACGCCTACGCGTTTTCGGTCGTGCTCTTCGTGTTCCTGGTCGCGGATGGCCTGGGGATCGTCTTCGGTTCACTTGTCATCAAGCGCATCACGCAACCGGGCCGGTGGTTCGGGCTGCTTCAGGGCGGTATTGCGTGCTGCGCGGTTCTTGCGATGGCAGGCTTGTACCTTGGCCATGCATGGTGGGGGCTTGACGCTGCGTTCACGGGGGCCGGCCACCTGGGCGCGAGCGTTTCCCAGGCCAAGGTTGTCTCGAGGGTGACGCTCTACTTCGTCCTCACCATGCTGGTCGTGGGCCCGTCGGCGTTCCTTGCCGGTCTGTCGTTTCCAGTGATCCAACGCGCAGTGCACGACAATCCGCATCTCGTGGGTCAGCGGGTCGGATTAATACAGCTCGCGAACATCCTCGGCAACGCCGCGGGCGCGCTCGTGACGGGACTCGTGCTGCTGCACTGGCTCGGCACGGCCGGGACCCTGCGATTGGTCGCTGTCGCGGGTCTGGCGTTTCTGTTCTTCATGCTGTCGCGCGGCGACGCTCGCGGGGCCGCGCGTCCCGCCCCGCGCCGGCTCCCCGCACTCGGGCTCGCCGCGGCAACGATCGCGGCGGTCGCGCTATTCCCGCCGAACGCCGGGTTCTGGGCGACGCTGCACGGCGCAGCCCCGAACGCCGGTACGACGCTCGTCGAGGAGGACCGGACGGGTGTGGCGGTGCTGGTGCCCAAGAACGGCCTGCATGCCCTCTACATCGCCGGACACGACCAGAGCCAGGTGCCGTTCTCGCGGGCGCACGGTGCGCTCGGCGTTCTCGGGCCGTTGGTTCACCCCAACCCGGAATCGGTCCTGTTGATCGGAAGCGGCACGGGCGGCACGCCGTACGCCAGCGGGATCAACCCGCGAACGAAGCAGATTCGTGTTGTGGAGATCGTGGCGCCCGTCTTCCGCGTCATGGATCGTTTCGCCCGGGAAGTGCCCGGCACAGCCGTGACCCGACTCAACGAGGACGCCCGGTTAGAACGCGTGATCGCCGACGCCCGGCACGTACTGTTCACGGACGATCGCGTCTACGATTTGATCCAGGCCGACGCCATCTACCCGTGGTCGTCGCACGCCGGATTGCTGTATTCGGTCGAGTTCTTCCGCCAGGTCCGATCGCGGCTGAAGCCCGG